>JAEERY010000021.1 GCA_016286035.1 Lachnospiraceae bacterium
GATGACAATACAAAGTTCTTCATCAATCCCACAGGAAGATTCGTTATCGGAGGACCTCACGGTGATGCAGGACTTACAGGACGTAAGATAATAGTAGACACCTACGGCGGATTTGCTCGTCACGGCGGCGGAGCTTTCTCAGGAAAGGATTGCACAAAGGTAGACCGTTCGGCAGCTTATGCAGCAAGATATGTTGCAAAGAATATAGTAGCAGCAGGACTTGCTGACAAGTGTGAGATTCAGCTTTCATATGCTATCGGTGTTGCTGTTCCCACATCTGTTCGTGTTGATACGTTCGGAACAGGAAAACTCAGTGATGAAAAGCTCGTTGAGATCGTAAGAGAGAACTTTGATCTTAGACCTGCAGGTATCATCAAGATGCTTGATCTGAGACGTCCGATCTACAAGCAGACTGCTGCTTACGGACATTTCGGAAGAAACGATCTTAATCTTCCCTGGGAGTCACTTAACAAGGTTGACGATCTTAAGAAGTATCTTGCTTAATATGTCATATACTGTGAAGCGCATCTTTACGATGTGCTTCATTTAGTTTATAATATTTAGTGGATTATTTTTTTGAGGTAAGTATGGGAAGAATACATATTTCGAAAGTAACCCCGGGGATGGTTCTTGAATCGGATGTATTTAACGAGGCGAACCAGCTCATACTGCCCGAGGGACTGAAGGTAAACGACAAAGCAATAGAGAAACTGACCTATTATGGTATAACCTCTGTTCATATTGAAGGTGTGGAAGATGATGAGGAGTTTCTTGAGAAACCGAAGAACGATGAAACCTCAACATATTCTGAGAGACTTAAGCAGACCGAAGAATACAAGGTCTTCAAGCAGCAGTTCGAAAGCGCTGTCAATGAAGTACAGGGATTCTTATCGGATGTTGTAGAAAGGAACATGCCGCCGGATACGACAAGTATCATGAACAGTATCCAGCAGATGTTGCATCCGCCAGGCGGAGATATCGTCAATGTTTTTGACATGATCCACAACATGAAATCATTTGATGACATGACTTATGTTCATTGTCTCAATGTCGGCCTTATCTGTAACGTATTCGGCAAGTGGCTCGGTCTTCCCAAGGAGGATATAGATCTGGTCACCGAGTGCGGAGTACTTCACGATATAGGAAAGTTAAAGATTCCTGAGGAGATCATAAAAAAACCTGCCAAGCTTACGGATGAGGAGTATAAGATCATAAAGACGCATCCTTCTGAAGGATATAAGATCCTGCTTGGATGTGATATAAACGATCATATAAGAAAAGCATGTCTGCAGCATCATGAGAAGGCAGACGGAAGTGGATATCCGTTCGGGCTTAAGAATGAGCAGATGGATTATTATGCCAAGATAGTTGCCATAGCTGATGTTTATGAGGCCATGACTGCAGTACGTATATACAGGGGTAGTCTGTCACCGTTCCAGGTCATAGATGCATTTGAACGTGAAGGATTGCAGAAATATGATACACATATGATAATGACATTCCTGCAGAATATCGCTGACACATATATGTTGAACAGAGTTAAGCTTTCTGATGGCAGGGAAGGCGATATAGTATTCATTAACAAGCAGAGATTATCAAAGCCCATGATAAAATGTGGCGATGAGTTCGTGGATCTTACCAAGTATCCCGATATCTATATCACAGCTATACTTTGATCTATGTATCGTAAACACAAGGCTGCATCAGCCTTGTGTTTTTAATATGGTTTGTCCGGTCATAACGGCCGGTTGGGAGTTATAAGATGGGATTTGCTCACCTTCACAGTCATACGGAGTTCTCGCTTTTGGACAGCTCCAACAAGGTAAAAGAATATGTAAAGAGAGTCAAGGAACTCGGAATGAACAGCGCGGCCATAACTGACCACGGTGTTATGTATGGTGTCATAGATTTTTATAAAGCCGCCAAAGCCGAAGGGATCAATCCGATCATCGGATGCGAGGTCTATGTCGCTCCCGGTTCAAGACTGGACAGGGAAAAGACTCCCGGAGAAGAGAGGTATTATCATCTTGTTCTTCTGGCAGAGAACAATACCGGTTATTCGAATCTGTGCAAGCTTGTAAGCCGTGGTTTTACCGAAGGATATTATTACAAGCCGCGTGTGGATGAGGAACTCTTAAGACAGTATCATGAGGGCATAATAGCACTCTCAGCATGTCTTGCCGGAGAGCTTCCCAGGACCATCTTAAGAGGCATGATGGATGAAGCTGAGAAGGTCATCCATAAATACAGGGATATATTCGGAGAGGGTAATTATTTTCTTGAGCTTCAGGATCACGGAATAGCCGATCAGTCTACAGTGAATGCCGCTCTGATAAACCTTTCAAAGAAGACCGGTGTTCCGCTTGTTGTTACAAACGATGTTCATTACACATATAAGGAAGATGCTGCGGCACATGACCTTCTTTTGTGCATACAGACCCAGCGTACGGTAAAAGACGAAGGCCGTATGCGCTATGAGGGCGAGGAATACTATATAAAGAGTGAGGAACAGATGAGGGAGCTGTTTAAGTATGTTCCCGAGGCTGTTGACAACACACAAAAGATCGCCGACAGGTGTAACGTGACCATAGAATTCGGAAATACAAAACTTCCGCATTTTGAGGTCCCTGAAGGTTTCACTCCTCTTACATATTTAAGAAGTCTTTGCGATAACGGAATGCTTGAACGTTATCCGAATGATGACGGTACTGTAAGGGAAAGACTTGAATATGAGCTTTCCGTAATAGAAAGGATGGGCTATGTTGATTATTTCCTTATCGTATGGGACTTTATCAATTATGCCAGAAGTCAGGATATACCCGTGGGTCCGGGAAGAGGTTCCGCTGCGGGAAGCGTTGTATCATACTGCCTGCATATCACAAACATAGATCCTATCAAATATCAGCTGCTCTTTGAGAGATTCTTGAATCCCGAGCGTGTATCGATGCCCGATATAGATATTGATTTCTGCTTTGAGAGAAGACAGGAAGTAATAGATTATGTCAGCAGAAAGTATGGCAGCGAAAAAGTTGTACAGATAGTAACTTTCGGAACCCTTGCCGCAAAAGGTGTTATAAGAGACGTCGGAAGGGTCATGGATCTTCCGTATGCTTTCTGCGACAATCTGGCAAAGATGGTACCGGGAGAGTTAAATATAACTCTTGCAAAAGCACTTCAGATAAACCAGGATCTTAAAAAGCAGTATGACGAGGATGAGACCACACATTATCTGATAGATATGTGTATGAGACTGGAAGGGCTTCCCAGACATACATCGATGCATGCGGCAGGTGTTGTTATCTGTCCCGAGGCGGCAGATGAGTTTGTGCCTCTTTCAAGAGGATCGGACGGATCGATAACAACCCAGTTCATCATGACGACACTTGAGGAACTCGGACTCTTAAAGATGGATTTCCTTGGTCTGAGAACTCTTACGGTTATAAAGAATGCGGTCCGCAATATAGAAAAGAACCATGGCATAACGGTTGATGTGGACAAACTGGATTATTCCGATAAGAAAGTTCTTGATTATATAGGAACAGGCAAGACTGAGGGTGTGTTCCAGCTTGAAAGCGGCGGCATGAAGAATTTCATGAAGGAACTAAGACCGCAGAGCTTTGAGGATATCATAGCCGGCATATCGCTCTACAGACCGGGACCGATGGATTTCATACCTCAGTATATAAAGGGTAAAAATACCACGAGTGATCAGATCACTTATCCATGTGAGGAGTTAAAGCCGATCTTAAGCAGTACTTATGGGTGTATTGTTTATCAGGAGCAGGTTATGCAGATCGTGCGTGATCTTGCCGGTTATACAATGGGACAGGCCGATAACATACGTCGTGCCATGAGTAAGAAAAAACAGTATGTCATAGATGAAGAGAGAGCCAATTTTGTACACGGCAACGCGGATCAGGGTATAAAAGGCTGTGAGAATGCCGGGATAGATGCAAAGGTGGCGGACGGTATATATGACTCAATGGTAAATTTTGCCAAGTATGCGTTTAACAAATCACATGCTGCATGTTATGCGGTTGTGGCTTATCAGACAGCATGGCTCAAGTATTACTATCCGCTTGAGTTTATGGCTGCACTCATGACATCTGTCATTGATAATGCATCAAAGGTTTCAGAATATATACTTGTCTGCAGGAGTATGGGTATTAAGCTTCTACCTCCCGATGTAAACGAAGGAGACGGAGCATTCTCCGTATCGGGTGATTCGATAAGATATGCCCTTTCGGCGATAAAGAGTGTAGGCAGGGCGGTCATTGATGCGATCGTAGAGGAACGCGAGAAAAACGGAAGATTCAGAGATCTTGAGGACTTCATAAAACGAAATGTGGATGTTCTCAATAAACGTTCGATCGAGAATTTCATAAGATGCGGAGCCTGTGATTGTCTTGGCGGAAACAGAAAACAGCATATAAGCATATATAATACGATAGTAGACAGGATCATGGATGAAAAGAAGACGGGTATAGCCGGACAGATGTCATTATTTGATCTTGTGGGAGAGGATAATACACAGGGGCTTGGCGTCAAGCTTCCGAATGAACCGGAGTTTGATAAAGATACCCTGCTCGAGTTTGAAAAGGAGATCCTCGGTATATACGTAAGCGGACATCCTCTGGATGAGTATGAGCAGCTCTGGCAAAAGCACATAACCAGAAGATCGACTGATTTTGTGTACCAGGAAGAGGAAGGTTCAACTGTGGTGGCCGATGATGAGAGTGCTACCATAGGAGGAATCATTACCGATAAAAAGATGATGTATACGAAAAAAGGCGAGGCTATGGCAAGATTTAATATAGAAGACCTCACCGGTACAGTCAGTGTCATTGCATTTCCTACGGTATATAAGAGATACTCGGAGATCATAAAAGACGATAAGAAGGTATTCGTAAAGGGCAGATGTCAGGTCAGAGAACAAAAAGACGGAGAGATGATCGCCGAGACAGTCATATCATTTGATGACCTGCCAAGAAAGATATGGATCAAATTTGCGGATATGGAGAGCTTTGCCTCTTCAAAAGAAAAACTCGAAGGAATGCTTGACGGTGGTGACAAGGACGAAGCGGTCATATATATTGAGAAGACCAGGCAGATGAAGTCACTTAGGACTACGGTGAGCGAAGATCTTGTCAGCAGACTCGAAGAGAGCTTTGGCAAGGAAAATGTAAAGCTTTGCTGATACAAACCTTCTTTACAATGTAAAAAAATTTTAATAGAATTAAATTGCATCTGAAATAAGCGTTTATTTCGCGGAATGGAGGACGGATATGTCTGATAAGATAAAAACCATCGGTGTACTTACAAGTGGCGGAGATGCTCCGGGCATGAATGCAGCTATAAGAGCTATCGTAAGAAAAGCTCTTGCACAGGGAGTCAGAGTAAAGGGTATCAAAAAAGGATATCAGGGACTTCTCAATGAAGAGATAGTTGACATGGATGCAAGAAGCGTATCCGATATCATACAAAAAGGCGGAACCATACTCGGAACTGCCAGATGCAAGGAATTCACTACCGAGGAAGGCCAGATAAAGGGCGCCGAGATATGCAGAAAATACGGTATTGACGGCATGGTCGTTATAGGTGGAGACGGTTCCTACAGAGGAGCGCAGGCTTTATCAAAGCAGGGAATAAACACTATCGGTATTCCCGGAACCATCGATCTTGATATCAGCTGCACGGATTATACGATAGGATTTGATACTGCTATCAATACAGCCATGCAGGCTATAGATAAGGTAAGAGATACATCCTCTTCACATGAGAGATGCTCGATAATAGAGGTTATGGGAAGAAATGCGGGATATATTGCATTGTGGTGCGGTGTTGCAAACGGTGCCGAGGACATACTGCTTCCCGAGAAATATGACTTCAATGAGCAGAGGATCATCAATAACATCATCAATAACAGAAAGAAAGGTAAGACACATCATCTTATCATAAACGCTGAAGGCATAGGACATTCCACATCCATGGCAAGACGTATAGAAGCTGCTACCGGAATAGAGACCAGGGCAACAATACTCGGATACATGCAGCGAGGCGGAAGTCCCACATGTAAAGACAGATACTATGCATCTATCATGGGTGCGTATTCGGCAGACATACTCTGCGAAGGCAAGACCAACAGAGTAGTGGGAATGAAGCACGGTGAGCTTGTGGATTACGATATAGATGAAGCCCTTGCTATGCAGAAGGAGATCCCTGAGTACGAATATCAGGTAAGCAGGATCTTATCGATGTAGTAAAAACAGACATGACCAATAAAAAGATCAAAGAGCTGACAGCTCTAAAAGACAAGGTAAAAGCAAGAAGAGAAAGCGGTACATATATTGTTGAAGGTATAAAGATGTGCGGGGAAGCCCCCAAAGACATGGTGCTTGAGACTTATGTGACCGCTTCATTTGCTATGCAGAATAAAGAATGGCTCAAAGGAAGAGATGCTGAAGTTATCGAAGATCGGGTGTTTGAAAAGATATCCGATACAAAGACACCCCAGGGAGTACTTAGTGTTATAAAACAGCCTTTTTACAGTCTTGACGATATGATAAAGGACGGAAAGCTGTACGTGATCCTTGAAGATATCCAGGATCCGGGTAATCTGGGTACAATAATAAGAACTGCAGAAGGCGCCGGGGTTTCAGGGGTGATAATGAGCAAGGGATGTGTTGATATATTTAACCCCAAGACCATTAGATCCACTATGGGATCGGTATACAGAGTGCCGTTTGTTTATACCGATGATCTTAAGGAAACAATTACAAAGGTAAAAGAAAAGAAAATAGAGGTATTCGCAGCGCATCTAAAGGGAAAGAAGAATTATGACGATATTATTTATCGCAGGGCGGCTTTCCTTATAGGAAACGAAGGAAACGGTCTGAGTGAAGAGACTGCCGCACTTGCGGACACATACATCAGAATACCGATGGAAGGACAGGTTGAGAGCCTTAATGCGGCAGTGGCCACAGCGGTTCTCATGTATGAATTTGCTCGCCAGATGCGCAAAGTTGACTAATCCGGTTAATTGATGTATAATGCAAAAGTCACTTTATCACGGAGGTTGTTATGAAGATAAGAAAACGACTTCTTCGTGGCATTGCAGGCATATTTGCGGGGGTTTGCGCAATAGGTCTGTGTAAGAATATGGCTATGGCAGCGCAGGTTGCCACATTGCTTGGTGACTTCAATCAGGGAGCAGCCCAGATACTGGATGCACTTGAGTATGTTGACGAGGATGATATCGTTGTTCCGCCGAAAGAGGATACGAAAGAATCGTCTGAGGAGGAAGAGCCGCCCTCGGGGTTAGTCATGGCGGATGTAGTCAATTCACTGAATGTTCGCGAAGAGCCATCTACTGATTCTTCTAAGGTAGGATTTCTATATGCGGATTGCGGGGGAGAAATTCTGGAAACTACCGAAGGATGGACAAAGATCCAATCAGGTAATCTGATAGGATGGTGCAGCAATGATTATCTGCTTTTCGGGGAAGAAGCCCAACAGCTGGCTGACAGTGTAGGACATGCCTGGGCGACGGTAGAAGCAGATGCCCTTAAAGTGCGTAAACAGCCAAGCGAGGAAGCAGGAGTATACGGACTTGTAAAAAAGGGTGATGTGATCGAGACCAATATTGGAAACAACACGGACGAGTGGTTGTCTATAGAGTTCGAAGGCTATGAAGGTTTCATCTCTGCGGATTATGTGAGCATTGAGTTCAAGGTTGATACCGGAGAGACCATTGAAGAGATCAATGAGAGAAAGAAACGTGAAAAAGCTGAGAGAGCCAAGCTTATAGCAAATCTCGGACCGGTGGCTATCGATACCACGGATGATGTATTACTGGCAGCTCTGGTTCAGTGTGAAGCCGGTAATCAGCCGTATGAAGGTCAGTTGGCTGTGGCAGCGGTAGTTATGAACAGAGTAAGAAGCGGAGCTTATCCGAACACGGTTGCCGGTGTTATCTATGCATCGGGACAGTTTGGTCCTGCGGGATCGGGTAAGGTTGAAGCTCAGGTTGCTGCCGGCGTTAAGGATTCGTGCTTGCAGGCAGCGCATGAAGCTATAAACGGTCAGACCAATGTGGGAACGGCTACTCACTTTAAGAGAGTCGGAGCTCATGAAGGTGTAGAGATCGGAGCTCATGTATTCTGGTAGTATAAATATAGTAGAATGTGACAGAGAGTCAGGAATTTAAAGCTTCCTGACTCTTTTTGAACGCAGCGCAAAATAAGCATGCTTATTTTGTTACAGAAGTAAAAATGTGTGTCATATCATATCAAAGTAGTTTGTTGTGAATCAATTCGAAGTATTGTATAATGTGACATATAAAAGGAGGGAAGCATATGAGTTGGCTTATTGTATGGATAATCGTGGCAGTTGTCATGGCGGTCATCGAAGCCTTTACGTTAGGTCTTACGACCATATGGTTTGCTGGAGGAGCTGCAGTTGCAGCGATCTTTGCAGGTTTCGGTGCACCTGTAATAGTACAGGTAATCCTTTTTGCAGCTGTATCACTCGGACTCTTGTTCTTTACAAGACCGTTGGTGGCAAAGGGATTCAATAAGACCAGGACACTTACCAATTCCGAAGGACTTGTCGGAAAGCACGCATACGTCACCGAGGAGATTGACAATGTCAAGGCTACCGGAAAGATAAAGGTTGACGGTATGGAGTGGACAGCAAGGACAAAGAGCGACGGAATCGGTATAAAAGAGGGGGCTCTCGTATCGGTTATTTCGATAGAGGGAGTTAAAGCAATTGTTGAAGAGATCAAGGAGGCTAATTAATCATGACCGGAGCATTTTTAATACTTATTATTCTTATAATACTTGCATGGGTTATTATCTCAAACATCAGAGTGGTACCGCAGGCACATGCATATATAATTGAAAGACTTGGTGCATATCAGTGCACATGGTCGGTTGGTTTTCATGTAAAGGCGCCTTTCTTTGATAAGATCGCAAGAAAGGTTCTCTTAAAGGAGCAGGTAGTGGATTTCGCTCCCCAGCCCGTTATCACAAAGGATAATGTTACGATGAGGATCGATACCGTAGTATTCTATCAGATCACAGATCCCAAGCTTTATGCTTACGGTGTTGAGAATCCGTTAATGGCTATCGAGAATCTGACAGCTACAACGCTGAGAAACATAATCGGTGAACTTGAACTTGACCAGACTCTTACATCAAGAGAGACGATCAACACAAAGATGAGAGCATCGCTTGATGAAGCTACAGATCCCTGGGGTATCAAGGTAAACAGAGTAGAGCTTAAGAACATCATTCCTCCGGCAGAGATCCAGAATGCCATGGAGAAACAGATGAAGGCAGAACGTGAAAGACGTGAAGCTGTTACAAGAGCAGAAGGTGAGAAGAAAGCAAGCGTAACCGTTGCAGAAGGTAAGAAAGAAGCAGCTATCCTTGAAGCAGAAGCTGAGAAGCAGTCAGCTATCCTCAGAGCAGAAGCTCAGAAGGAAAAGATGATCCGTGAGGCAGAAGGTGAGGCTGAGGCTATCCTTAAGGTGCAGCAGGCTAAGGCAGACGGTATCAGAATGCTCAAAGAAGCAGGCGCTGATAATGCGGTTCTTCAGATGAAGAGTCTTGAAGCATTTGAGAAGGCAGCAGACGGCAAGGCTACAAAGATCATCATCCCCAGTGAGATCCAGAGCATAGCAGGTCTTTCAACTTCGATCAAAGAGGTTCTCAAGGACTCAAACAGTTGATATAATGATATAATCGAATGGCAGTAAGACCATTTAAGCCTTATTCCCTGGCGGGAGTAAGGCTTAAAGGTTTTTTATTCACTTTATATGATTCTTAGAAATGAAAGATGAGGGAATTATCATGAACTTAAAAGGCAGGGATTTTTTAAAACTGTTGGACTTTACTTCAGAAGAGATAGGATATCTGGTTGATCTGGCTGCAGATCTCAAGGCAAGAAAAAAGAGAGGCGAACTTGTTGATGTGCTTAAGGGCAAGAATGTCGCTCTTATATTCGAGAAGACCTCTACACGTACAAGATGTTCATTCGAGGTGGCAGCTCACGATCTGGGTATGGGAACAACATATCTTGAACCTGCCAGCTCTCAGATGGGCAAGAAGGAAAGTGTTGCTGATACAGCAAGGGTCCTTGGAAGCATGTATGAGGGAATCGAGTATCGTGGTTTTGGTCAGGAGAAGGTTGAAGAACTGGCCAAGTATGCCGATGTGCCGGTATGGAACGGCCTTACAAATGAATTCCATCCTACACAAATGCTTGCCGATCTGCTCACAATAAAAGAGCATTTTGGACGTATTGAAGGAATTCGTATGGTATATATGGGAGATGCGAGATACAATACGGCAAACAGCCTTATGGTCATGGCTGCAAAAATGGGTATGCATCTCACACTGTGTTCAAACAAGAACTATTTCCCTGATCCGGAGCTTGTAAAGACCTGTGAAGGCATAGCGGATCAGACAGGCGGAAGCATCACACTTACCGAGGATGCGATAGAGGGAACAAAAGATAAGGATGTAGTATATACGGATATATGGGTTTCAATGGGAGAACCCGACAGCGCATGGGTTGAACGTATTGCGGACATGACTCCTTACAAGGTAACCAAGGAGGTTATGGATCGTGCCGGAAAGGATGCCATATTCATGCATTGTCTTCCTTCGTATCATGATCTTAAGACAGAGATCGGTAAGGAAAAGGGAGAGCAGTTCGGATTTGAAGACCTTGAAGTCACAGATGAGGTATTTGAGTCTGAAGCCTCTGTCGTATTCAAGGAAGCTGAGAACCGTATGCATACGATAAAAGCTGTAATGGCAGCAACACTTGGAGCAGAGTTTAAATAATGATCATTAATCTTGATGAGGTGGATTCCACCAACGAATATCTTAAGAGGATGGTTAATGACGGTTACGACAGTGATGAAATGCTCACCGTGACCGCTCAGTTTCAGACCGCCGGCAAGGGGAGAAGAGGAAGACAGTGGTTCAGTGATCCGGGGACGGCCTTGATGTTCTCCGTACTTGTGAAGCCTAAGCTTGCTATCGATGACTGTTCCATGATCACGCTTATCATGGCCATGGCAGTAAGACAGTCATTAAAGGATATGAATATAGAGACTCTTATAAAGTGGCCGAATGACATAGTGCTTGGAGATAAGAAGATCTGCGGCATTTTAACGGAAGCACTTTTAGAGAGTGAAAGGATCATAGTGGGTGTCGGAATCAATACCAATCAGGAGAGCATTCCGGACGAATTAAAGGAAAGCGCGACTTCAATTCTCATAGAAACGGATGATTGTATAGATCATGACAGTCTGCTTGAAAGCATCATATATAATTTTGAGAAGCTTTTGGAAAAGCTTTTCAAAAATGGGGATATGTCTGATCTTAAGTCAGAATATGAACAAGGCCTTGTAAGCCTTGATAAAGAGGTGACGGTACTCGATCCTGCGGGAGAATATAACGGTATCTGCAAAGGGATCGATAACAGAGGTCAGTTGATAGTCAGTCATGAAGGACAGGAAACATATGTCTATGCCGGAGAGGTTTCGGTCAGAGGCATATACGGGTATGTGTGATGGCAGAAGAGAAGGTAGTGCTCTGCGGAGCCAATTCCTATGAAAAAAAATATTATTTCAATAAGGATTTTTCGAAGATCCCGGAATCCATTCAGGAGGAACTGCATATCATATGCGTTCTTTTCACGGAGGAAGTCGGAGGTATCTTCACTATAGCATTTGATGCAGACGGAGAGATGCTCTTTGAGACTACAGCATCCGATGAGGATTATCTGTACGATGACATCAGCGCAGGTCTTTTGATAAATAAGATCAGAAATACAAAACAGGAACTGTTGCAGTCGCTCCAGCTGTATTACAGGGTTTTATATCTGCATGAAGATGTAGAAGAAATACTTGCACAGGTTCAGAATCAGGAGGAATAGGCATGCTTTTTGTTGTAGATGTTGGAAATACAAATATCACTTACGGAGTCTATGATGAGGAGGTGCTGACAACCACTTTTCGTATGATGAGCAAGGTGCAGCATACCTCTGATGAGTATGGTATTCAGATCATAGAGCTGCTTAAGGCAAACAATATATCGCCGGATAACATAGACGGATGTATAGTAGCAAGTGTTGTTCCGAATATAATGCACTCATTGGTTGGCGGTCTTGTCAGATATCTGAGTGTAGAGCCTATCATAGTAGGTGCAGGTATCAAGACAGGCATAAAGATCATAACGGAGAATCCAAAGGAGATAGGTCCCGACAGAATAGTTGATGCAGTCGGTGCTTATGAGAAATACGGCGGTCCCATACTTGTGCTTGATTTCGGTACGGCTACGACCTATGATCTGATCACGGAAAAAGGCGAGTTTGCGGCAGGTATAACCGCTCCCGGACTTCGTATATCTGCAAAAGCTCTCTGGGAAGACACCGCAAAGCTTCCCGAGGTTGAGATTAAAAAGCCTGCATCGATCCTTGCACAGGAAACTATATCAAGTATGCAGGCCGGTCTTGTTTACGGTCAGATCGGACAGACAGAATATATCATAAATCAGGTTAAGAAAGAGTCGGGATATAAAGATCTTAAGGTAGTAGCAACCGGTGGTCTTGGCAGGATCATCTCGGAAGAAACAAGCCTTATACAGGTATATGACAGTTCATTGACTCTGGAAGGACTAAGACTTATATATAACAAGAATAAAAAGTAACAAAACAGTTTTGATAATATGAGCGAATTGACAATAGGCAATGTAAAGCTTAAGAACAATATAATACTGGCTCCCATGGCAGGTGTAAGCGACCTGCCATTTCGCTTGTTATGTGCCCGCATGGGTGCAGGCATGGTCTGTATGGAGATGATCAGTGCCAAGGCTATCATGTACAACAATAAGAATACTGAAAGTCTTCTTATGATCGATCCGGATGAGGGATGTGTATCGCTTCAGATATTTGGAAGCGATCCGAATATCATGACAGAGCAGACTCTTCGTATAGAAGACAGACCTTATGACATACTGGATATAAACATGGGATGTCCGGTCCCAAAGGTGGTCAATAACGGAGAGGGAAGTGCCCTGATGAAGGATCCTGTACTAGCCGGTAAGATCATAGAAAGTATAGTTAAGAATACCCATAAACCTGTTACAGTAAAGATCCGTAAAGGATTTTTCAAGGATGAAATGACAGCTCCCGAGATCGCATATATTGCGCAGGAGAGCGGTGCAAGCGCCGTAACGGTACATGGAAGGACAAGAGAACAATACTACAGTGGTAAAGCAGACTGGGAAGCTATACGTGCCGTTAAAGAAAAGGTGAGTATCCCTGTCATAGGAAACGGTGATGTGACAGACGGCGAAAGCGCAAAGAAAATGATCGAGCAGACAGGCTGTGACGGAGTGGCTATCGGAAGAGCCGCACAGGGTAACCCGTTTATCTTCAGGGAAGTGATATATTTCCTTGAAACCGGTAAAATAATGGAGAGACCAAGTGCTGAGGAGATGTTTGATACTGTTGCGGATCATGCCCGAATGATGCTTCAGTATAAAGGTGAATACACCGCCGTAAGGGAAATGAGAAAGCATCTGTCGTGGTACAGTGCAGGTATGCCCGGATCGGCTGCCATGCGTGGAAGGATCAACGAGATGGTGACGATGGAAGATATCATAGCGACGGCAGCTGAACTGTTTGGCTGCAAAGACAGACTGTGACATAACTGTCTCGAATAGGATATGCTTGACAGTAGGGCGTTTCTTGGCTATAATACGTTAGGTTATCAGAAAAACTATAGACCGCATTATCGGGTCTATGAAGTGAGGGTTAAGCAGATGGAAGAAAAGAAAAATATCCTGACTTATGAAGGTCTCAGAAAATATGAAGAAGAATTAGAGAACCTGAAGGTAAACAGACGTCAGGAAGTTGCTCAGAAGATCAAGGAAGCAAGAGCACAGGGAGACTTATCTGAGAACGCAGAATATGATGCGGCAAAAGATGAGCAGAGAGATATTGAAGCTCGTATCGAACAGCTTGAGAAGATCCTTAAGAACGCAGAAGTAGTTGATGAAGACGAAGTTGATCTTGAAAGGATCAATGTTGGATGTAAAGTCAAAGTCAAAGACATGTCCGAAAAGGAAGAGTGTGAATATAAGATAGTAGGTTCAACAGAGGCAGACAGTCTCAAGGGCAAGATCTCTAATGAATCACCTGTAGGTAAAGCGCTTATCGGTGCCAAGGTGGGTGATACCGTTAAAGTTGATGTTGGCGGTAACGTATTCAAGTATAAGGTACTTGAGATTCAGAGATCTAACTAGTACGTGGATTTGGACAGCTTCTCATACTGAGGAGCTGTTTTTAAAATAAAAGGAGAATATCATGGCAGAGCAGAATCAGAACAACAGACAGGCACAGGAGCCTGATCTTAACCAGATAAGGAAGAATAAGAGGGAGAAGCTTGCAAACCTTCAGGCAGCAGGCAAGGATCCTTTTCAGATAACCAAGTATGATCAGACGCATCATTCAGTTGATGCAAAGGAGAGTTATATAAAGCTTGAGAATGAACTCCTTGCAGGCAAAGATGAGCTTGAATATGAAGCAAAGAGAGAGATAATGGATGCTCAGCCTATCAATGTGAGCATTGCCGGACGTATAATGCTTAAGCGTGTTATGGGTAAGGCATCTTTCTGTAATGTAAGCGATCTGAAAGGTGATGTTCAGGTCTATGTGTCAAGAGATGCTCTCGGTGACGATCCTTATACGGATTTCAAGAAATACGATGTAGGTGACATTATCGGCGTTAAGGGATATATGTTCAGGACACAGAAGGGCGAGATATCGGTTCACGCAACTGAGACAGTTTTATTGTCTAAGAATCTCCAGCCACTTCCGGAGAAGTTCCACGGGCTTACCAATACAGATATAAGATATCGTCAGAGATATACAGACCTTATCATGAATCCTGAAGTAAAGGATACATTTGTCAAGAGATCAAAGATCATATCAAGCATCAGACATTATCTTGACGCACAGGGATTTATGGAAGTTGAGACTCCAATGCTCGTAGCAAATGCAGGAGGAGCAGCAGCAAGACCTTTCCAGACCCATTTTAATGCATTGGATGAGGATCTGAATCTTCGTATATCACTTGAGCTTTACTTAAAGAGACTTATCGTAGGCGGACTCGAGAGAGTATATGAGATCGGAAGAGTATTCAGAAACGAAGGCCTTGATACAAGGCACAATCCTGAGTTTACTCTTATGGAGTTATATCAGGCTTATACCGACTATTACGGAATGATGGATCTTACTGAGAATATGTTCCGTCATGTAGCTCAGGAAGTACTCGGAACTACTACATTCAAGTATGGAGATCTTACGCTTGATTTTGGTAAGCCGTTTGAGCGCATGACCATGATTGACGCAGTAAAGAAATATGCAGGTGTTGACTTTGACGAGATAACTGATGATGATGCAGCAAAAGCAATAGCTAAAGAAAAGCATGTTGAGTTTGAAGAGCATCATAAGAAGGGCGATATCCTTAATCTCTTCTTTGAAGAGTATGTTGAGGAGCATCTTCTTCAGCCTACATTCATCATGGACCACCCTATAGAGATATCTCCTCTCACAAAGAAGAAGCCCGATAAGGAAGGTTATGTTGAGAGATTTGAGTTATTTATAAATGGCTGGGAGATGTGTAATGCGTACTCAGAGCTTAATGATCCAATTGATCAGAGGGAACGATTCAAGGCTCAGGATGCACTTGCGGACATGGGTGATGAAGAGGCCAACCATACTGATGAGGATTTCCTGAATGCACTTGAGATAGGTATGGCACCTACAGGTGGCATAGGATATGGTATAGATCGTCTGACTATGCTTTTGACAGACAGTCCGGCAATCAGAGATGTTCTGCTGTTCCCGACCATGAAGAGCTTGTCTTGATGGAGAAGGACGAAGCGTGACGTAGGAATCCGTAGTCAGACGGAGAATGACAAAGCAGGACGAGATGCCCCTTGATTGACCCGATTTCTGACAAACGTGTCGGAACCTGTCGGAAGCTTATGGAAAGGCACAAAAATGAATCGTGGAGCTTGATGGACTAAGATGTA
>JAEERY010000022.1 GCA_016286035.1 Lachnospiraceae bacterium
GGATAGAACAGTTCCACTGTGAAAAGCAGATAAAGAGAAAGACTTGATATGAGTGATATGGCAGAAAAGCTATATAAAGAAATTCATAAGTTTATACGCTGGGCAGATAAAAACTATCCTGACTGGGGAGAAGAGAATGATAATGGCGAATGGGAATTCGGGTACGGTTCTCATTTTGATGAAATGTACGAAGCAGCGATGAATATCATATCTGATACAGACAGTAAAGATGCTGATGAAAAGCTTATCGATGCATTGCTGTTTGTTATTGCCAGGGATAATGAGAGCGAGAATCTCGCAGATGTTTTAATTAAACATAAAGAGTGGTTTGATCTGTTAGCCGTGAAAAGTGTCGGCTCAATATATATCAATGCACAGTGGCAGTTTGCAAAGAGACTTGGTAAATGTGATTCCTGTAAGAATCTGATATATGAATTCATAGAGTCTGACGATGAATATACATCCAGAATGGCACTTCAGACTATGGCTGAAATTGATTCTAAAAAGGCTGAGGAATATGCAGTAAAGTTCTGGAACAGAGATAAATATCCGGCTGGATCATATGAGGATGAATATCAGAAAATAATGGTATTGCATGTACTTAATGCTGTGGGTTCTGATCTGCTGACTGAATATCTTAATAAAGCAAAGTCAATGCCATATAAATGGCTTAAAGAAAATGCTGAAGGAATAATGAACGAGAATTCTCAGTAGAAAACCATATCGCTAATATATTACATATGTATTAAACAAAAAGATACGATCATAACGGTGGTACAGGAGGACAAACGTGCCGTTTCAAATAATAAGAAATGATATAACAAAGGTAAAAGCAGATGCGATAGTAAATTCTGCAAATCCTAAGCCAACATATGCCTATGGGACCGATGCTGCCATATATAAGGCAGCAGGCGCAGAAAAACTTCTCAAAGAAAGAGAAAAGATAGGTGATATTGCAAGCGGTGATGTTGCAGTCACACCTGCATTTGCACTTAAGGCTAAATATATAATCCACACTGTAGGACCGTCATGGGAAGGCGGAAACAAGGGCGAATTTGAGATACTTCGAAAATGTTATGCGAATTCGCTTATGAAAGCACAGGAACTTAACTGTAAAAGTATTGCATTCCCTTTGATAGCAACAGGCGTTTACGGCTTTCCCAAAGCGCAGGCTCTTACGATAGCCGTAAATGAGATAAGTGCTTTTCTTATGAGAGATGATGTTGAGATGATAGTAAAGCTTGTCGTTTTTGATGACAAGGCATTTCGATTATCGGAAAATCTTTTCTTCAGTGTTGAGTCATTCATAGATGATAAGGAAGTCATAGAGGCACATAGAGAAGAATACGGCCTTAACAATACAGAGTTCGACAGACGAGCCATGGCATCACGGAATGAACTCAGGGATCGTGTTCGAGATTTGATCTCATCAAAACCCGACGGTAAACCTTTTGATGAGAATACATATGATAAGGATCTGTATATGAATGACGGAAAGGATGAGCATCCGTTTACAGATAAGCTTATCGAGATACTCAACAAGAAGGATATTGATAACATCACGGCATACAAGAGATCCAATGTGACAAAGAAAGCATTTTCAAAAATACTGTGCGGGGCTACCAAGACTCCCCAGAAGAAAACGGTACTTGCTTTTTGCATAGGATTAGAGCTTTCTTTAGAGGAAAGCGAAGAACTGCTTGCCAGTGCGGATATGGCATTCAATCCATACAATAAAAGAGATAAACTTGTTGTGGACTGTATAAGAAGAAAACAGTACGATATAGATAAAGTAAATCAAATGCTTTTTATATGTAATCAGCCGGAACTTGGAAACTATGATGCAGGGCAGTGATAACTGCCCTCATTTATTGTCTCCCGTTAGGCGACCATCCATAAACTGATAAGTATTATAACTGTATCAGGCAGGAGGAAAAGAAATGATAAACGGATTTTTCGGAGGAAAGTTCATGCCGCTTCACAAAGGACATCTTTACTGCATAGATGTTGCGGCAGCTCAGTGTGACAGGGTAGTGGTCATAATGTTTATCAACGGTGATGAAGAGCTTGAGATATTAAAGACTCATCACGAACCTGAGCTTAAGGTCGAGAATCGAATAGAACAGTTAAAGAGAGTATGTGAACTGTATGAAAACGTTGAAATTCATATCATTGACGATACCTACTGCCGTACACCTGAAGGTGTAAATGATTGGAACATGGAGACTCCTCTCGTCAGACAGTATCTGCCTCACATGGATTACGTGTACTCGAGCGAACCGGGTTACGATGCCTACTTTAGGCAGGCATATCCTGAAGCAAAACACATCATTGTGGATGAGAAGAGGATCACATATCCGATCAGTGCAACAATGATAAGGGCTATGAAAACACTGGAGGAGAAAAAGTTATGGATGGTTTGAAAAAGATTGTAAGAGCGGTAAGAAGTCTTAAATGGTATGAAACGATCATGTGCATAGTCATGCTTGCTATATCTGTATACTATGCAATAAAGCCAGAGGAGGGATGTCCTCAGTGGCTTGCGATAATAAATCTGATATCAGGTCTTTGCGGAGTGATGTGTGTATTCCTCACAGCAAAAGCCAACAGGATGAACTTTCCATTTGCAATGGTAAATACGACAGTATTTGTCATCTACCTGTTTTACTTCGGCATATGGGCAACATTCTGGCTTGAGCTCATAGTATATATGCCGCTAAATGTATTCTCTTGGTGGAAATGGACAAAGCATAAGGATGAGGATGATGAGCTTCTTGCAAAGTCTAAGAAGCTTACCGTGCTTCAGAATGTAATAGTAACAGCCTCTATAGCAGCGATAGCGATCCTTGTTCATTTCACTCTCTCAGAGCTTGCCGGAGATTCATGGATGAGATTTGCGGAAAACTATGGCTGGAACATAACGATCATGCAGTGGCTTGATTCTATAATCTTTGCGATAGGAATCGTTGCATCTGTACTTGAACTTTTAAGATACAAGGAACAGTATGCATGGTGGATAATCACCGATGTTGTTGCAGTCGCTCAGTATGCTATAAAGAAGGATCCAGTTTATACAACGAAGAAAACAATATATCTAATCGAAGCGTTCATCGGATATCATAACTGGAACAGGCTTGCAAAGAAAAATACGGATAATGAATAAGCTAAAGGCAGGGATACAAAAGTCCCTGCCTTAAATAGTCCCCCGACAGGCGACCATAATGACAGTCTTTAGATGTAAGCTTATATCATAAAAAGAAAAGGAGGACTGAAATATGTACGGAGCGATATTAGGAGATATAGTTGGAAGCAGATTTGAGTTTGACAGAGGAGACTTATCAAAGGATTTTGAATTCATAACAAAGAACGATCATTGGACAGATGATACCGTTATGACCATTGCTGTTGCGGAGGCGTTACTTGAAGCAGGTAAGGATGCGACAGTAGAGGAAATCGAAGCAGCTTGTACTAGATTTATGCAGAAGTGGGGAAGAAAATACCCTAATGCAGGTTATGGATCAAGATTCATTTACTGGTTAAGTGCAAAAGATCCGAAGCCTTACGGAAGCTATGGGAACGGATCAGCAATGAGAGTTTCTGCGGCAGGATGGCTATATGATTCACTTGAGAGAACAAGAGAGGTGGCGAGAGCTACGGCAAATGTGTCACACAATCATCCTGAAGGGATAAAGGGAGCGGAATGTACGGCATCGGTCATATATTTGGCTCGAAATGGATCTTCGTTAAAAGAGATAGAAGACTATGTCATACAAGAATTTGGCTATGATCTATCAGAAACACTGGATCAGATGAGAGCAAGACACAGACATGATGAGAGCAGTATGGACACATTACCAAAAGCATTAAAGAGCTTTCTTGAAGGTGAATCTTTTGAAGACGTGGTAAGAAATGCAATATCTCTTGGAGGAGATACAGATACAATAGCAGCAATAGCAGGAGCTATGGCAGATGCATTCTTTGGAATACCAGAAGAGTATAAGAAGGTAAGTAGAAAAAGCCTGGATATAGAAATGATGGAAGTCATAGGTAAATTCGATGATAAGCTTGATGGAATTATAATATAAAGTTTGGGGAATCAAAGAAATGATAGGTCATTGATAGATTATATGATAGAATAAAAATGATAGTTTGAGATTTACTTCAACTGTCAATTAACTAGTAAAGAATCAGGAGGAATAGAAGTTGTTTGATAAGCAGATTTTTAATGATGTCTTAGTGAATTATAAGAAAGATTTTGTCCCTTCTGAATGGGAAAAAGAAGACTACAAATGGATAGCGATTAAGTGTTTTCAGGATAATTGGGATATTAATGCTGATGATTTTGCAGGTATGCTGACTAAATCTTTATCCAAGACGGAAAACCTTCTTGTTTCTATGAGTAATTTTCCAGAAAGGATGATAAGGGAATTCGCTGAAAGGTTTCCGGAAGAAGTCCGCTCTATGTTTATTCATCTTTTTGATGAGACAAGAGATGTATTTGAACGTATGGATGAGTTTAAGACTCAATCGTCTATCATGTTAGATAAACTTGATACAGGTGCTAAACAGCATTATCAGCAAGAAAATGCAATAAGTACTTACCTGTGGCTTAAATATCCGGATAAGTATTATATTTATAAATTCAGTGAAGTAAAAGCGGTTGCAACAGTACTAAAAAGTAATTATATATTCAAAAAAGGATCTTATGCCGAAAACATCAAGAATTTCTATAAGTTCTATGATGAGATTTGCGAAGAATTAAAGAAAGATAATGAACTGATTAACCTATTAAAAAGCCAGCTTAATGACTCGTACTATCCAGATGATGAACTGAAAACACTTACAGTAGATGTGGGATTCTATATCAGTAGGTACTACAAAAAGGGAAATAATGGCGAGTGGTGGCCAGCATTAGAAGATTATTCACCGGGCTTTACGAAAGAACAGTGGGTGGAATTATTAAACAACCCAGAGATTATTGGACCTATATGGGGGAATTCACTAGCAGAATACTTTGATATAGGTGGAGAGGCAACGTGTAGTCAAATAGGGGAAAAGTATAATCGAAATCCTTCATCTGTAAGCGGAAATCTAACGAATCTGGCTAAGTATATCTATAAGAAAACAAATTGTCCGTTATATGACAACGGCGATGGAAAAAACAGATACTGGCCTATTCTTTTTATTGGAAAGAATGCAGCAAGTTCAGATGTTGGTAACTGGATATGGAAGCTTAGACCTGAATTATTTGAGGCTTTGACTGAAGTTGACATCTTACGATACCTTAAACCTCAGACAGAAGAAGTAAGTACTGAAGAGAAAAGATATTGGTGGCTCAATGCCAATCCGAAGATATGGAGCTTTTCAGCATTAGCTGTTGGCGAGTCGATTGATTATTCGTTATATAACGATAATGGCAACAAGAGAAAGATCTTCCAGAATTTTCTTGATGCAAAACAAGGAGATATGGTCATTGGCTATGAATCCACTCCTGTAAAAAAGATTGTCGCGATATGTAAGATACAGGCAGAACAGGATGGCGATAGTCTGTATGTTGAAAAGGTAGAAGGATTATCATCGCCTATAGATTATCAAGTTCTAAAAGATTGTCCCGAGCTTGAGTATATGGAATACTTTGTTAATCCTCAAGGAAGCCTGTTTAAACTGACAGAGGCTGAATATGAATTCATCATGGAACTCATTCGTGATGAGAATCCTATCAAAGATGAGACTGTAATTGAAAAATACACAAAGGAAGATTTCCTGAAACAGGTATATATGGATGAGAATAAATATAACACTCTTGTTTCAGTCCTGAACAATAAGAAGAATATCATCCTGCAAGGAGCTCCGGGTGTAGGAAAGACTTTTACTGCCAAACGACTTGCTTATTCCATTATGAATGAGAAAGATGATGATCGAATCGAGTTTGTTCAGTTTCATCAGAACTATTCTTACGAAGATTTTGTAATGGGATATAAACCTGAAGAAGAAGGTTTTAAGTTAAAGACAGGTGTATTCTATCAGTTTTGCCAGAAAGCAAGCAATCATCCTGAGAAGAGTTACTTTTTTATCATTGATGAGATAAATAGAGGTAATATAAGCAGGATATTCGGTGAACTATTGATGTTGATCGAAAATGAGTATCGTGGAACAAAAGCCACACTGGCGTATAATAACCTTTCATTTACGGTACCTAAGAATCTGTACATTATCGGTATGATGAATACCGCTGATAGAAGTCTTGCTCTGATTGATTATGCACTTAGAAGAAGATTTGCCTTCTTTGAGATGGAACCCGGATTTGATTCAGATGGATTCATTGACTATCAAAAGGGACTTAACAGTGAGACATTTGATGAGCTTATTCTGAGAGTTAAAGAGTTAAATAATGAAATTAAAAGAGATAAGTCACTAGGAAGTGGATTCTGTATAGGACACAGTTACTTCTGTGGAAAGGAAGTCTGTACAGATGAGTGGCTTCACGAGGTTGTTGATTATGATTTAATCCCGACACTTAAGGAATACTGGTTTGATGAACCTGAAAAGATAACTCGTTGGGAGAATATTCTTCAGGGAGTATTTCAATGATAAAGGATAAGTCAATCTTTATTAAGAATATATACTATATGCTGTCTTATGCCTACACGCCTTTAAGCCAGGAAGGTTATGAGAGTGTTGAGAAGGAAGACTTTGAAAACATACATAACCTTTTTGCTGCAATCCTCGCAAAAGGAATAAGCAGGCAATTAAAGCAAGGTATTTATCGCGAATACATAGACAGAATAGAAAGTCTGACTACTCTTCGTGGAAAGATCGACATGTCAGGAACGATAAAGCATAGATTAGCCAGGCAAAAGGCAATATCATGCGAGTTTGACGAATTGTCCGAAAACAATCTGTTGAATCAGATCATAAAGACTACAGTTATGCTGTTACTGCGAAACAGAAATGTAAACGCTGAGCACAAGGCAGAATTGAAGAAAGAGATGCTGTTCTTCTCGAATATTGAGATTATAGATCCGACGATTATCAGATGGTCTGCTATAAGATTTCAAAGAAACAATAATACCTATCGTATGCTTATAGGTATCTGTCAGTTGATCATAGAAGGCATGCTCCTCACAACTGAAAGCGGAGAGTATAAGCTATCATCATTCATGAAGCCAGATCATATGAATAATCTCTATGAGAGATTTATTCTTGAGTACTATCGCAAAGAATATAATGATATTTCTTCTAATGCTCTGCAGATCCCATGGGGAGTTGATGATGGATTTAAGGATTTACTCCCGGTTATGCAAACAGATATAACCCTTATTAGAGGGAAAAAGACTCTTATCATTGACGCAAAATATTACACAAATACACTACAGCAACAGTATGATAAGTATTCAGTTCATTCTAATAATCTCTATCAGATATTTACATATGTAAAGAATAAAGAAGTAGAACTTGCTAATAAAGAACATGAAAAAGTAGCCGGAATGCTGTTATATGCAAAAACAGATGATGAAGTATATCCGCAACATAAGTACAAGATGAGTGGAAATGATATCGAAGTCAGGACGCTTGATTTAAGTGTTGAGTTTTCACAGATAAAAAAGCAGTTAGATGATATAGCAAACGTATATTTAGATGCAGAAAACAGAGCATGATTTTTTAGGGAAATCATTAACACAACATATAATGCTAGAAATCTATTGATAAAGGGTATACGTTAATAACTATAGTTAACGATAGTTTTACGATTTAGATGAGAGGATATTTGTAATATATGCTTGAAGATATAAAGAAAGGTTTTGAGACTGCATATATTGATGGATCAGTTATTTCTAACGAATTATTAAGACCGCAGTTTATATCTAACAATCATAAAGAAGGTAAAAAGGTTATCTCATCCATAGAGGATGAGCTTTTGGCGTGCGATGAATTTATGATAAGTGTTGCCTTTATCACCTTAGGTGGTATTACACCTTTATTGCAGACTCTAAAAGAATTAGAAAACAAAAAGATACCGGGGAAAATCTTAACGACTAATTATTTGAATTTCAGTGAGCCTTCAGCACTTGAGAAACTAAACGAATTATCCAACATTACTCTAAAGATGTACGATTCTGAAGAATCAGGAGCGGGATTTCATACAAAAGGATATATATTTAAAAAAGAAGAGGTTTATAGAATTATTATTGGTAGCTCCAACATGACAAGTGGGGCATTAAAGAGCAATTATGAGTGGAATACTAAACTTATATCTACTTCTCATGGAGAGATATCAAAACAGATTTTAAATGAATTTGAAGATCTTTGGAATTCGAATTATGCTAAACCATATGATGTTTTTATAGCTGAATATAGAGAACACTATGAAATTGTTAAAAAGCAGCGAGAAATAGCAAAACAAGAGCAGATAGTATCATTAGATAAATATCGTTTACAGCCCAATAGCATGCAAGTTGGCTTTGTTTCAAATTTAAAAGATATTATAACGGCAGGAAAAAATAGAGCTTTACTTATCTCCGCAACTGGTACAGGAAAAACATTTGCATCTGCATTTGCAATGAGAGAATTAGGATTTAAGCGAGTTTTATTTCTAGTTCATAGAGGACAGTTGGCCAGACAAACAAAGATAGCTTACGAAAAGGTATTTGGGAAAACAGTATCGATGGGGCTGGTTGGCGCTGGTAATAAAGAATATGATGCAGACTATATATTTGCTACGGTGCAGACTTTAAATCGTGATGAGCATTTGCTTAAGTATTCGGATGATGCTTTTGATGCTATTTGCTTAGATGAGGCACATCATGTTCCTGCTGATACATACCAGAAGATAATGAAACACTTCAAGCCTAAGCTTTGGCTTGGAATGACAGCGACGCCTGATAAGCGTGATGATAACATAGAAGGGCGTAATGTTTACGAGCTCTTTGATTATCAAATTGCTTATGAGATCAGACTGCAGCAAGCTATGGAGGAGAACTTGCTATGTCCTTTTCATTACTTTGGAATTACTGATCTGGCTATCATAGGAGATGATAAGAATCGTGATTTTAATGTATTAACTTGTGACGAGAGAGTAAAGCATATTGTAGAACAAGCACATTATTACGGATATAGTGGTGATCGTGTTAAGGGGCTGGTCTTTTGTAGCAGTATTGATGAATCCGAAGTATTATCAGACAAGTTAAATCACACTATTAATCCAGCAACTGGAAAGCATTACAGAACAATAGCGCTAAATGGAAGTGCTTCTGAGACAGAACGACAAGATGCTTTTGAGAGATTAGCAGCTGATGAGGATTCAGATGATATAGATGTATTGGACTATATACTATCAGTTGAGATCCTTAATGAGGGTGTTGATATAGTTGAGGTGAATCAAGTAATAATGCTTCGCCCAACTCAGTCTCCGATTGTATTTATTCAACAGTTGGGAAGAGGTTTAAGGAAAGCACATGATAAAGAGTTTGTTGTTATACTTGATTTTATCGGGAATTACAATAATAACTTTATGATTCCCATCGCACTTTCGGGTGACAGAACATATAATAAGGATAATATAAGAAGATTTGTTCTTGAGGGTGGAAAAATAATACCAGGTGTTTCTACAGTTCATTTCGATGAAATAAGTAGAAAGAGGATTTTTTCGGCTGTTGATAATGCAAATTTCAGCGATATTAAACTGATTAGAGAGAATTATACAAATCTGAAAAATAAACTCGGAAGGATACCAGCGCTAAAAGACTTTGACACTTATGGTGAGATGGATGTATTACGGATATTTGATAATGATAGATTGGGTTCGTATTACAAGTTTTTAGTGAAGTATGAAAAGGATTATATTATTCGTCTTTCAGATGATCAGGAAGAAATAGTAGAATTTGTATCCAAGAAATTGGCTAATGGTAAAAGAATTCATGAATTGTTATTACTGAAGCAAATTATTGCATATTCTCGTGGCATTTCAAAGGTGGGATTGTTTAAGGAACTATCAAATGAATTAAAAACATATGATAAATCTCTCAATTCAAATCAGAGGGATAATATTATTAATGTTATGACAAATGAATTCTCAGCCGGATCTAGTAAAAATACTTATAAACAGTGTGTTTTTCTAGATCAAGAAGAAACCGATTATAAACCTTCTGATTCTTTTATGAATATGTTAAATGATAATGATTTTTCTGAGATAATGAAGGAACTCGTAGAGTTCGGTATAAGTAGATATCAGAGAGATTATAATAAAGGGTATAATGGATCAGATTTAGTACTTTATCAGAAGTATACATATGAAGATGTATGCAGATTATTGAATTGGGAACACAATGAAGTGCCATTAAATATTGGTGGTTATAAGTTTGATAAGAAAACTCGTACATTCCCTGTATTCATTAATTATGAAAAATCTGAAGACATAAGTGATACAACAAAATATGAGGATCACTTTGTGAATAACCGTATAATGATTGCCATCTCTAAATCTGGACGAAGTCTTAATTCTGAAGATGTTCAAAATTTTCTAAATGCAAAAGAAAGAGGCATTAGTGTAGAGTTATTTGTGCGTAAAAACAAAGATGATAAAGCTTCTAAGGAGTTTTATTATTTGGGCCCCATGAAGGCAAGTGGAAGAACAGAGGAATTCACTATGCCAAACACAAATAAGACTGCTGTAAAAATCGAATGGATATTGGATGAAGCTGTTCGAGAAGATATATATGACTATATCGTAAGAGAATAATAAGGAGAATTTAGTTGTCATGAAATGTATAAGAGTAGTTGCGGCTGTTATCAAGAAAAAGAAGGGTAAAGAAGAAAAGATATTCGCAACAGCAAGAGGATATGGAGAATTCAAGGGACAGTGGGAGTTTCCAGGAGGTAAAATAGAAAAAGGAGAAACTCCTCAGGAGGCTCTTGTACGTGAGATTAAAGAAGAGCTTACTGCCACTATAAAAGTGGGAAATTTGATAAAAACTGTAGAATATGATTATCCTACATTTCATTTATCAATGGATTGCTTCTGGGCTGAAATAGTAAGTGGAGAACTGGTACTGAAAGAAGCAGAAGCAGCGAGGTGGTTATCAAAAGAAGATATTGATTCTGTGAATTGGCTTCCTGCAGATCAGGAGTTGGTGGATCTCATTAAGAGTGTTTGGTAATAACGACATAACATTATCGAGGATATAAATGATAGTTTATAACGCAACAAAAGCCCAATTTAATGACGATGTTAATCTGAATCAGATCTCGGATATTATTCTTAATAACTTAAGAGAAAGAAACCTTACGGGTGGTGGAGTCAGTGAGTATCATTCATGGCAGAATTCACTTCATTTCATGAGATCAGCAATAGATGATCCTGAGATACCAGATGATGTTGAGGTAGCTATCGAGTATCAGATACCAAGAACATCCAAACGTGTTGATTTTATGCTGGCAGGTGCTGATAAAGACGGTAAGGACAATGTCATCGTAGTAGAGCTAAAACAATGGGATAAAGCCGAGAAGGTTGATGATATAATGCAGCATAGTGTGCGTGCCTTTACTGGTGGAGGAAAAAGAATTGTAAATCATCCGTCATATCAGGCATTTGCTTATGCAACCTTCATAAGAAATTCATCAGAACAGGTTCAGGATGCTGATATAGGAATAAAGCCTTGTGCATATCTTCATAACTGTGATCCCAAATCAAGAGAACCCCTGGATGATGACATATATAAAACCTGGCTTGAAGAGGCACCTCTTTTTGACAAGAGCCAGACACTGCGTCTTAGAAGCTTTATAAAACAGTATGTTACAAAGCGTTCAGCTTCGGGAAATCTGCTATATAAGATAGATAACGGTCGTATACGTCCATCAAAAGCACTGCAGGATTGCCTTGTTTCACTCATGAAAGGAAATGAGGAATTCATGCTTCTTGATGATCAGGCAGTGGTCTTTGATATGTGTAAGAAGATCATGGATCAGTGCCTCAAAGACATGAAGAAAAGAAGCATCATAATACAGGGAGGCCCGGGAACAGGCAAGTCTGTACTTGCTGTGAATCTTTTGAATGAGTTTATAAAAAAGGGACTTAATGCAAGTTATTGTACAAAGAACAGTGCTCCGAGAGAAGCGTATCAGAAACTGCTTTCAAAATCCGATCTTAAAGCGCAGGTTAATATCAAACAGCTTTTCAGATCTCCTTTTGGACTGAGCGATGCATCGCCTAATTTCTATGACTGTCTGATAGTTGATGAAGCACACAGACTTGTAAAGAAGATGTACGGAGACTGGAACGGAGTCAATCAGGTAAAGGAGTGTATAAATGCTTCTTTAGTTACTGTGTTTCTTATAGATGAAGACCAGCAGATCACGACCAAGGATATAGGTTCTATACAGGAGATAAGGAAGTGGGCAGGAGATCTTAACAGCGGTATCACCATGAATGAGGATACTGTTCTTAAGTCGCAGTTCAGATGCAACGGAAGTGATCAGTATATCCAGCTGATCAATAACATCCTGCAGATAGGAGAATCGGTCGATACTGATGTTAAAGAACTGAACTATGACTTAAGAGTATATGATGACCCGAATGAACTCAGAGATGCACTGCGAGAGATAAACCAGATAAACAATAAGGCAAGGATGGTTGCCGGATACTGTTATGACTGGAATGTAAAGAATAAAAGAGATGATTATGATATATATTTAGAGAATGATTTCAAAGCCCAGTGGAATCTGGCAACAGATAAGATATGGGCTATTAATCCAAAATCATTTGAACAGGTCGGATGTATCCATACAGCTCAGGGCCTTGAATTCGATTATATCGGAGTCTTTGTTGGCAAAGATTTGATATATGATAATGAGAG
The DNA here is from genome assembly GCA_016286035.1 of Lachnospiraceae bacterium. Lineage (GTDB taxonomy): Bacteria > Bacillota > Clostridia > Lachnospirales > Lachnospiraceae > Colinaster. The sequence continues at coordinate 12,852 of JAEERY010000022.1, forward strand.
AGGGCTAGTCATTACAGATCGTACTCAGATATCTGGAGATGATAAATCATCAGGCATAAGAACCGCTGATGCTGAAACCGCAGAAAGACTGATAAAGAACACATATAAGACATTGCTTACACGAGGCCAGAAGGGCTGCTTTATATATTGCGAGGATAAAGCACTGGCTTCATACATAAGATCATTTATAGAATAGATGCGGAGAGGAAACATGAAACAGGAAACAATAGACAGAATAAGAAAATTCAGTGAGGACAGAGACTGGGATCAGTTCCATTCTCCAGCCAACCTGGCAAAGTCTATTTCCATTGAAGCGGGTGAATTACTTGAATGCTTCCAGTGGAGTGATACTGATTATGATATAGAGCATGTTAAGGAAGAACTGGCGGATGTAATAGTCTATTGCAGGGATATGCTGGATAAGCTTGGACTTGATGAGGATGAGATCGTTAATGCAAAGATGGACCAGAATGAAGCCAAGTATCCTGTGGATAGAGCAAAAGGAAAAGCTGACAAATATGACAGACTTTAGAAGCTGTTGAATAAATTCAGATTGATGTAAAGATATAAGCAATTGAGGTATTAAGAATTGTCCGAACTTAAAACAAATGTGGGATACAGTTTAAGTATCGATGGAAAATATTATAACATGCTGGACATAGAGGGTTTTTCTCATATGATGAAAGATCCTTCTTTTTGCTATAAGTTTTACTGGCTTGAAGCCATAGTGCAACTTATATCTGAAAATGTTAAGGAAACTACTTTTGATGCGGTTATCAACGAAATGATATGCAACGCATGGTATTCCGTCAGGGAGTTTCATATCCATTTAAGCGGTTTGATAGTGGATGCCAACGGAGAGCCCAGAGACGGCTTGGAAAGAGCTGTAAACATACTGACTCAGGTCAGTGATCTGGCTCCAAATGCATCTAAGGTGGAGATAAGAAATGCTATCAAAGAGCATGATGCTGAACTGAAAACTGCTAAAGAACAGCTTACCAACATGGTGCCTTATCGTGCACTGGCAGGATTCTTCAAAAACCATGATCTGACAGTTAACTGGGATTCCATTACAAGATTAACGGCTTATATCGAAGAGATAAACCGTGATATTGTATTGCTGCCTTATACATTGGGACCGTCATCCAAATTAAAGAAAGAGATATACTTTCAGGAAGACTGGATTAAGATGATACAGGATAATACTGTATCTATACTGGGATGGATACAGTTTGAAAAGGTAAAATGGCTGCAGAATAACAATCCTGAAGTTCCGGGGCTTGTATATAAACTGGCACCCATGGATGAAAAGATGCGTAAGCTTAACAATGTCAGAAAACTCTGGGAGGGAATACTTGAATTGACCGAAGTCAGAGATGTGTTTACGGATAAGGCGTTGACTTCGAAAAAGTATGATGTTGATCATTTTATACCATGGTCTTTTGTTATGAATGACGAACTATGGAATCTTATGCCGATGGATTCTTCCCTCAATTCATCAAAGAGTAATTATCTACCAAAATGGGATCCTTTTTTTGAGAGATTCGCACAAAATCAGTTCATGATGTATGAGTTGATCCATGCTAAAGAGGGAATTCACAAATTGTTTGAGTCCTGCTATAGAGATAATATTCATTCCATTTGGGCAGTCCAAGAGCTGTATCGTAAAGGAAACAATAAAGAAGTATTTTGTGGGATTCTGTGTAAAAACATGGAACCTGTCTATGATTCTGCCAGAAGACAGGGGTATGAAATCTGGAGCCATATATAGGTTAAATGGAAAGTTACTTTGCTATTTGAACGATTATAAGATTCAATGTATTATTATATAGTCAGGATAGAGACAGAAATCATTTGCTGACAAATGTATGGGATAGTATTGGACAGGAGTATATCGTGAAGAAGAAATCATCCAGTTATATTTTGACATCAACAGAAAAAAAGCATATCAAACAGAATAAGATAATAAAGATTATTACTACGCTGGTAATAATAAGCGTAATATTCAATATCATATTCTTGGCAGATATAAGAATTCCAGTTATCAATCCAAATGGAAGCTTTCATGGTATTCAGGGAGTAAAGATAGAGGTTTCAAATAAGAAACATCCATCTATTATCAAGCTTTTTTTCAAGGACAATACAAAGTATGACAGCTTTACGTCAATTACCTTGGATACAAGGAATGGAATCTATTATCTTGAAAAAAAGAGTGATATATGCAGACTCTATGGCGTAGAGGGATTTGATTTTGAATACTGTGATTTTGAATTAGCCAAGTGGGAAGAAGCAAAAAATATAGTTCTGAAATATCAGCTTGAAGAGTATGATCCAAACAGGCATGTTGATAAGGAAGGACGTATTCAGAATTACGATGTTGATTACGAGTTTTCATTGTGGCTAAACGGTTCAGATATGCAAATGGAAATACCTGAAAACGTTGAAGAGATTGAAGAATACATGATCGAACTGACCAATCTGGCCAGAACTAAATAGGTGAGGGGTATATATATGAAAAAGAGTAAAGGGCTTCTGACGCCTGCAGAAAAACAGGTTGCCCAGAGAAATAAAAAAATACTTATACTATGCGTAGTATTAGTACTCAGCCTGGTGATAAATGTAATTTATATCTTTGATTTTAAGATATCTATCCCTAAGATTAGAGATGTTAAGGCTAATGAGAATGAAACAGTAACGAGGGACATTACTGTATCGGAAGAATCTGAAGTTGCTCAGTCAAATACATCAACAGCAAAAGACAGGGCTTTGGAAAAAGCTTTTAACGAGGCTAAGATAATCACTCTTAAAGAGGGAAGTGTTTTCCGTATAGATGTATACTCGAAAAACAAAAGATATAACGTGGAACTGCAGTCGGATGCGGTATATTTCAGTACATATGGTCTCGACTCGGTTTCGTGCAGTTTCGTTAACGAAAAATTTGATGGGCTTTTAGATATACTTAATGAAGCTGAACTAAGAGAACTGACTATTAAATCTTATCCTAACGAGGATGGAAAGCTTATAGATTATAATCCGGAAGACTATCTCATGATCTATTCCGATAGCGGATTCTATAAAGTATATCCGCCTGAAAATTGGGATTCGATCATTGAATACTGTGAGGAGCTTGAGAGAATAGCAGCCGAATAATTACTGCTTTTATAACATCAGGGCAATCTTCACATCCGAACAAAACAGTAAAACAACCAACAAAAGAGCCACTTCAAAGTGGCTCTAATTTTTTAATCTAAACGTCTGTTTATACAACTGCATATTTTATGTTGTTGTCAGTTTCCCGATCAAAGCGACGATACCGATTATAATGAGTGCAGGCAAGATCAGATATACCAGACCGCCCACTATCGCAAGGATAATGAAAAGCGGTAAGAATATTATCCCCAGGATAAACTTGGTTATTCCCCAGGTTGCCTTAAACAGTATCCACGCTATTTTGCATAAGAAACTGAATACAAAAATCATTAGAATAAGTGTAAGCATATTGTCCCCTCCTTTACCTACATACAACTCCCTATATATAAATCATATATCAGCTCACACTAAGAAACCATTAACAGAGTATAAACTTTCATAAAATAATTATTTCGTACAGATCAGAATCATGATCTTTAGGCGGATAATTTGGTATAATTATTTCAGTGAATATGATTGTAAATAAGACAAAAATATTTATGGGTGAAATATGAAAATAATGGTCAGTGCCTGTCTGTTAGGACACAAGTGCAAATATAACGGCAAAGACAACTACAGCGAAAAAGTCATAGAGTATGTAAAAGGTCATGAAGTTATACCGGTATGTCCAGAAGTAGAGGGAGGTCTCCCAGTGCCGAGACTTCAATGTGAGATATGTAACGGAGCCGTGATAAATATCAATGGTGAAAGCAAAGACGCTGAATTCAGAAAGGGTGCTGAAATCTGTCTTAAAAAAGCTCTGGATGAAAAGGTTGATCTTGCAATACTTCAATCAAGGAGTCCTTCCTGTGGTGTAAAGACGGTGTATAACGGCAGATTTGACGGCACTCTTGTTGACGGCAAGGGTGTATTTGCAAAGATGCTTGATGAAAATGGGATAAAGACCTTTGATGTAGAGGACATATAAGATGAAAGACCTATATCAAAGCATCAAAGATAAACTGATATCAAGAACAAAACAGATTGAATCGCTGGATGAATGGCTCTTTATAACCGTAAATACCATGAAAGCCATAGTAGATAACTCTAATAAAGATGAGATTGATATTGTGATTCAGGTGGCTGATATGCAGGATACTGAACAGATACAGAGATTCTATGACTTGATCCAGGGGAAATATGGCGGAGAAGGTTTTTCTTGCCGGAATGATGAGAGATATTATTATCTGAGTTCAATAGTCGCGAAGTATCCGCCAACAGAGCTTAGCGAAAAAGACAGGGAAAATGTTCGAGGATATATAGATTATAATCACTTCTTTTTGTATGAAATATAAAAGTAAATTGTATGAAGGATATAATGCAGAAGTAAGAACACTGTTGGTTTACATAAATCAAATGCGTCACAGTATAAATTGGTATAATGATTTGATGAAATATTTACCTGATAGCAAGAGACGTACAAATAGTATTTGTTACGCATGCTTTAGTAAAATATATTAATAGCTTTGATAGGTACCAGGCAAGAACATAGATTGACAGAAAGGAAGAAGATGGCAGGTATGAAGCTGAGAAAGACCAGTGCTGCATACAAATACCTTTTGGTCATACCGATAGTAATGATCATCGATCTAGGCATATTTATGCTTGTATCGAGATTTCTTGGCAAAACAGCAACGATCATCATCTCTGTCGTACTTGGTCTTTTATCACTAGCCGTCATAGTCTTCTTTGTTCTGGTAGTTATAGTAAAGCTTAGGAATATAAAAGCATATAATGAAAAAGTAAAAAAAGCCATGAAAGCACAGCAGGCTCAGAAGAAGGCTGAACCTGAAAAGAAAGAACAACCAAAAGAGAAGCCTCAACTTAAGGAGGAAGAGCTTAAAGAGAAGCCTCAGCTAAAGGCAGAAGAGCCTGTGAAGAATGAACAGCCTAAAGAAGAAAAGACTGTCGAGAAGGCTAAACCAAAGGAAGAACTGGTAGAAGAGAAAGAACCACCTAAGACAGAAAAGCCTATAGAACACAAAGAGGATAAAAAGCCAAATCTATCTCTTGATGATACACAACCTTTGATAATGCCTGAGATTGATGAATCATTACCTGAGATAAACTTTGAACCTGTAAAGGTAGCACAGGATGGTAAAGATATAGATAAACTTAAAGATGAGCATGGAAGAGTGAGGACTTCATTTAAGAATGAGAATCTTTCAAACATGGACTTCTCAAATGTGGATGCAGCAAACAGTGACTTCTCAGGTGCTGACTTAAGTGGAAGTAACTTCTCCGGAGCAGATCTTAAAAAGACAAACTTAAGTGGAGCTGACCTTACCGGAGCATGTTTTGAAGGTGCTGATCTTACAAGTGCAAAACTGTCAAAAGCAAATCTTACGGACAGTGTATTTGACAATGCATGCCTTAACAAAGCAAGAGTTGATAACCTCAAAGCCGCAGGATCAAGCTTTAAACATGCAGATGTATCAAACATGAGCTTTTATAAAGCAGTACTTAAGAATGCTGACTTCTCAAACAGCAACGGTTATAACAGTGATTTCTCTTTTGCAGATCTTGAAGGAGCTAAGATAAGTTCAGCAAAGATGACCAAGATGAAGTTCGAGAATGTTAATCTCTCAAGTTCAGATCTTACAGAGACAGAGTTTAATGACTGTAACTTCTGGTGGGCAATACTTAATGGCGCAGATATGCAAGGCTGTACACTTGAGAACATAGATCTCAGTAACGCAGATCTTACCGATGCCAATGTTACAAATTCTCACCTTAGCGGCCTTGAATTATTCGAAGTAACAGCAACAGGAGCAGACTTCAGAGGAAGTGAAATGAGTTCAGCAGACCAGTTCAAACTCTTTGAAAAGGGTGCGAACGTATTTGAATAATCATAAGGATACATTTGAATAAACGTATATAACAACGAAAAAGGCCGCTCACAACGCGGCCTTTAGTCGTACGGAGTATTAAAACTCGCATCTTGCAATGGAAATTGAAAGAAAAACGCTCTTGTTTTATCCACGAATATATACTAACAGGATAAGTGTAACAGTTGTGTATAATACTTATGAAATATATATTGTGACTGGTTTACAAACACACCTGAATCATTTTAAAATCATATAGAAGAGGAATGATTAGACTAAGAGTGTTAAAAGAACTATAAACGTTTTATCGAGATTATCAGTATAAAAGATTTAGTATAGTTAGGGGGAAGTATGAATAAAATAATAACAAACAATCCTTACGTTGACCGTAAGATGATATTAGATACCTTTTGCTCTGGCGCTGTTGCTATGCAAGCTTTGATTAATCCTGTGGCGGCAATTTCTATGGCAGTAGCGGTAGAAATTATTAAATATGTAGCCAATACATGTCTGGATAATTATGAAAAAGGTAATGAAGAAAACAAAAGCATAGAGAGTATATATGAATCATTAAGAAAATGTGAATCAATAAGTGAACTATCATATCCGGAGCGAGATAAGCTGATTGATAGAGCGTTTAGAATTATAAGTGATCTTGATAAAAATGATTTTGAAAAAATGGAACATGGTAACACAAGAGCTCTGGATAGCAAAATCATGGAAGTTGTAAAAAGTAAAGGGTTACAAACAAGTGCTGAAAACGAGAAACGTATAAGGGATATTATTGTCTTCGGAATTAATATGGCGTCTTTGTTTGAAGCTAAAGAACTTATCTCATTTATCTTGAATGAGAATGATGCACGAAAAAAAGAGATTGATGAATTCAACAATAGATTAAGTAAAGTTGAAAATAATGTTGAAGAAATAAAGAATCGTCCGATTCCAAGTGCAGAGCATAGTGAAGTTAGGTATACATATTCTACTGATAACATAAGGACTGAAATTGAGTATTATAAAGATAATTTCACAAAACCTTTATATCTTCATAAGGATAATAAAGATGTTACTCTTAAGAATCTATTTGTTATCCCTAAAGTCAAGAAAAATGAGAGCAAAGTAAGTAAGAACTTAAGGGATTTTTTGATAGACGATTTTAATAATATGGACTCTCCGTTAGTAATGATAGGTGATGGAGGCAGCGGAAAAACTTCTGTTGTATCATGGCTGACTTATCTGTATTATGGTAATTCTGGTGATAGTGAAGATGATAGATATAAAAAAGAAGATAGAGAAGCTATATTTGGAGATAGAGAACTCATTATTATAAGACTTCGCTTCTTGGATGTTCATAAAATTGAGAGTAATGGAATATTTGAAAGTATATGTGATTACATAGGGATACATCCTGACAAAAGAGATTTTTTTACAAATAAATATATTGTACTTGATGGCTTTGATGAATTGTACTTAAGTGAACTTGTAAAAGATTGGAATTCAAAGTTTGAAGCATTGTTAGGGAAATCTATTAAGAATGCGAAACTGATTATTACATCACGCCCTGGCATAATAGAGGTGAATGAAAATGAATCAGATAATAATAGGATAGAGTACATATACATAAATCCATATGAGAGAAAAGAGAAAGAAAACTGGCTAGGATATTATAAGAAATATACTCGTGAGATAATAGATTGCAAAGTGGAAGAGTTCATTCTAAGCGATGATGAAGAAAGTGTTTTTGTTTATCCGCAATTATTATATATGGTTGCCGGCCAAAAAGAGAACTCAAATTGGAGAATAGATAATAAATGGTCATTGTATCACCATATCTTTTACGATGAACTAAGTGGAAAACCATATACTCAAGACTATGACTATTTAGAAGAAAAGAAAGATGATATATATGCATTAACGGAATTAATTGCATATGATCTTTATAAGAAAAGATTTGTTAAGGAGTTTGATAACACAGATAACCAGGTTCATACGCTAATAGATGAACTTCAAAAGAATACTCCAAGGAAAATTAGTGATGATTTGGTAGAAAGGTGTTTCTCACTTTGCTGTTTTTATAATAATGATATAAGTGAACGTAATAAAATTGAGTTTTTACATAATAATATAAGAGATTTTTTTATTGCAGAGTATCTTTATCGTAAGCTGAACGAGATTTTTAAAGATGTTGTTACAAACAAAGATTTCGAAAGCTGTTCGAAAGAAGAAATAGCTAAAAAATTATTTGGTTTATTCCAAGGAGTAGCAATACTAAAAGAAGCAGCAGAGTTTATGGCATTAAGAGCTCGATTCAACCGAGATTCAGAGAGTCCAGATGTTTTGAGTCAGTTTCTAACCAATAATATACCTGTGGCAAACTTGAGGGAAGAAAATGGGAAAATGCCTATACATGATTTGCTAAACGTGTGCTCAACAAACTTAAACGTTTATAGTGAAGATATTAGCAAAAATGATAGAAGTATTGCGACAAAGATAGCCAATTTTCTGAATGATTTGATATCTGTTTTTACAGTGATTATCAATTACATAGTAGATATCAAAAAACATGAGTTTATTAGAATGATATCACCATATAGGTTTGAATCTAATTATGTATTAGAAGTGGCATATGGTAATAGAAACGTGGACCGATATATTAATCTTAATCATGTCTATTTAGAGTATACAAACATGCAAGGTTTAAATCTTCGCGGTGCAAATATGGAAGAAACATACTTGGAAGGAGCAAGTTTTGATGGAGCCAATCTGATAGCTGCTAGATTAAATGGCGCAGACATGAGAAGTACCAGTATTGGTTTTGCGACGATGATTATTACGGATTTGTCTGGGGCTAATTTGCAAGAATCCCTTATGACAAAAACAGATTTATTTCATGCAAAACTAGAAAATGCGAATCTAAAGGGGGCCGGTTTAGACAGAGTTAGCTTGTTTGGGGCAGATTTATATAATGCAGATTTATCTAAGACTTCTTTATGTGGAGCAGAATTTTACCTTAAAGATATAAAAAGAGCTACTCATTACGAAGAAGCAATATATAGTAAGAAAAAGGAACTCAATGATAAAATAATAGAATCTATAAAGGACGAAGACGAGGATATGTATATAGAATTACTCGAAAAAGAGTATAAAAGAACTCTTCAATCTGATATGCGTGAAGTGATGTAAGGCTTAGGGATAAGAGCAACAGAGAAGCATATTAGAGTAATAATATGATACTAGCCATAAAACTTTATGAAGAAGAGCTATGTTGAAGAATGAAAAGCATTCATAAAATATAGATATATAATCAAATAAACTGGGGTTCATATGGATACTAAAAAACTGGAACGCTGGGCACAGCAATTACTAGATACAGGAAGAAGGAATAACTTAATAAATTTCAAAGATACAAAAGCTTCAACCGCAGAGGTTGTCTTTCCTGATGCTGAGACATTTTATTCGAAATGTCTCAGTTCGTCGTCTTTCGAGATATATGATCCAAAGATAGCAGATAATGAAGATGACGAAGAAGCTGTAGTATCAGCTAATACAACAGAAGAATACAGTCAAGAATTAGTATCCGCAGACAAAATGAAAAAGAGCGAGTATATTGATCTGTATTCCTCAAAGATTCGTAAATCAGATCAGATACTTATCTATGCAAAGACTCCAAACCCTATTACAGCGATTAAGAATATCGATAAGAAATCAAGAGACTTTCTTGAAGAAACAGGTGTTAATGTAGCATATATTGCATTCGGATTTGTACATTGGAAAGAAAATGAGAACTCTGAAATCATAAACAGAGCTCCGCTTTTGCTTGTTCCTATAACGCTTAAGAACGAGTCGGCTGTATCGCCATATTATATAAAGCTTACAGAAGATGATGTTGTAGTAAATCCTACATTCAGTTATCTGTTAGAGGCACAGTATGGCATAAAGCTTCCTGAATATGAAGATGATGAATTATTATCTTCGTACCTTGAGAAAGTGCGTGATATTTTAGCTAAACTGCATTGGAAAGTTACTGATGATTGTAAGATTGGAATATTCTCATTCCTTAAGATAAACATGTACCACGATCTGAAGAATAATTCAGATAAGATACTTCAAAATGACAATGTTCGTATTCTTTTGGGAGAAAGTATCGAGAATCCTGAATCGACACAGATCGATAATGTTGAACTGGTTGAGAATGAGATAATAGATCTTCATACTGTTGTAGATGCAGACTCCAGCCAGATAGACGCAATCGAAATGGCTAAATCCGGAAAGAGTTTTGTACTGCAGGGACCTCCCGGTACAGGTAAGAGCCAGACAATCACAAATATTATTGCGGAGTGTTTGCATGATGGAAAGAGAGTACTGTTCGTATCAGAGAAGCTTGCAGCACTTTCTGTTGTATATGATAAATTGAAACAGGCAGGACTTGAAGAGTTCTGTCTGGAACTTCACAGTTACAAATCTAGTAAGAAAGAAGTAATAGCCGAACTATGCAAAACTTTAAGAGCAGATAGAAGTGTTGTATCTGCCAGAGCTGATGCAGAAGTACAGACTAAAGCTAAACTTCAAAAGCAACTTGATGATTATGCTGAAGAACTACATAAACCAATTCCCGGCATAAACAAATCATTATATCAACTCTATGAGGCTCACTCTGCTCATAGACAGGCTCCGGAGATTGATCTTCCTATAAATGATATTGCAAAAAAGGATGAGACTTATCTTAATGAAGCTGTAAATCTCTTAAGCCAATATGAAGATTATATCCCTACTATAGGTGAAGATTACAAGAAAAATGAATGGTACGGATATAAGAGTCAGAATGGTTCATATGAGGCACAAAACAAGCTTAAACAGGATCTTCAGATAGTTATTAACGGTCTTGATGATTTCATACCAAAGGCAAAAGCATGCAAAGAAGATTATTCATTGGATTTGGATACTCTGTTTGGTGCGGATAGATATATTCAGATGTTGAATGTTTTGTCAGCTACAGAGTTTTTGAAACCTAGTATGCTGACAAAAGAAAAGGTAAACATCACACTTAACTCAACAAAGAATCTTAAGGAGTTAAGTGATCATGTAATAACTATAAGAGAATACCTTAATGATATCTTTGAAGAAAGCGTATATAAGATAGACGGTCAGGACTACTATAACAAGATGACAAAACTGTATTCAGGTAGTTTCTCAAGACTTTTCAATGCTGAGTATAAGAGTATGATCTCTGATATCAGACTGGCATCTAAAACAGGGAAAAAGCCTAACTATGATACAGCTACAGAGTATATGAAAGGCCTTTCTGACTATCAGGATTTCATGAATCGTTTTGATGAAGAGAAGAAGAACATTCAAGGATTGTTGGATCAAGATAAAATATCTGTCGATACAGACTGGGCTAGATTAAACACAGAACTTGATATAGTGAAAACATGCTTTGATAATGACCTGACAGCAGGAAGGATCGCAAGCATGTCTGATGATGAGTTTGATTTGGCTAAAGCAAGATTTGGTGAACATGCTAATATCCTGGCAGGATCGATCAATACATTCAAACAGCCGCTTTTGGATCTACAGAAAGACTTTGATAGTAGTGTTGAGTTTGAAAACATGTCATTGTATGAATTATCTGCAAAGATACAACGATGCATGAACTCAATAGATAAAGTTGAAAACTGGGTGAGATTCTATACATTACTCAAACAGCTTGAAGAGAGAGATCTACTGTCATTTGTAGACTGTGCAATAGAGAATAATGTTAGTAAAGATCAGATTGCAGACTCTTATCAGAGACTGTTCTTTAAACAGTGGATTAATCATGATATATATGAGAAGCCTGTAATAGCTGGTTTTACACGTATATCACAGGATAAGATTGTTGAGCAGTTTGCTCAAAAAGACAGACTGCAGTTTGAGATTAGTAAAGCCCAGATCAAAGCAGAACTATCTGCTAAAAGACCTTCGCTTGATATGATGGCCGGTGGAAGTGCAGTATCCATCTTGTTAAGAGAAGGGGAGAAGAAGCGTAAACAAAAGAGTATAAGAAAGCTTTTAGAAGAGACAGGAGATCTGGTTCAGCTTATAAAGCCATGCTTTCTTATGTCTCCGCTTAGTGTAAGTACATTCTTAAGTGAAAACAGTATAACTTTTGATACCGTAGTATTTGATGAAGCATCACAGATATTCCCGCAGGATGCTATTGGTGCTATTTATAGAGCAAAACAGCTTATTGTAGTAGGTGATTCAAAACAGATGCCTCCGAGCAACTTCTTCAGTTCATCAGTTGATATTGATGATAATGATGAAGAGACTGGAGATGTTACAGATTTTGAGTCTATTCTTGATCTGTGCTCGACTACTTTGCCACAGCTTAGGCTCAGGTGGCATTACCGCAGTAAGTTTGAACAGCTTATCACATTCTCTAACAGGAATTTTTATGATAATTCATTAGTGACATTCCCTTCGTCTACAACAGACAGAAATGGTGTGGGTGTCGATTATTATCATGTTGATGGTCTGTTTGACAGAAAGAGTCATACTAACAGAAAAGAAGCAGAATACATTGTAGATCTGATCTATAAGAATATTGATACATATCCCAATAGAAGTCTGGGTGTAGTAGCGTTCAGTGTTGCACAGCAAGATCTTATCGATAGGCTTCTTTCAAAGAGAAGACAGGCTGATTCTTCAAAAGAGTGGTTCTTTAAACGTGATGATGATAAAAAGGAGCCGTTCTTTATCAAGAATCTGGAAACTGTACAGGGTGATGAGAGAGATACCATTATTTTCAGTGTTGCCTATGGAATGGATGAACAAGGTAGACTCTTACATAATTTCGGACCTTTGAATCGTGTCGGCGGTGAACGAAGATTAAATGTTGCGGTTACAAGAGCAAAAGACAATGTACAGCTTGTATCATCAATGCATTGTACGGATATAGATCTTTCTCGTACATCTGCAGAGGGTGCACGTCTTCTTAGAGAATATCTGGACTATGCGGAAAATGGAGATATTGCTTTAGAAAGAACAATATCCGTTAATCCTTTTGAACAGTTTGATTCAGAGTTTGAAATGGATGTATGTGATTTCTTAAGAGAGCATGGATTTACTGTTGATATGCAGGTTGGTTGTAGCGGGTTTAGGATTGATATTGGTCTTAAGAAACCTGATAGTTCCGATTATGTATTAGCTATTGAGTGTGATGGTGCAACATATCATTCATCAAAGAACGCCAGAGATCGTGACAGACTCCGTCAGGAGATTCTGGAGAGAATGGGATGGAGATTTTATCGTATATGGTCTACTGACTGGTTCAGAAATACCACTGTAGAGAAAGAAAGGCTGTTAAAGGCAGCAACTGAAGCAATCCATCTTGGACCGTATGAAAAGAAAGAAGAACCTCAGGATGAAGAGGAAGAAGAAATTGAGTTTGAGCAAACCATAGCTCCCAAGCATCTTGCTTTTCCAGAGTTTAAGGAGGCTGATATATACAGTATATGGAGGAATGCATATCGTTCGAGAGTGAGACTTATAAAAGAAATAGTTGATGTTGAAGCGCCTGTATCAGAAGAGTATCTCTTGAAACGAATCTGTTTTGCGTACAACAGAAAGATGGTCTCAAGTGTTGTTAGGGATGAATATGAATATGATATGCGGAGTTGTAGAGGTTTGGGAATGATCAGAAAAAGAGGATTTATCTACAAGGCTGATCAGGATTCATATACGCTTCGAGTTCCCGGAGACAAACGAGAGATAAAATACATCGCTCCTGAAGAACTGGCAGCCGGACTGATGATCTTATTAAAACAGAATGTCAGAGCAGAAAAAGAGGGGTTATATAGAGCGTTAGTAAATCAACTTGGATTTAATCGTCTGGGTGATGCTTCATATGAGAGACTTGATGAAGCCTTGAGATTCTTGAGTGATAAAGTGATAGTTGAGGGCAACATTATTTCAATCAGGTAGGTATCAAGTGTTTCATGTATCATAAAAATGAGTATGAAACATAAATGACTCAATTGGTCAAAATGCTGTTTTTGAGGTTTTTTGTATAAATCTTATCTCAAAAGTCAGATCGGCCAATCTTCAACAAAGTTAGTAAATATACGGGTTTCAACACCATGACACAAGTGTCACGAAGTAAAAGTATGAGAATAAGCTTTATGCAAACTTTCTTTAAGGGAAAGAAGCAGAAAGATAAGTGGTCAGTACGGAGCATATCGTTATAAAACGCATATGCTCCATTATATTAACAGCAAAGATACGGAGGCATATAAGTAATTGAATTATCTGATGGCGGATATACATGGTGATTACGACAGTTTTTTAACCATGTTAAAGAAAATACAATTCAATAAAGATAAAGACTTTCTGGTCGTTATCGGAGATGCTCTCGATAGGAATGATAAACCGCTTGAAGTATTATCACTTATTAGGCAGTATGAATCCACCGGAAACGCTCTAATGATAAAAGGCAATCATGAGCTGTTTGCACAGATGTATCTTGAAGGCAGACTGGAAGGAAGTACGTGGGACTACTGGGGAGGAGTTGCCACACGTAAACAGATCGATTCTTTAAGCAAAGAAGAACAGCAAGAACTTTTAGAATATATAAAGAATCTTCCTCTATACAGCTATATGAACAGTCCTTTTTACGGGGAGATGATCCTTACACATACCGGCATAGACCATAACTGTGTGATCATGACACCTGACGGTATGGTGGATATTGCAAAATCTATCGAATCAGGCTATGAACAGGATGATTTTCATTTCCTTGTAGGAAGTGATCTGCATTTTCTGACTCAGGAATCTCTTGATCTGCTCGATCATTACATTGTCTGCGGTCATGTATGTACTTTTAATATAAATGAAGACAGGAGCAGTAATGCTTATGTTACTCCATATTACATGGATATAGACTGCGGCTGCGGTCACAGAGACAGAGGCGGCAAGTTATGTTGCTATTGCGTAGATACGAATGAATTTTATTATGTATGATCAAGATCCTGTACCTGTTACGCCGATGAAAAAAGGATCGAATAATGAATCCTTTATGATTCCAAAAGCATTGATGGTATAATGGTCATATGAAAAGTTACAAGTCTACAGACAGATCTTAAACACGGGAAGGAATGATGGAGGTAATTTATGAGAGAGAACCGTACTCAGCTGGGAAATATTACATATGGAATACTGACAGCGATGATGTGCCTTTTTGGCATCAACTGCCTTTTGGTCATTGTCCAGGTCTTATTAACGGCAAGTATGACCAGGATACCGTTAGGGACTATCTTTATGGGGCTGCTCATGGTATTAGGGGTTTTGGCGTTAGCTTTTTGGATCTACTACAGGTACTGGAAGGCGTTCAGGTACAATATGCCTTTAATGATAAAGGGAGTGACCAAATTTATGCTCATACTCTCTGCAATAGGATTTGTGGTTATGGGAATCTCTGTATCATTCCTATCGAAACATGGTTATCAAAAGAGTGAATATTCCAATGCGATAATCTTATCGACCTTATGGCTGATATGCTTTAGCATCCTTAAAATCGAATTAAAAGCATATGAAAACGGTAGGATAAGCTCAGGCGTTGCCAACATGTGGATAGTGGTAGCCGCTATCGCATTAATACTGTTCATATCAGCCCTTGTAAACAAATCCAGTGATCTGACAACCTTAAGTGGGATAACAGGCTTACTTTTGAATCTGTGTTTTGATACAGGTATAACACTTATATCATACTGGGTAACAAATCAGGATAAGTTCTACATTCCCGAAACTAAAGAGGAATACCACCGTGAGGAATATCACCGAGTAGAAGAAATCCCTGCAATAGAAACAGATATGCCGAATATAACAGATGATTACTCAAGCCAGCTTCGTGAACTCAAAGAACTGCTTGATGACGGTATCATCACTGAAGAAGACTACGAGATCAAGAAAAAAGAGATATTAGGCATATGAATACCGAAACAATGAAAAATCATAAGAAGCTTTTGATCATCACATCAACAGTGGTTTTACTATGTCTTATCATAGTGTGTGCATACTTGCTTTTTAAGCCCAGGTATCGTTCCGTTAAACTCGAGGAATATAATGGTACGGTAGCTTTAACAAGACAGGACAAAGATGTAGAACCCTACAAAGGAATAATGCTCAAACCGCTAGATACTGTAGAAACAATGCAGGATTCCTTTGCGGCATTAAATGTCGATAATGATAAACATCTGGGTGTAGAGGAAAATACCAAGCTTTCCATAAATGCGACAGGCAACGAAAACAGTGGCAAGGTCACAATTCGCCTTGAATATGGTTCCACCCTGATCACGATAGATGAGAAGCTTCCGGTGGATTCGGATTTTGAAGTCGAGACACCGAATGCGATCTGCGGTGTCAGAGGTACAACCTTTAAGGTGACATATGATAAAGATGATCTTTCGACAAGGGTGGATGTCACAGAGGGAATAGTCAATGTCAAGGCATGTGATATCAGCATCGATGTAAATGCCGGTGAATCTGTAGTGATAAAAGACGATCAGATCTATACAGTAAAGAAAGAAAACGGTACTGAAACGCTTATACCTTATTCACAAGATGGCAGTAATGGCGGCGAGGACGGTGTATCATCAGATCTAACTGAACAGGAAGAAGTCTGGGATGAGAATCGTGCATGGACGGATCGTGATGACATTCTTCCGCATGAGGAAAACGGATATATCGTCTTTGGAGCCTATGAGCAGGACGGTGATCTTACTAACGGTCCTGAACCCATCGAATGGGAAGTATTTAATTCCGACAGTAACGGAACACTTCTGGTAAGCCGTTATGTTCTCGATGCAAAGCCGTATAATGAGGTGCAATCAAAAGATATAACCTGGGAGACATGTACACTGCGTAAATGGCTTAACGACGATTTTATGAATAAGGCATTTACGGCAGACGAACAGGGGAGTATCCGTAGTGCATCTATCTCAACTCCCGCTAATAGAAACAACAGTCGTCCTGCTGGAATTATGACCACAGATCAGATATTTATTCTCAGTGCGGACGAAATGCTAGACCATTACTCATTCGAAGAAGTGGATAATAACTATCTGCATGCATTTGGTCCTGCAACGGTCACACCACCAACTGAGTATGCGAAGAATAACGGTGTATACTGGACACATTTCGATCAGACGACGATCAATGAAGGGGAAATTTCAGAAAAGAGTTATAGATTTGATCTTATAGGAAAAGAGGGTGCATGGATGTGGTTACGCTCTCCGGGTTCACTTTGGGGTCATGCGTGCATTGTTTCAGCATGTGGTGGTATGGGCTTTAACTGCGACCGTCAAGTGGAACTAGCCATAATAGGAGTACGTCCCGCATTATACATAGAACAATAGATGTTTGTGTCTTTATAAATAAATGCTTACGATATGGAGCAAAAAATGAAAAGTCATAAGAAACTTCTGATCATCATATCAACAGTGGTTTTACTAAGTATTATCATAGTGTGTGCATATATGCTTTTTAAGCCTCGCTATCGTTCCGTAAAACTTGAGGAATATGATGGTACAGTAGCTTTAACAAGACAGGACAAAGATGTAGAACCATACAAAGGAATAATGCTTAAGCCTTTAGATACTGTAGAAACAATGCGTGATTCCTTTGCTGCATTAAATGTTGATAATGATAAACACTTGGGTGTTAAAGAAAACACAAAGCTTTCCATAAATGCTACAGGTACCGATGAGAGCGGTAAAGTAACCGTAGATCTTCTTTACGGAGAAGCAATATTTGAGATTGAAAACAAATTAAACGCGGACTCATATTTCGAAGTAACTACGCAAAATGCAACACTAAGTGTGCGTGGTACCACGTTTGATGTTTCGTATATCAGTGAAGACAATACTTCCACGATCAGTGTTACCGATGGTACGGTTGCAGTTAATTATGGCAAGGATCTGGAAAAACAGCTCTTGCTTAATGCAGGAGAGAGCGTGATCATAAAAGATGAAGATATCCTAGAGGATACAGAAGAAGCTGAGGATACTGCTGATGCAAGACCAGACTGGGATTATTATTTCCTGGTTGTCAGAGATTTCGGGTTTCCGTGCGACTTTGATATAAATCAACGCGGAAGAGTCTATTTAATGGATCAGGGAGTCTCTTATGAAGAGGCTATGGAACTCGGTTATGAAAATGACTATGGTATCTATGATACATATCTGGCACCACACGATGAAGAGATCAAACAGTTCATCATGGAATCAAAAGCTCATGATGAAGAAACAATATTTACAGACAATCGCGAGACCCTGGATAAGGACATCACTGATTGGTTCCCTGAAGATTTCATTATGTCTCTCGGAGATAAAGAAATACAGTTAACAAATGTATCCGTTCATGTTTTATATGAATTCTATGGCGGGTCACGTCCGGATGATACCTATCAGGAGACATTGATGGCTAATCCCGATCCAAATGCTACTGATAAAAACTATGCACAGGCATATGCAGTGAGTTTTATGTTTCAAGGGATCGAACTAAAGTGATCATATTTTTTAATAACGATTAAGCTAAGTGTGCTTTTAACATTATCACTGTTAAGAGATATCTAAGTATTAATATAAGCAGCCGGTGCAAAACGCATCGGCTGAAATCATATACTATAACTAAAAGCCGGTAAAGAGTGATCAGTTAAACCTTTTACCAGATTTTTTAAGTGATTTAGCGATATAAAATATTACAGTTGGATGATATAATGTTATTAAGATATAACAAAGAGGGAGTACCATAAGAATTTCAGGGAGTATATAAGTTGATCGAACAATCGAGATAATCTGTAAAGAACAGCATAAAGGAGGAAGGCATATGTTTCTAAAAGAATTAACACCCGAAGAAAAAGAAGTCTTTTTGGGTTTATGTGTTCATGCGGCAAGTGCAAACAATATTGTGGAAGCAACTGAATTTGAAATGATAGAAGAGTATTGCAAGGAGATGGGTATCGCCTTTTTCAACGTCAATAAAGTTGTTAATTTTGACAGAGTGATAAAGGTTTTCTCTGAGTCTGAGCCCAGACATAAAAAAATAGTTTTTAACGGGGTCCTTGGCCTGCTGTACGCAGATGGTTCTTATGATGCGAAGGAAAAGGAGTTCGTTTTTGATTTTGCATATAAGATAGGACTCACCGAGCATGACGTTATGGTGCAGTCGGATCTGATGGAGAGATATATGAGAATTGTACGCAAGATTGATAGCACTCTTTAGGAACAGTAAAGCTAGTTCTATTATGAAAGAAGTCATAAAAGAAATGATACTTATGGAGCATATTGTGGTTATGAGCCTCATATGCTCCATATGTGTTTAAGACGGTAGGGGCGCCGTATGATGCTATAATATCAGAGAAGAGGAAAACAGATGGTTAAAAAGAAAAAGTGAAACGCTTAAAAAAGAGAATACTGTGGTGGCTGACAGTGATAAGCCTGATAGCATCAATGATAGCCCGTCTAGTAAATATCTTTAAATAAGCGTTTCAAATCAAAAGAGTCGGGTGGCTAGCCACCAACCACTTTTGATTATAAGCCATCTGATGAAGATATGCTATGAAAAATAAAAAGATCATTTATGTTCAAATCGCACTATTAATATCGCTGATTGTGACAACAATAATATCAGGGATTACCTAGTTGAATGTTTCGGTATTTATCCTGTTAAGCATATTACTTGCATTGAACGTATGTGAATTACGAAAGGAGAAATGAGATGGAAGAGAAGAAGAGACCGCAAGATCGATGGAACGAAAAGAACAACTATATTGCAAAGAGCTTCAAGATGCGCAAGGAGGTAGCAGATGAATTCAAGGAAGCATGTGATATGGCAGGAGTGAGCCAGTCAGGACAGATTGTTGAGATGATGAAAGAGTTCATCAATAAAACAAAAGTGGAGCACTCAGGGGACAACAATATGTGATATTGTGATAGGGCAAGAAGTAAAAAGAAAAGTTGCAACGGTGAAACCGGTTAAAGAGTCTGTTCAAACAGGCTCTTTTTATTTGTATGATTGAATTCTATAAATCAAAACAACGGAAACATAATAGAGAACGCATACAGCGGAGAGATAAATATTTTTGTCAGCCGTCCTTGAGATATGGCAAAGTAGTTGAGGCAAATAATGTTTTAAAGCAGTACATTATTGAAGTCCTACGAATACTTAATTTGTAGGACTTGTTTTGTGCGAGTTCTGAAGACACATTTGATGCACTTTATTTTTTACTTACAGCGGGTCGTGAATTATCTATATGGTGTCTTTATAAAATATAACCCAAACCTTACCAAGCAGATGCTTTGCTCTGGTCCAACAAATGGATTGATAAGTTTTTTTAAATATTGCATAATCTGTATATATAAAGTTTGAAAGGCGATCCTCATATGGAACAGTACAAGGTTTTAATTATAGACGATGATGATGTCATAGCTCAGTCTACGGCAGAGTACTTCAACATGTTTGATGTAAAGACTGCATATGTTACAGGCTATGATGAGGCTGTCTCGTTTCTTGATACAAACACAGTATCTCTTCTTTTGCTTGATATCAATCTTGGTGACAGATCGGGCTTTGATCTTTGCAAGAAGGTAAGAGAAAACTATGACATGCCAATCTTATTTATCAGTGCAAGGACCAGTGATGATGATGTACTGATCGCTCTTAACATAGGAGGAGATGATTACATTAAAAAGCCCTATACATTAAGTATCCTGCTCGCAAAGGTAAAGACCATTCTTTCAAGATACGAAAAGGCAAAGGAAATGGCACTCGCATCAAATAAAGATGACGGTAGCGAACAGGAATCAGGTATAACAGAGGGCGATATCATAAAGCTTACAGATAAGATATGTCTTGATACCGGGACCCATAAGCTTAAAAGTTTAGACGAACAGATAAGCCTAAAGGCAATGGAGTACAAGCTGCTTTTCTATCTTATATTAAACTGCGGAAGAGTGGTTACCAAGGATGAGCTTTTAAAGAATGTATGGGATGATGAATTCATCGGAGAAGGAACCCTTGCGGTCCATATCAGGCATTTAAGAGAAAAGATAGAGGATGATCCCAAAGAGCCAAAGGTCATAAAGACTATCTGGGGAGTCGGATATATAATAGAAAGCTATGAAAAACTACAGTAGGTTTGTCATCGTACTTTTTGCCTTATACTTTACCGCAGTGATCATAGTAGCGGTAGTAACAGGTAAAAAGGGTTATGAGACAAATTCAAGAGATGAAGATGTATTAAAACTGAA
>JAEERY010000023.1 GCA_016286035.1 Lachnospiraceae bacterium
ATTTCTAAACTCATGGTCAAACCAGACCATTTTTATTAGAATTTTCAGGGTTGCATTGCTGTTTATTTGTCAAAGTTCATATATGTTTTGTCTGTTGACGCAACTCTGATATAATATCATGTGCGTTTTCTCTAGTCAAGATATTTTTTTCAAAAATCTTTATCAATTTTCAAGCAAACAAAACCCGCCTAAATTGCTCGGCGGAATTTGATTATATCATCTCATTTTTTTAGGTGTCAACACCCTTTGATGCAATTTTTTAACAAGTTTTTTTCTCTAGTGTTTTGCTGTTTTGGCACACACAATATATAGTGTTTCTTCTATATATAAAGTATACGGATATCACATCATACTGTTTATACTCCGGTCAGATCGAAATCAGGAATAAAACTATCCTTGGCTGTCTCTCCCTCCTGGATATATCCGTTTACCACACCAAGCTTATCGGCATAATCGATAAAACTCTTATATTCCCTTTCGGTAACCTTCCTGTCTATCTCTGGATAATCGTTTAACTGACCGTTGGGAGTGTACTGATTCATCATACTTATGTAAATACTGTCTTTATATGTTTCATATAGATACTTAACGATCATTTTTGCCTGTATGAGCATACCCGGCATAAGAAGATGTCTTACGATAACACCTTTTTTCATCAGATACTGTCCATATTCATCTTCAAAGAATTGACACTTTGGCTGCTGCCTTACCATTTCCGCGACAGCCGCTTTTGCAGTTTCAACATATCCTTTGGCCCTACTGTATCTTACCGCATCCTCATCTCTTATATATTTAAAGTCCGGCAGATATATATCGATAAGCCCTTCAAGCGCTTTTACACTCTCTTCGTTTATATATGATGATGTGTTAAATAAAAAAGGAATACCGATCCCCTGACCTTTGGCCTTATCTATTGCTTTCACGAGTGTAGGTATATAAATATCACCTGTGACGAGATTGATATTGTTTGCGCCCTTTTGCTCAAGCTCAAAAAATATCTCAACCAGTCTTTCATCAGAAACCGTCTTTCCAACTTCCCCGCGGCTTATCTTTCTGTTTTGACAAAAGACACAGCCCATGTTGCAACCCGAAAAAAATACGGTACCGCTTCCTTTGCTGCCGGAGATGCAAGGTTCCTCCCACATGTGAAGTGCTGCCCTGCTTATATGAAGGTCGCTTTTTTCATTGCAATATCCGGTTTTTATATTTCTGTCCGTGCCGCACTGTCTGGGGCACAGCCTGCATTCTTTATAATCCGTCATTTTTCCTGCAATTCTTTTTCATATGAATAATAAGCATGCACGAGGCTTTGATAACCAAGACTCTTAAGATCATCATACCTGACATTGTATCTGCTCTTCGTATGTGTACCGCTCACCAGATATCTTATGCAGTCCTGCGCATAAATATCTATTATATGGAGACTCTGTGTTGTATTGATAACCGAAAAATACCAGTGGCTCCAGCTCAGGTCATTATCACCGGTAGTTTCGAGCAGCTTATGATTGAATACTCTTATAAACGCTTTGGCAGCTTTGATCCCCTCAAGTCTGTTACGACTTTTCCATCTTTCCAGAGCTCTCATTTTTCGCCGCATCTTTTGCTTGAGCTTTTTTACAGATGCAGGTGCAACATCTATCCTGCCTTTATTAAGATAAAAACCGAGAAATACAAAACCTTCCTCGGGCGTTTTGAGTTCTTCTTTTGACGGATTCACAGACAGTCCTTTATCATAAAGGAAAGCTTTTATCTCATCGGCATATACTTTAACCTCTTCGTATGAATCTCCCAAAACAATGATGTCATCCGAATACCTGAAATAAGGGATTCCTCTTTCAAAGAAAACATGATCCAGATCGCGAAGATACAGATTCGCATAGAAAGAAGCCAGTGGTGTACCCGCCATTATCCCTTTCTGTTCCGATATCTCCCTGCCCGTGGATTTATCAATAACACATTCTTCCTCAAGAAGAGCTTTTAAAAATGTTAAGAGTTTTGGATCATCTTCCAATATGTGATCCAACTCTTTGATCAATCTATCAACCAAAACTGAATTGAAATAATTGCTGACATCAACCTTATATGTATATTTATCAAAGACCCCTGGTCCCTTCAGTATCCTGTTTACGGCATACTGAGCACTTCTGCCGGCCCTGAAAGAAAAGAGATTGTCATCAAAAAGTGTGTCATATTTTCTGATCAGAAGATATGTAAGAAGCTTAAGTACGGTATTCTCATCATCCGGATATGTATAGACCACTCTCTTTTTCTGAGAGCTTTGTTTACTTATTACAGATCTCTTTGGCAGAGGAAATACATGATCTTCTCCAGACAAGACATTTCCTATTTTTTCCGTCACTAAAAAATATCTCTCTTCATCGATAAATGAGCGCAGTCGTCCCGCTACATCCCTTGGACAGGCCAGCGACGTCTTATATTCATAAAATTGTTCCCATATCTCTTTTCTGCTAAGCTGATCTATCAAAGACACCGATATTCCTCTTTCTTTTTTTCAGGTAAAAAAATGGAACGCATGATCTCACCCGTTCCATTTTCATATCAACAAAAAGAGAAGATGTTAAATCCATGGAAATTCCATGGATGTACGGGATCGTACGCGAAACGGTTGCCTGCGAAACACTGATTGTAACGCGCCGGATCCGCCACAGGCGCTATGCGTTCTCTTTTTTGTTTTCCTTTTTTATAAGAACTATTCTATCCGTTCAGCGCATCACGTACACGCTTTACAACATAAGCCCTGGTATTCCACCAGCCATGATGATTGTAATAGAATCTTGTATAGGGGATCTTCTCCTTCATGCATGAAAATCTCGTGTTTTCAGCCTGGCTGTTCTCAGAAAGCAGTTCCACCAAAAGAGCCTTGCTGCCATCCTTATAGAAAGTAAATACCACTATCCTTCCCTTACGTTGGCTTTCCTGCTCAACACTGTATTCCGAAAAATCCTCTTTAAAGATATTTGCAAAATATTCCGTAAATGTGCCGTTGTAATTATACTGATTCTCCTCATCGGGCATAGTCGGTCCCCATGAGAATCCAGATCCTTCATCGTTTGATGACGCTCCTGAAACTGCTGATACTCCAGAAGAGGCAGCACCGGAAACACTTCCTGATGAAACCTTGTTTTCAGGTATAACATCTCCCAGCGCGTCTTTTATTGCTTTTCCGGCTGAATCGGCGATCTTCTCGCCTATCTGTTTTCCGGCATCTTTTAATAATTTATCCAATAACCCCATACAGCCCTACCCTCCTTATATCTGTGCATCCAACAATAGGCTTGTTAACATTTTACAGGAATGACAGATCACTGACAAGAAATATCTTGTCTTTATATCCTTAAGTGCTAAAATCAGATTTAGAGGTGACTGCACATGGAAAAACGTCTTAAAGATTATCTTGCATATATGTCGGATTTTGTCAGTAAGGATCACAGTGACGAAGAATACTTAAGAGGTTACAAAGACCTTATGATCCAGATAGCATTCTTCCAGCATGAAAGATTCATTCATCTTATAGTAACGGTGACTTTTGCCGTACTTGCCTTAATGGGCATACTGGCTTCACTCTTTTATCCTCAGATACCGCTGCTTGTCCTTACACTTCTGTTCATAGTTCTTTTGGTTCCTTATGTAAGACATTATTACATTTTAGAAAACGGTGTACAGGAACTGTACAAAAGATACGATGCGATAGTCAGCCATATAGAAACCAAGGATATGTAACAAAAAGCCTGAATCACTTCAGGCTTTTTTCAATATGATCATCATTTATCTCATTTTCGCAACATGGATACTATCCACTCCGGATCGGGTGCCTTCATATCCTCGTTTAACGCCATCTCTTCCATTATTCCCTGAACCGTTGCCCAGAAACAGATCGATAACAGCTTCGCATCACCCTGCCTGAATATACCGTCCTTTTGTCCCTTTTGTATTATAAGAGCCGTTTCATCAATGGTAGCTGTCGAAAGTGCGATGTTTCTGGCTTCCTCCGGCATACCTGCTCTTCTTGCCTGTCCCATAAGTACAAACATATTGAAAACCCAGGGCTCGTTTGCAGAATATTCAAACAGCCTCTTTAAAAACTCGGTAAAAAAGATCTGCGGGGGAATATCTTCTATCTTTCCCACAGCTCCGGTTGAAGCAGCCCCCATCTTAACGAGTTCCAAAAGCAGCTCTTCCTTGGATTCAAAATAATGAAACATAAGTCCTGTACTCATAGGCACAGCCTCTGCGATATCAGAGATCTTTGTTTCATGATAACCCCTCTTTACAAACAGCGTCAGCGCCGTCATCAGTATTGCTCTTTTTCTTTCTTCTTTCTGTTCTTTTCTTGTCATGGTCTTTCCCTTTAAATGTTTATATCTCTGTGCTGTTTCTTAAGAAGTCTTTGTATTGCAAACTTACCGCTTGCTACAGCTACCGGAAGTCCACCGGGTGAATTGGTCCACTGTCCTGCAAGATAAAGGTTATCTATTCCCTTAACCTGTCCTTTGAGTTTCATCTGTTTTCCGAAAGGTGTGGTGATAAAACTCATATAGCTTCCATGATAAGCATTGCAGTAGCGCTCATATGTGAGCGGTGTCCATGCATCCAGATACTCCATGTTATCTTTTAACTGAGGAAATGCACTCTCTATTCTTCTGCTTACTTCTGAAACAAGTTCTTCCTTAACTCTCTTATATTCTTCGGCTGTAAGTCCTTTCCAGAATTCATAGTCATCATCATTCTGTGAGATACATGTCTGAATGACCTGACGGTCACCGTTAACGCATACAGGATCATATCCGTAAGTCTTTACATACATCCTTGAGAAGGTCCTTTTGCCTACCGTAAGTGGCTCGATCTCTATAAACGTTGTCTCTCCCTCTGCTTTAAAATCCCTGCTCACAGCATAAGCAACCTGGAATCCGCTTATAGAAGGATACTTGTTAGGCTCATCATAAGCAGCTTTAAGCTCTTTGGGCATGTATTCCTTTGAAAGCAGTCTGTTAAACAAAACATGCGTATCCACTGTTGGTATCACAAAATCCGCTTTTGCAAATGAACCGTCCTCAAATTCCACTCCCAAAGCTTTCTTTTTGTCAAGAACGATCTTTCTTGCACCCTTATTATAGCATATAACTCCTCCGAGCTCCTTAAATCTCTTCTCCATCCTTAAAGACATCTGTAAAGAAGCTCCCATCGGAACACCGCCGTTTCCGTCTGCCATTGTTGCATATGATACCAAAAATGAATATGCACAGTACTCTTTGGGAAGATAGTCGCAGATCATCCTCTGAAGGATGGGAGATTTAAATCTCTTGCTGTAATCCTCAAGAGAGATCTTACCGAATTCCTTCATTACCTTTGGGAAGTCCTTCATTGAAGCACCCATCTGTATGTAATCTCTGATCCCCCACATTTCCATGGGCTTGCCAGCCGGGAAAACACACTGTTTTGAATACTCAACATTCTCTATGAACTTTATTATCTCTGCCTCATCCTCGGGAGATATCTCGATAAGTTCCTTTTTTGTTCTTTCAAGATCGTTCCAGAGAGTAACACTCTGTCCATTGTATGAAGTAGTGAAAAACGCATCTATGGGTGCATACTCGGTATCATCGGAAAGTGCTCCGACTTTCTTCCATACATCATAAAGTTCTGTGCCTTTCTTTGTTCCCGTTAGCCAGTGAATACAGTTGTCTATATGAAATCCCTTTCTGTTCCATCCCATGCACTCTCCTCCGGGGATCGCATTCTTCTCATATATCTCCGCATCAAATCCTGACAATAACGCGTATATTCCTGCTGTAAGACCGGCTATGCCTCCACCTATAACTACTACCTTTTCCTTTTTTGCTGAATCCATGATGATCCTCCCTTTTACTTGTTTGTTGAATTTGTGTTCATTGATTATGTATTCAATATAATGCATCAAAAATCATTTGTCAAGCATTTTGTTGAATTTTAATTCAATAAATCTACAAACATTGAAATTGTCCGGTTTTTCAACCGCTCAGGATATTGAAATACATGACCGGAACTAAAAAACCTGTGACTTATGATCACAGGTCCTTTCCTTATATTCTGTTACAGCATCATATCCGGTTTCTTTTTTGAAAACCATCCCCTGAATACTCCGCCCTTAAAGATAGAAATGACAGTAAAGAATATATCTGCCGCGATTATAAATATGAAAGACGGCAACATTATCCTGGTATAGTGCTTTCCATAATCCTTTCTTCTGTTTATACATGATGCCATCCATATGTCAAAGGTAATAATTCCACAGCCAAGCACAAGTATTTCAGCAACATCTTTTGCAAAGCCAATTACGATATCCGTATCAAGGAACCCCTTGTTTATCGCTGTTACGACAAGATTCAGTACAGTAAGTAAAAAGACTACAGCTATCATTATCCTCATCACATTCATCATAACTCCTCCACCTATTCCAAGACCTCCCCGCCAGTTGATATTACATCTTATACAGAAATTTTCCATGATCTGCATAAGAGGTTCATTCTGATTTCCTTCTATAAATCCGTTATTGGCGATCACATAAACACTTATTTTAAGATCGTTATCCTTACAGAATTCTTCCATCTCTTTCAGGAAAGGAAGAACATGCGAAGGTACACCATCCACATAAAGGGGCATTGTAAAAACTATATTATCTGCATCCTTTATCTCATTAAGTATGCTTTCATGATCCGTTTTGTTTCTCAGTTTCACTTTCTTTTTCTTTCCGGTCACAAACACACCCGTAAACGATGCTATAAACCCCGATGCCGACAGTCTTTTTTTTGGACTGCAGTCTATAAATACTGTTTTCATATATCCATTCCCTCCAGTTCATTGATCGAATCAATTATCATAAGTTCTTTGTTTTCATACCCATAATTGATCCTGTTTCTTTCAGCCATCAATTCCCAGGTCTTTTTCTCATTTTCATTTATGTCACCGTAAACAACGATCGTCAGTCTTCCTTTCTTCCCGTATCTTAAGGTGTGATGCATCTGTCCGCCCCGATATGAACTCATGGGTGTAGACATCCCGATAGCCCTGTCAAGTATGTTCTTTACAGGTGTATCATATCCGCCATAGCAGTTCTTAGTAATGATGATCAGATCATCAGCCTGCCCGATCGACCTGCATATCTCATGGAGCGAATCCTTCATTCTGCATGTGGCAGGATTTTTTGTCCAGCATTCAAAGCATCCCTGACAGGGAGCATATCTGCCGTTTGCCCATATAACCTCATCCGATATATTCTTAAATCCTGCATCATATGATTCGTCACAATCGTGTATGATTATTTTCATTTTATTTCCTCTCAAAAAAATACTCTGTATACTGTCGTCTCTGTTGATTCGACTATATACAAAGTATCTTTCCGTTTCAATCCATTATAAACCAAGATGCATATATACGGGTATAAGATGCATCTTTCAGTGTCTGTCATTGTATTCATAGAACATCTCATCCAGTAACTCATTAAGTCCTGTCTGATCTCCCCTTGCAGCTTTAATAAGAGTTCCTGCGTTTTTAAACGCAAGTTTGAAATAAAGCCAGTCATCACCCAGATCATCATATTTTCTGGTCGAGTTTATCAGATAATTCTTCTTAAGGACCGTATATTTCTTTCCAACCTTCTTTCCGAATCGTTTTAGTTCTCTGGCTGTAGCGACATCCTCCATCGCTTTCATGTCTGTAAATCCACCGATCATATCAAACGTTTTCTTTTTTGCCCAGAATATTCCGCTGTAAAGACCGGTTATCGCAAATGAAGCTCTGCACAGTATATCATTGCAAAACAAGGGAAACGAGTACCTTTCAAATCGTATCGGAGCCCCTCCGCCTATATACTTTCCGCATTTCATAAGCTCATATATCTCCAAAAGAGTTCCCTCTGTCATCCTGTTATCGGCATCTATGGTTACGATCAGAACACCTTTAGCTTCTTTTATACCCGCATTCCTTACCTTTGCTATACATCGGTCTTCGTTTGATACCACGATCGCACCGTTTTCTTTTGCTATCTTTTCGGTCCTGTCTGTGCAGCGATTGCACACTACTATGATCTCTACGTTACCGTTAAAGCGCTTTGCGCTTCTCTTAACAGAATCAATACATCTTTTTATATATCTTTCTTCATTATGGGCGGGTATTATAACGGATATATGTGTTTTCATACAGAAATTCTCCTTTATCTGGGACTTAACCGATCGATATACTCTCTTAGCAACAATCGGATGTTTTCAAGCGGCTCTTCCATACCCCTATCAACCCATTTGAATATTACATTCCATATCGCACCGACATTAAAAGCTATAAGATAATCAGGTTCCAATTCCCCTATCAGCTTCTTAAATGGATTTCTTTCAAGATCGGCATTTTCGTTTACCTGAGGGATGATTTCATTAAGCCTTAAAAGAAGAACATGAAGCATTTCATTTTTATGAAGCAGTTTTAACAGCTTTCGATTCTTATCGCAGAATTCAAAGACTACTTTAAGAGGATCTGGCTGATCAAGAAGCGCCTGGCAGTATTCATAGACCTTCATATTGATGTAAGCGTTGAGAACATCATCCTTAGAGGTAAAGTTTCGGTAAAACGTTTTTCTTACAAGATCGGTCTCCATTATTATCTGTTTTACACTTATTTCATTGTATGGGTATTTTTCCATCAGCTTCAGCAATGCATCCGTTATCTGCTGTTTAGACCGTATGGCTGACGGGTTTTTTGATTCGTTCATAAATTCCTGTTTCTGACACATTTAACCCGGATTGAGTATCTTTTACGGGAAACGTTGACTTTGCCACCTTGCGATAATACTATAATTAAAAATTACACACTTGTGTCACTTTTGTAAAGGCAAAAATTGTGTCACTTTCTATTTTAATACGATCAATGGAGAGACAATGAAAATAGTCATTATAAACGGAAGTCCGAGAACAAAAGGTCTCACCGCTGCCATCCTTCACAGTATTGAGTCCTTCCTTACACAAAAAAATGTAAATGTTATGTATTATGATCTATGCACTCTCAACATTTCCCCATGCATCGGTTGCTGCAACTGTTATAAAACAGGTTTTTGTCATATCAACGATGATGCACAGAAGCTGTCTGAGATAATACAATGTTCAGATGGACTGATACTAGGTTCTCCCACATACGCCAGTAATGTTTCGGGGTATATGAAACTTTTTATAGACAGAGGACATTTCGTTGTTGAACAGTTACTGAAATACAAATACTGTACTATCGTGGCAACAGGAGAAAACTACGGAAGCAGCGACACAAAACGTATATTAAAAAAGCTTATTCTCTATTCAGGAGGATACCTCACACAAAGCATGATCCTGAATGCACCTTTTAACAGTGCCTCTTCCATTTCAGAAGATATATCAAAGATCTCTGAAAAAAGCGCAGCTATTCTTTTTGATGCGATATCAGCGCATAGAAAAAAGCCGTTGCAATCCGTTTATCACAAGCTCATCTTTTATCTTGGACTGAAGCCGTTTGTTATAAAGAAAGGCTTAAAATATCAGGGTGTCATAGACAGATGGAAAGACCTTGGTCTGATAATTTAAATATGAGTTCACTTAATTCTTTCACCCAAAGCATCCATTAACAGATGGGCTATAATGAAGTTTGCGATCATCCCTATGACCCCTAGGATGATAAAACCTATTGTATGAATATTAAATACCATATATGATGCACATATTTTAAGTATCATTATGCTGACCGGCAGACATATGATGCTCGTAATTACACAGGGTATGTACTTTTTTATATATAAAACTTGACCTATATGCACAATAAAATGTCCCGCAAGTGATAAAAAAATCCCATACCAGAGAGCATAAAGAATGGTACTCGGAAAATAATACGTTAATAGACTGACACCAAAAAACGGTATGAACGCCTCATATACTCCCATTGCAAACACTTCTGTAGATAAGTCCTTATAATATTTCAAGATCTTTGGAAACCGATCGTACAGATACGGATTTTTCCTGAAAAACCACTCAAAACCAACGATCTCCTCCATGTCATGAAAAATAAATATAATAGGCAACAGTAAAATATAATCTTTCATATCTTTCTCCTTCCAAAACCGATACACTTGTATCATTTTTGATATTTTTGTATAATAATTTCACATGCGAGTCAACCAAAAACACAAAAGATATACTATCTTATAAAAAAGTATCAGTTTGGAGGAATAAATATGAATGTTTCAAGCAATCCTTCAGCATTAAGATCACAAAAAGAGATCACTGATGCCCTGCTTTTGCTAATGCAGAAATATCCGTATGATCAGATATCGGTAAAGCAGATCCTGCTGGAAGCAAGGATAGCCAGAATGACTTTTTACAGAAATTATGATTCAAAGGAAGATGTTCTTATCTCTTTGATAAAAAGCATTCTGCGCGAATACTTTGATACAGTTAATACGGGAAAAGTCGATCTGCTGACCACTGTTTTTACTTTTGCGGATAAAAACAGATCTCTTATACTTATGCTGGAAAAGAATAATATGCTCCACATTCTCTTACAGTGTATAAATGAATATCTTCCCGTACTTCATAACAGCTTCTTTACAAAAGATAACCCTTTTAACATACTTATGGAGGGACTTAATGCCGATTATATAATGGCTCTTAACATAGGCGCTCTATACAATGTCATATCACTCTGGGTACACAAAGATATGACAGATACACCGGAAACTGTCAGATCAAACATCGACCAGTACATCAAAAGGATAGGCCTTCTGCAACAATCAACATATTTTAAGGAGATAAAACTATGAACAGTATCAAAGAAGACGCAATAAAAGTTATCAACGAGATCATGGACAATATAAACATAAAAGAAGGAGATATATTCATCGTGGGATGTTCGTCCAGTGAAATGATCGGAAATCAGATGGGTACATCCAAAGACGGTGAGACAGATTCTGCTGTTGATGCTTTGTATGAAGTACTGAATGAAAGTATCACTAAAAAGAAAGCATATCTTGCCGTGCAATGCTGTGAACACTTGAACAGAGCGGTTGTCATAGACAGAAAAATCGCAGAGAAACATGATCTTGAAATTGTAAATGTTATCCCTATGTCTCATGCCGGAGGAGCATTTGCCGTAAAGCATTATAACAGTCTTAAAGATCCGGTCGTTGTTGAAAATATAAAGCAGAAAGCCATAGCGGGACTTGATATCGGCGGTGTGATGATAGGTATGCATATCCATCCTGTTGTCGTACCTATCAGACTTAAAAACAAAACCATAGGAAAAGCGATCGTTTTAGCCGGAAGATACAGGCCAAAATACATAGGCGGCCAAAGAGCAGTTTATGATCCTTCTCTTTCATAAAAAATTGTTGTAACCTTTTTTGTTTCTGAATTGTATTACTAGTGAAAGGCCTTACAAATGATCTTTAAAAAGGGGAGAAACTCATGAGACCATCCTTGCAGGAACTGGTTGATAAATACCGTAACAATCTGTACGCGGTAGCCTTCAATGTATGTAAAAACGCCGAAGATGCCGAAGATGTCGTTCAGGATACATTTATTCAGTATTATTCAACCGGAAAGCAATTCGAAACGGAGCAGCACGTTCGTGCATGGCTAATAAGGGTAGCGATCAATAAAGCAAAGAATATAAACAGTTCATTCTGGAGAAAGAATAAAGTTTCTCTGGAAGAATACATGGAAACACTGATCTTTGAAACAAAGGAATCAGCCGAACTGTTTGAAACGGTAATGAAACTTCCGGAAAAGTATCGCATCGCCATTCACCTGTTTTATTATGAGGATTACACTACCAGCGAGATTGCAGACATACTGAAAATATCAGTGAGCAATGTTAAAGTCAGATTATCGCGCGGTCGCAGCCTGCTCAAGGAAACACTGAAGGAGGAATGGGAATATGACGAATAAAGAACGCTATAAACAGGCATTTTCAGTATTACATACCTCCGATGACTTTTCTCTGGAGGTAGAAAAAATGGCTATAATGAGCAGAAAAAACAGAATAAAAACAGCAGTGGCAGCAATAATCGGATTTTTTGCACTGACATTATGCACAGGCGGAGCATATGCTGCAAATGTGGGCGGAATACAAAGAACCATACAGTTATGGGTAAACGGCGACCAGACCACAGCTACACTTGATGTTGATGAAACACAGGGAAGCTATTCAGTAAGCTACACAACAGCATCCGGCGAAGAAAAAGTTATCTCCGGGGGCGGGATCTCAGTAGATATGTTCGGAAATGAAAGACCGGTGTCAGAGGAAGAGATCATGGATCATCTCGATATGCCGGAAGTGACATACAATGAAGACGGTACGGTTTATGTCTATTACCGTGAACAGGCTATAGATATCACAGACAGTTTTGATGATAACGGTATATGTTATACTCATGTAAAATCTGGGGATAAGGAATTCTTCATGACCATAAAATATAATGGCGGTTACGGGATAGATACCGTAAAGTACCCGAATCCAAAGAACTTTAACTAAACGATAATAAGCCAAAAAGCTTCGGCTCTGTATCAGATCATACAGAGTACGAAGCTTCTTTGTTATTTATCCATTCACTGACAGCATCAACCCATTTGTCAGATTCAAAAACCGCAAGTTGTGCGTGTGCATATCCGTCAAACTGCATTATTTGGGTCTGCGGATTTTCCTCTTTGAGCTTTATCGCCGCCTTTTTTGACACCGCCTCATTTCCTTTTGTCCCATGCAAAAACAGGATCCCGGGTTCATTTTTTATCTTCTTTATGTCCGTTCCGGCAAATATGGTATCTATCATATTTACCAGAGAATCATTCTCCATACGGTCCGCAAGCTTAAAAAAATCGTCCATTCTCTCACCCGGGAGAAAATCTCTCTTGGCTCTTTCTATCACTTTGGGATCTCTTTTTTTGGTCTTTTTGATTATGGAGATATAATTACTCTTCATGATCTTTTTAAGAAACCCTGAAACTTTAAGCAATGGGGCACCGTCAAGGATCAGATTTTCTGTTACGATATTTCCATTCATGATCAGTTTTGCCGCTATAGCACCGCCCATTGAAAGACCACAGATCATATATGTTTTACCGTTTAGATTTTCCAATATGTACTTTTCTATCTTTAAAGCCTCTTCTTCGACAGAATTAAACTGTGAGGTCTCATCCTGGGTGTGTGCGTCCAATTCCGGGACTATCACGTAATAATCCTTTGAAAAATACTCTATGGCTCTGCTCCATATCTGCCATGGCAGCAGCATCCCATGAATAAACAACACCGCTCTTTTGTTTTTGTCTCCAAATGTATGAAAAATCATTTCCTTACCTTTCAAAGAATTCATAGATCCTTTTATTAAAATCCTTGGCTTCATTGTATGCTTCATGGCTCAGATCTTCATAGATATAATAATCACATCCGAGTTTATCAGCTATCTCGATCGAAGCCTCTTTAGTAACTATCTTGTCTTTTCCTCCCCCGAGTACAAGAACCGGACATTTTATCTCGTTAAGTCTCTCATATGTATCACAGGTAAGACATGCTTTTGCCAGTATCAGAAATCTTTCACATGGCATAAACTTCTGAGTCTTTATCGACAACGGAATGAAAGCCTTATATTTCTTCAGATATGCTTCGGAAAATCCCTTGTAAGTATAATCCTTTGCCACTTCTGTAAGATCACCTGATTTAGCCATTTTGATCCAGTTTCCAACAACATTCTTTACTGTTTCATTATTCTTAGAAAGTGTTACGGCAAGGACCAGTTTCTTTACAAGCTCAGGATGATTGATCACTATATCCTGTGATATCATACCTCCCTGTGAAACACCGTACAGATAGATATCCTTTAGACCAAGCTTATTTATGGCTTCTGTCGTATCCTCGGCAATATCATGGATGGTATATCCTTCAGTGATCTTATCCTTCTTGTCAAACACATATACTGTATAGCCCTTAACAAATATACGGTAATACATGGCAAGGATCCTTGATGATCCTGCAATGTCCGAAAGTCTTAGTCCCGGGATCATGACCAGATTCTTTTTGCCCGTACCGAAAGACAGGTAATGAATCTTTCCGTTATTTACCGCTACATCAGCTTCCTTTGCATTATAAAACATCATCATTTCCTCCCATCATCAGAATGACAGAGTCAGCCAGACACGAAAACATCTCTTCAGGTTTGTATTTTCCCTCCATATATTCAGTTTTGAAGCAGCCAGACAACACAAAACCTGCCTGTATACCATGGTATGTGACAATAATGTACTGTATGATCTCATCAACTGTCTTTTTGGGAGAAAGATCATTATCCCTGATCACACTGTTTAGATATTCACTGAGTCTTGCAACAAGGTATATTAAAGGGCTCTGATTGTCTTTTCCAAGTTTCTGGGAGATTCGATCAACTCTGTCGGGATCACTCATTGCCAGCATGTCACAGTGTAAAGACAGCTTCTGTACATCAATTCCCACTTCAAGCATGTAATCCGAAAGCATCTTAAACACATTTCTAATCACAATCTCCCAATTTTTACCCTTTCCTTCTTCTATTATCTGATCCAGCTTATCATCAATCCTGTTTCTTGAATTCACACTTATGACCAGATCGAGCAAAACCTCATCAAGATCTTTGTAATAGCGATATATCGCACCATGTGAAAAACCCGTCTCGGCAATAACATCCTTCATTTCTACCGAAGTTATGGGCTTTCTTACACATACACGATAAGCTGCCTCTATAATCTCATTACGTTTCTTTTCATAATATTCATCATTAACTCTAGGCATATCATATCCTTTCAGACATCTGTTACACACGAAAAATGACACCGTGTCATTTAATGACTTGGTGTCATTTTATCATTTCATACATTCAATGTCAATGTTTTTTACAGATCAAAAGATCATATTTATGATAATGCCTGTCACACATGAAAACACGATGACAAAACCCCAGTACATGGCAAAGTGTTTTGCCCCCAGTACCACTTTCAGCGCTCCCAGATTTGTTATCTTTGTTGCAGGTCCTGTTATCATAAATGCCGCAGCACTGCCTATGCTCATACCGTTTGAAAGCCAGTTCTTTATTATCGGTATGGTACCTCCGCCGCAAACATATAACGGTACGCCTATGGTTGATGCCATTAGTACACCCCATGCCTCATTTCCGCCAAATACCTTAGTGATCGCCTCCTGAGGGATATACCTTTGAAACAGGGCCGAAAGGATTATACCCAGTAAAAAATACAATCCGGTTGCCTTGATATTCCTGTACAGATTTTTAAGAAATCTCTTTAACACGTTGGGATCAGTGTCTTTATTCTTCGGTTCATCAAAGTTCTTAAATGTAAAGAAAGATTTCTTATGAAATGCAAATCTGATAATAAGTCCTGCTGCTATACCGCATATAAAGCATGTTATGATCCTAACACACAATACCTTTATTCCAAGCGCAGCACTGTAAATGATAAGCTGCGGATTAAGCAATATGGAACTCATCATAAAAGATGCGAGCCATTCGTCCTTGATCCCGCCTTTTGAAAATGATGCGGCGATCGGAATCGTCCCGTACATACATAATGGTGATATAACACCCAGTACTGATGCAAATACAATACCCGTTATGCCGCTGTCATCATCTTTCATATTTCTCATCATGCCATGGATCCTGTCTTTGAAAAACACCGATACAGTCGATCCTATAAGCATTCCGGCAACCCAGTATCCGAAGATCTGACGAAACTGCAGTGTAAAATAATACCAGAAGTATATAAACTCCCTGTTCAATATCTCCAACATATTATTTCCTTACTCTGTAGCACCAGATTCATCGTCTATGTTTACCAGCTTGTATACGCGACTGCCCAGACCTATCTTCTGTGCATGTGTCAAAATATGTATTCCGTTCTTTTCGAGTATCCTGTTTTGCAGTGATGTACCGTCTTTTGCCTCAAACACCTGGTCCACACAGGCCTGATCCAGTGCAACGGGATCTGTTGATGCAAATATGCCTATATCGTGCATATCAACTTCGGCAGGTGTAGAAACACAGTCACAATCGACAGAAAGATGATTCATTACACTGATATAGACTATCCTTTCTCCGTTTCCCTCATAATCGGATACGGATTTTGCTGCCTCTGCCATGCTTTCCGTAAATACATCCTGATTTGTGATGAGTGCAGCAAGAGTGATAGTCGGTTTTTTAAGCAGACCCCCGGAATGTATCCTCACCTTACCTTCACGTGATCCTATACCTATGGATATGTTCTTTAAGGCTCCACCGAATCCCCCCATGGGATGTCCTTTAAAATGTGACAGTACAAGAACATAATCATAGTTTTTAAGATTCTGTCCTACCCAGTTTTCCTTAAGATGATCTCCTCCATTAACAGGGATCGTCATATATCCGAATTCATCCATGATATCCAAATCCGCAATATCAGTAAATCCGTGTTCCTTGGCTACCTGTCTGTGCATGGCCGTATCAGCTCTTTTTGATCCGGAATAGGCAGTGTTGCATTCAATTATCGTTCCATCAACACTTTTGACCAGATCCTTTATAAGATTGGGATCCAGATAATTCGGGTTGCCGGCTTCACCGGTAGAAAGCTTTACTGCCACCTTTCCTTCAGGATGAACATCAAGTGTTTCGTATATCTTCATTAACGACTCGGAGCTTATGTCATTTGTCATATATACTATCGAAGGCTCACCATGCTCTCTTCCTTGTTCATCCATAACATCCACGTTGTACGAAACATGCGGCTCTATGTCATAATGCATATGATTCGTATAGATTACACCAAGCAGAACGAAAAAAAGTATTATAACAGTAATTGTGATGATCACCTTTTTAAGCCTTGATCTCTTCATATGAATAATCAACCTCCTTATTGATAAAAGTGCTATACCCCATGTAATGGTATTGAATCAGAAAAAATATCTTATTCTTTAACTCATCTGAGTCCTCATATTCCATGATAACATCCGATAAACCGTATATAAGTATTTTAGCCACAAGTTCCTTGAATCTCTCATCCTTGACCGGAGAATTCTCAGAAAACGATGTGGTAAACTTGTTAGCGATAAGATCTCTGTCTTCCTCTCTGCCGCTTTTAAGCATAACGAGTATCCCCTGTCTGTTGGCTGCTACCACTTCCACAATTTTATTCGTGATATCTTCTACCTTATCACCAAGCTGTTTTTTTACAAAATCAGGTTTCATCAGCCTGTCCGTCACCTGAAGGATGTTTTTTCTCGAATCCCCAACAAGCGCTTCATATATCTCCTCTTTTGAAGAAAAGTATCTGTATACGTTACTCTTACTGATATAACATCTGTCTGCTATCATTTTGAGAGATGTTTTTTTATAACCGTATCTGATAAACAGCTTTTCCGACACGGATAAAATCCTTTTATATACTTCCTCTTTTTTAACCTGCATCAACGCCTCCAATAGCGACCGCCTATTAAGTGAAATATATCAGCCAACTGCACTATAGTCAATATTTGTGTTTCAAAAGCGACCGATATACTTTCTTGTTCTCTTAACAGAACACGGATTAGTATCTGTTACGAAACCCCCTCATTCTTATTTTTGATTGACTTTTTTCCTGTGTATGTATATAATAACATTTGCGTTGATTTTGACGCGAACTGAAGATTGGTAGTGGCAATATTCAGGCTATGGAGAAATACTCAAGTGGCTGAAGAGGCGCCCCTGCTAAGGGTGTAGGTCGTTTGCGCGGCGCGAGGGTTCAAATCCCTCTTTCTCCGCTATAAATAAAACCGGGAAGCATATTCCCGGTTTTATTTTTTCTGATAGTTTATTCTTCGCAATATTCCTTTATGGCTGTCTCATATAGATTATTTCCGTCTTTATCGATAACTACTATCACCGGAAAATCCTTTACTTCAAGCTTGCGTATCGCCTCAGCTCCCAGATCCTCATATGCAACAACCTCACTGCTTGTGATGGCTTTTGACAGTAATGCTCCGGCGCCACCCACTGCAGCAAAATACACACATCCGTTTCTGACTATCGCATCTTTGACTTCCTGTGTTCGCTTTCCTTTTCCTATCATGCCTTTAAGTCCAAGATCCAGTAATTTCGGCGCATATTTATCCATTCGGCTTGCCGTTGTAGGTCCTGCCGATCCGATCGCCCTTCCTTCTCTTGCAGGTGAAGGGCCCATGTAGTAAATGATATTGTCCTTAAGCTTAATGGGTAACTCCTTACCCTCCTTAAGCAGGTCATCCATTCTCTTATGTGCTGCGTCCCTTGCTACATATATGGTTCCGGTTATATAAACATAATCACCGCTTTTCAACTTTTCCGTGTCCTCTTTTTTAAGAGGTGCTTCTATTCTGTATTCCATATGTCTTTCTCCTTAGATGACTCTTACAGCATGTCTGTTTACATGACAGCAGATATTGACTGCTACCGGAAGTCCGGCAATGTGTGTTGGATAAGTCTCGATATTAACTGCAAGTGCTGTGGTTGAACCGCCAAGTCCTCCGGGACCTATACCTGTCTTGTTGATCTTTTCAAGCATCTCGATCTCCATATCCTTTACCCATTCTATATCGGAATGAGTATCAACAGCTCTTGTCAGAGCCTTCTTTGCAAGAAAAGCACACTTTTCAAATGTTCCTCCGATACCGACACCGACTACCATTGGAGGGCATGCATTGGGTCCTGCATCCTTTACTGCAGAAAGGATTGCATTTTTTACTCCCTCTTCACCGTCAGCCGGCTTGAGCATATATATCTTACTCATGTTCTCACTTCCAAATCCCTTGGGAGCTATAGTCAGCTTAACCCTGTCACCCTCTACTATTGAATAATGGATCACTGCAGGAGTATTATCCTTTGTGTTTTCTCTTATCAGAGGATCCTTTACAACGGATTTTCTAAGATATCCGTCAACATATCCCTGTCTGACTCCCTCATTGATAGCATCTTCCAGGTTTCCGCCTTCAAAGTGCACATCCTGACCGATCTCAACAAATACTACCGCCATGCCTGTATCCTGACATATCGGTATCATATCCTCTCCTGCAATCTTAAGATTCTCCTCAAGCTGGCCTATTATCTGCTTTCCGAGAGGCGCTTTCTCTGTTTTTTGTGCATTCTCAAGCGCACACTTCATGTCTTTTGTCAAAAAGTGGTTTGCTTCTATGCACATATCCTTTAGAGCTGATGTCACCTGTGCCACATCTATATTTCTCATATCTGATCATCTCCTGTCTGTTTTTCTTAGGATCATATGAATTTTATATATCTGTAAATCAATCTTAAGTATAAAAAAAAGGATTGCTCTTCGCAATCCTTTTTTATTTATGACTGATATTATCTCTGGTATACCATGATAGCCTGCTGCTGAAGTAGTTGATATGAACATTCAACAGCATCTGTCTTGGAACCACGTTTAACTGTCTGTACCGGTCTGATGAGCTGGTTATTTTTCCGGTTGTTGTTCTTGCCGTTTAAAATAGCGCTAACTGTCATATTTCTACCTCCTTGTAGTCTATAAAACACATCATGTATAAAAGGTTGTGTCAATCCACTTATAAGACTATACACATATACCTTCACTCTGTATATCGGCAAAAATATGAATTACTTTAGCAAAAAATACAATATATTGTGTTTTTTTTATAAAAAACCCTAATTCTTGTGTTAATAACCCCTTATTTTGTCATCAGAATCATCTTTATTGTTCTCAATCTTTAAAATCTTCACAAAATAACTGACATCCGCATTCACCTTAACTTCCACCCTGTCACCTTCTTTATGACGCATCAGGGCCTTGCCTAGCGGTGACTCAATGCTTATCAGATTATTAAGCGAATCTCCTCTGACCGTTGTTACGATCTTATAGGTCTCCTCTTCATTATCTTCTTCAAAGAGTACTGTGACCTGATTATTGATTCCAACCTCATCATCAGCAGTGTTATCCTCTATTATCCTGGCGGTCTTTATCATCTTTTCAAGATAACGGATCCTGCTCTCGTTCTGATTCTTAGCCTTTTTGGCAGCTTTATACTCAAAGTTCTCGCTAAGATCACCGTGAGCCCTGGCATCCTTAACATCTACTAAAAGCTGAGGTCTCAAAACCAGCTTTCTGTGATCTATCTCTTCCTGCATCTTATCTATATCAGACTGCGTCAATCTGTCATTCATTTCTTCTACCCCGCAAAATCCTCTATGGATCAAATCTATTTTTCAGTATGTTGCTCAGATCTGCAAACTGCTCAAGCGTCAGTGCCTCTCCCCTTACAGTAGGTGAAAGTCCCATCTTATCAAGTGCTTTTGTAACGTCTTCCCTGCTTATCCCCAGTCCAGCATTTGAAAGACCGTTGGAAAGAGTCTTTCTTCTCTGATTAAATGACGCCCTTATAAGAACAAACATGAATCTCTCATCTTTAACATCCA
The DNA here is from genome assembly GCA_016286035.1 of Lachnospiraceae bacterium. Taxonomy (GTDB): domain Bacteria; phylum Bacillota; class Clostridia; order Lachnospirales; family Lachnospiraceae; genus Colinaster. The sequence goes on from JAEERY010000023.1 coordinate 20,474, forward strand.
CCGGAGGATTCTCATATCTTGTAAGTCTTATTACCGCACTTCCAACATTCGGTCTGGGTATAAAACAATTCGGTGATACCTCAGCAACGATCTCAGGATTGGCATAGTACTGAACCGCAAGGCTTAAAGCACCGTAATCCTTGGACCCCGGCCCCTCCTTCATGCGGTCTGCCACTTCTTTTTGCACCATTATCGTTATACTCTTTAGCGGTACATGGCTCTCAAACAGTCCCATAATGATAGGTGTGGTTATGTAATAAGGAAGGTTTGCAACAACCTTTATCGGCTTACCGTTATTATATTCATCACATATAGCCTGTATATCGGTTTTTAATATATCAGCATTCAAAACCGTCACATTGTCATATTCTGAAAGTGTATCCCCAAGTATCGGAATAAGAGTCTTATCAATCTCAACCGCCACCACATGTCGTGCATTTTCTGCCAGATACTGAGTCATTGTCCCTATTCCGGGACCTATCTCAAGAACGCAGTCATCCTTAGTGATCTGAGCTTCTTTAATGATCTTCTCTAAAATATTAGTATCAATAAGAAAGTTCTGTCCAAACTTCTTTTGAAATGAAAAGTTATATTTTTTCAGTATTTCCATTGTATTGGCAGGTATTCCCAAATATGCCATAACAACCTCTTTCTTCTATAATTATATGTGTTGTGTTTTAGTACTTTTACATCCTGAAAAATCTCTTTGAATTCTCACATGTGATACGTACCGCTTCATCATATGATATGCCCTTGATCTCGGCCAGTTTTTCTGCGACCAGTACAAGATAATATGAGCTGTTTCTCTCACCCCTGTGAGGTGTCGGTGCAAGATAAGGACAGTCGGTTTCAAGAAGGATCCTGTCCAAAGGAATGATCTCCAAAGCCTCAATAAGTTTTTTTGCATTCTTAAATGTGACCACACCGCCTATTCCAAAATAACAGTCAAGTTTCAAAAGCTCCTTTGCAGACTCTTTTGAATACGAATAACAATGCATATCAAAGGTCAGATCCCTGTACTGTGGTTTCATCATTATATTTAAAGTATCCAAAGCTGCATCTCTTGAATGTATGATAACAGGCTTGTTAAACTCCTTTGCCATATCAAGCTGTTTTTCAAACCATACTTTTTGTGTTTCCTTTCCGGGATCCGGATATTCATCTAAAAAATGATAATCAAGACCGATTTCTCCGACAGCTACACATCTGTCATCCAAAACCTTAGATCTGAGCCAGTCAAAAGTCTCATCGTTTAGTTCTAACGTCTCACTGGGATGTACTCCGACTGCGGCGTACACATCGGGATACTCATGGGCCAGTGCAAGGGAACTCCTTACGGAATCAAGACTTGCGGCTACATTTATAACAGTTTCTATATCATGATCTCTCATTCCCAAGAGAAGCTCATTCCTGTCATTATCAAACGCTTCATCATCATAATGTGCATGGCTTTCAAAAATCATAATATTACCACTCAGAATCAAAAATAAAAAAAATATAAAAAAATGTCTTGCAAAGATTTTTATATTATACTATAATACCACTTGTGCCGCAAATAACAGGCACGAAAAGAATATGAGCGCGATTAGCTCAGTTGGTAGAGCACCTGACTCTTAATCAGGGTGTCCAGGGTTCGAGCCCCTGATCGCGCATCTTGAGGCACTGATTTTGCGGACTGCGAGCCGTGGGGTCGGTGTTTTTTTTTGTCAAAAAAAGACCTGTATGTGATCACTTCACTCCAGGTCCTGTTCTCATATTTCATATTTACATTATCAGTCTTTGAACTTAAACAGTTTTTTGTCAGGATATATCGTAGCGATCATACCCAGATACAGCATGAACCATGCCAGTGAAATAAATATGGAACCTATGATATCTGTGATCCAGTGAACTCCTGAGATCACTCTTGTAACTATTACACCTATTCCGATCAGTGCACATACTATAATGACCATCTGTCTTGTCTTTTCTTTTTTAAGTCTCATTGAAAACTGCTGTATGGCCGCCATCATAAATGTAACTGCTAACATCGTATGAGATGAAGGATATGATGCTTCAAGTTCTCCCTCAAGCATTACAGGTCTGTAATTGATTATCAGCTTTTCAAATACTATATATGTAATAAGGGCACATGCATAAAGACCACACAGAATATAAAGATCCTTATCTACCTTTCCAAATCCCTTCTTTATAAATAACTGCATGATACCAAAGAGTCCGAATATACCTACTGTGAGTATGGCAGCATATCCGAGAACTTCACTTAAATTGTACATCAGATCATTATAAGGAAGATTGTTCGCAATAGCCTTATTCAACGACGCAAATCCAACTACACTGTTTTGTGGTCCGACCATTGCTACACCAATATATTTAACCATAAGTGTGTATATGATAAAAATAATAAAGAATACTGCCGAAATTACAAAATATCTCTTATTAGCTTTCATATTAACCTCTAAAACAATATGAAGGTGCCCGCTACTCAACGAATGAGTCGCGGGCACTATTGAAGGAATGAAGGTGGAACTAACTATTTTAAGAGTAAATCAATCCGCCTCAAAAAAATAACTCCGGCGCTCGCGTTGCCGAAGTCTTCACTACTGCAACTGGCTGCCATACTCGAGGCCCTATAGTTTTGCGTCACAGCCTTTCGACTGCTTTGCCTTTGCCTTATCTCTTTGATTTACTGTAGCAATACTATCACATCTTTTTGACTTGTGCAACACCTTTTTTAAAAATTTTACTAATTTTTACCAATTTTTACATAATTACAGTTTTTAAACATTTCTCTATCATTTTTTTGTTGATTTTTTCATTGAAATAATATAGAATGGGTTTTGCGTCAAAATCAGTGGTGTTTTGTTCGCCTCGGGGTGTGGCTCAGTTTGGTAGAGCGCTACGTTCGGGACGTAGAGGTCGCGTGTTCGAATCACGTCACCCCGATATCGTTTTTCCGCGTAAATGCGGTATTTATTCAACACAATTAGTGACTAAATTCAAAGATTTAGTGACCAAAACAGCCAAACAGTTTCTCAGGCTCTTCTTTTGAGATTGTTTGGCTGTTTTGTTATACTGTCTAGACTTACTCAAGTCAGTATGTCACGCTGTAACTCTTATCTCATCTTCGGTAAGATTAAGAATGTAAGCATCTTGTCCTATACTTTTCTGAATACTATTAATACCCACCCTCTAATTTATCAAACTTTTATACACATGAACTTTTAAGACCATTAAATGTGATGTTTTATGAAGGCTCTGGTATTTGTTCAATTCATGATACAAAAAAGACGGAAACGATAATCTTTTAGACCAATCGCCGCCGTCTGAGGTAACATTGATATTTGATGATTTATTACTATTCTATGCTGATTGACTTTCTTTTTTTAGCTTTCGATAGTCAATTTTACCTATAGGAGTTAATGGCATTCTATCGATTCTTTTAAACCGCATTCCTTCTGTATAATATCCTGCAAGTTCTTTATAACAAATATCTTTGACTTCTTTAGATATAAGATCCGCATCCTCCATAAAAGTCGACTTGATAGTATAATACACCATTGGTACTTCACCACCAAGATTAACAGGATCTGTGATACCAACAACTTTAACTGTTTCTATTCCATTAATCTTTTGAATAAGATTCTCAATTAAATAGGGATATACTTTAAACCCATCGTATCTTATGATCAATTCTTTGATCCTGCCATCAATAAACAAGAATCCATCCTTATCTATATATCCCAGATCTCCCGTATGAATCCAAATATTTCCATCAGAATGTTCAACCAACACTTTCTTGGTTAATTCAGGATTTTTAAAATATCCTGTCATCATCGCCGGAGTCTGCAGGCATACTTCACCTTGTTCATCATATCCTATTTCTGTGTCAGTAGTTAATCCGGTTTTTTCATCTATTTTGAATATACCTACAGTAGATCCAGGTAATGGAATTCCTACACTTCCTGGATGAAATTCGGCGCTTTGTCTCGCAGCTAATGTTGATGAACACTCTGTCAGACCATATCCTGGTATCATTCCCTGACGGCAACCATTTTTCAGGAAATACTCTTCAACATCTTGAAACAGTTCTGCCGGTGTCGGACCACCACCAATCGCTCCTGATCTAACAGAATTAAACGCATCATCTGAATCTGCTATTTGTCTATCCAGCATATTTATAAAATGCGCCGGAACACCTGCAAACCAGGTTGGCTTATTCTTTATCAGCGCAAGGTCCATTTTTTTACCATCTAGTTTTGGTATCAACTGCGCTGTCATACCACAAACAAGAGTCATATGTAATAAACCAGAACCATAAGATATCCATGGTGGCATTATTATCATGAATTTCTCTTTAGGTGTAAATCCGATATCTGATTTGATATATTGCATTGCAACCGCATTATAATTATCGTGAGAGAGAACAACACCCTTAGGTGTTCCTGTAGTTCCGCCCGTATGAACAATAGTTAAATCTCCTGTCGTAGATTTAATATCTAATGCTTTGGTTTCTTTTCCTAGTTTTGAATACTTGGATACCCTTTTATCTGATTTCATGCAAATATCTGCTTTAACTCCGAAAGCGATAGAAGCTAAATTTAAAGGGAATTCCAATTTCTTTGCTCCATTAAACAAAGAGGTACTTATTACTTTATAATCTCCGTCACCAATTGCACTTCTTATTTTGTCAATAAATAAATTGTTAGTTATTATAAGCTTTGATTCTGCTTCATCCAGATACTCTTTGATTCCTTCCACGCTAGTTCTCGGATCAATAAGATTGGATATTGCATTTAATCTTGCCAATGCATAAAAATCATATACAAAATCCGGGGTTAACAAGGTTGCCATTGTTACAATCTCGCCGGGCTGAATATTCATGGATTGATATAATGCCGTACGTTCGTTAACCTTGTCAAAAAACTCTTTGAAACTTATCTTATTTTCCTCATATTCCAAGGCGATCAAATCAGCTCTGTCTTTGTTTTCTTCATAAACAAAATCGAAAACATTCATTTTGGGAAAAGAATAATTCTTACCGTTCTCGTTATAATACTTTTCCCAAGGGCGTTCTATTGAAGGACGTCCAGTCTCCTCTTGCTTTGAATTTTTGGTTATCAAGGTTATTTCCTCCAAAAAGCAGTTTTGATTCACCCTTTTAAACAGATAAGGATTAAAATCCTGAGTTTTACATATTCCTGTTTCGGATTTCACGATAGTTATTTTATTCGAAAAACCAGTCAAACGCAAGAAAATAATGAACCAAAAGCAATAGAAAAATACTATATATCAAATATTCTCAAAGTAATCTTTTTGACTATAAGACTCCGATGGGATTCGAACCCATATCTGCGGTTTTGCAGACCGCTGTCTTCAACCTTTGGACTATGGGGTCGCATTACAGGCCAAGAGAGACTCGAACTCTCACCGACGGTTTTGGAGACCGTATTGCTACCATTACACCATCAGCCTATATTAACGACAACGGAGGGACTCGAACCCTCATGGCGAATTAACGACCTCACCGCTTAGCAGGCGGGAACCTTTACCACTTCGGTCACGTTGCCAGATACTCCGTACCCGACTTGAACGGGTAATGAACGCTTAGAAGGCGCTTGGTTTTTCCATTAGCCTAACGGAGCAAATAATGCGAACGACAGGATTTGAACCTGTGACTCCCACCTTATCAGAGTGATGCTCTACCACTGAACTACGTTCGCATATGCTCTGTATCCGATTCGAACGGGTAATAAATGGTTCGTAGCCATTTGGTTTTTCCATTAGCCTAACAGAGCAAAACAGACTTAACAGGATTCGAACCTGTATCTTAAGAATCAAAGTCCCATGTGCTACCTTTGCACCATAAGCCTAAACAACCGCAACAGGACTCGAACCTGTATCTTAAAATTCAGAGTCTTATGTTCTTCCATTTGAACTATACGGCTATACGCTGCGCCAGAGATTCGAACTCTGATATCCTTTCGGAATGTCGGTTTTCAAGACCGGTGCTGTACCAATTGAGCCAACGCAGCAAATAAAAAAGCGGCTGTCTCCATCTCACAGGAAACAACCGCTAAAACAAACAATGATCTAGGTTATCTTTCCTATATGAGTTAACATGTATAAATTTGCATGACAAACAGACCAGCTGTTGATTCGCGACTGGCATCTGTTACTTGATGTAATCTGAATGTTTGTCATTGTCTTCATAATCTTATCCTCTCCTACTTATTTAAATATGCGATCATCTTCTCAGTATCATACTCTCTGATGATCAAAGCATCACCGTCTGTTTGTACAGGCTTATCTGTCACGATAACCTGAGCATCATTAATATCACTAACCACTTCGCAAGCCATCATCTCAAAGAATGAATAAACGTTTAAAGTATCAGTAACATCAAAATAATCCAGCAAAAAATCCATCTCTGTAGTTCCTGCCACGATAGCAGAACTGTCTCTTGCACAATTCAACCAGATAAGCTCATTTTTCAAAAGGTCAACACCAAACAAATATGCAAATGTGCTGCCACAGTTGATCATGAATGCTGACTTAACAGTCTTAGGTTCATAAACCCGACCTGAATCCTCAATATCTCTTGTCATGTATCCGGCTTTGCAGAAACACTTGTCAAAAGCTTTTCCCGAATATACATTGTCACAGAGTATCATGTATCTTATTTCAGGATAGAGCTTTTTAAACTTATCCATATCGATATCAAAATACTCGCTTCCACCGTTATATCCGCTTGTCTGATCTCCGGAATATGTTATGGCCTTTGACTGATTAAAAGCCATTGTTCTCCATGAGAACTCTTTTCTGTTGCCTTCTTCATCTATACCGAATACAGAAAGGTCGATATCATTCACCTTCTCCCAGTATGTGAAAACACGGAGTTTCTTTGTTTCTCCTATTTGGATCTTTGAACCTCTTGTAAGAGTACCAAATCCTCCCTGGGATGTGTTCTCCTGTAAAGGAAGAGCATAGTTGACCATATCGGGATCGATATATACCTTATCAAGTCTTCCCTTAAGGTTTTTCTTGATATTTTCCTTGATGGTGTTTGTTACAATATCAAGTGCCTCAGATGATATGCATGATCTTCTTGAATTTCTTTCCTCTTGTGTTTCCACATGAACCTTTAACTTGTTATGCTTTGTGAATTTGAAAGCTCTGGCTCCGTCCTTCTTATAATGAGCATACTGCATGAGTAGCTGAATAAGTACGATAGTGTTGTCTGTTTCCATGTTCTTTAAAACATAATCAAGATCATCTTTGTCACATCTGCTTATAAGGTAATTAATGTTTCTTAAAACGCTCGCTGATCCTTTATTTCTCTTTAATGTATCAACAGCTGTCTTTATGCTGTTTTCTCTCATTGCTCTTTCAAACTCGGAAAATACGGAATCATTTCTGTCAGAACGCATTGCTTCTACAAATTCCTCTGCTTCATCCGACACTGCCTTATAGTGGATATGATGAAGAAGTCCGTTCCATATCTTTTTCTTCTCATAGCAATTTCTTATATCACATCTGGAGGTCTTAAATAGCTCGTTTATGAGTGAGGTGATGAATTTTCTGTCACTGTTTTTCAGGTTAAGCTTATTTAACTGCTTGTTTTTATAATCAGTATAATTGATCTCATCTAAGACCTTTATGACATCAGAAAGGTACAAAAACTTTGCAAATCTGATATCTCTTAAGTCAACCATCAATCTTATGCATGTGTTTTTTGATGCGATCTCCTTTATCTCATATGAAGTATCACATATGAAACTCTTCACAAGATCATACTGGCTGTCAGAAAGAGGTCTTGTAGATAACAAAAGTCCGTCTGTGATCTGGGTAAGGATATCATATGCCTCATCCTCACTAACTATTGAAAACACCTTTACGTCAGCATCTTCTTTAAAAGCGATCCTGTCAAAGTTCTCTTCAAACAAAGATTCTCCCGCTTTAGAAAAATCTCCTATTCCGTATGTGATCGCATAGTGAACCAACTGATCAAACAGTAATTCATCGCTTGATAATTCCCTTACACTTTGAGGGAATCCCTTGTAAAAAGGCTCGGGAACACTCTCTCCAAGCTGCTTGGAAACAAAGTTTATCATACCTCTCTGGGCATACTTTGCTCCTTTGTCGATACATATATTGAACATGTTCGCAAGTGTGAACAAAACTTCAAATACATTATCTTCATATACATCCCTGTTACAAACAAGAATGTGCTTTTCAAATAAATAATTTAGAAAAATCTCTTTTAACATTTCTTCTCCTTTTTCTGATGTATATTGCCGGATTATAAGGTTAACAGTCTTTGAAAGTAAATCCGACTAGCTATCAGAATCACTGAATATCGTGCCACTGTTTCCAGGATTCGAACCTGCCAAACCGCCAATTAAAGTAAGTGACACTAGCTGTGATGTATCGGTGATATCATCAGATTAAAATCGGCGCTCTACCAACTGAGCTACAGATCCAAAAGGACCCGGTGGGAATCGAACCCACGACATCCGCATCCCAAATGTGAAGTAAACCTGATTAGCTACCGATATGACAAATTATAAAACTATTTGCTCAATCTGTCTGCAATAGAACTTGAAACGAATGAATCCGGTTTTACCTCGCACTCGTATCCAACGCTTTTTATCCATCCGACTATAGCCGGTATCAGTTCCGCTGTTTTGCTCTTTTTTGTTTTTCCTGCATCTACATGTATGGTAAATGTTGAATTATCATAAAGCTCCAGATACCTGGGGTCGTTTTCAATGATCTCCAGTACAGTATCCGCCGTCCTTAATGATAATGTCGTCTCCTTAAACAGTTTCTGACGTATATCTTCGATCTTGCTGACATGGCTTATCTCATAGAAATAAATTCCTCCATGACCTTCGCAGACGATAGCGATCACCGTCACGATCTTCGTATTGCTGTGATTCTGACTGTCTGTTCCTACTATTATCTGGATCGGTGAGTCAAAATTCTTTACTTTATCGTAATAAGCCAGAAGCTTAGCCGGTATGTTCTCAATATTCAATTTTCCGTAAGTCTGGCTGTTGTACATTTTTATATCCTCCAATGCCTGCAGTGGGGTTCGAACCCACGACCTTCGGTTTAAGAGACCGCTACTCTACCAACTGAGTTACGCAGACGCAGTG
>JAEERY010000024.1 GCA_016286035.1 Lachnospiraceae bacterium
AGAAATCCCTTATTATATTTGGGATCATAGGGATCACATGTCCATCCTTTCATTTTTCTCCCGACTCGTCCTTCTCTCGTAGCTATCTCCATAACTACAGCTTCCCTCATGCCTGTCGAACCAATCTCTTCAAATGTCGCATTAATGAATTGATTAGTATTTCCAATCTGAATATTCATATTTATCATATACATCATCTGCGAAGGTAACTGCGGAGTTGGTTCTTTAAGCATCTTCTTAAGAATATAAACATATTTTCCGTTATTCTTTGTTATTCCGTTTTTAACTTCAATCAGGCCGGTGTTCTCATCAAGGTATCCCCTCATTTCAGCAATGACAGCATTCATATTATCAAAGGGTATCGACTCTTCTTCGGTCACTTGATAAGTAAGAAGGTATGCATAAGTAGAGTCATTTATCATTCTGTAATCAACTGCGTCTTCAGGATAACCATATCCTGTTGGCATCTGTTTATTGATTATCTCATAGTTTGAAGGCAATACTATCTTTTGGGATTTTGATCCTGACAGAACATTTCCTGTTTTGTTAAACAAACCCTTGTTTTTAAACAGACTCATAACTTACACCTCCTTTTCATTCTTCACTTTGTCACCGCAACCGGATGATAATTCTCTCGCCATATCTCAGAAGTAGAATACAGTTCGTCACACATCTTATTAAATACCTGTTTAGCGTGTTCTTTCATTACACTCTTAAACTCATCTACCTTATCTTTAGTTTTGAGTTCCTTAACAATTTCAACCTGATCTTCAAGTTGAGTCTTCCCATTTAAAGCTAAGAGAATCTCAGTATTAACAGCATCCATCGAGTAGATTGTGTTTAGCTTTTTCTCATAGAAGAAATATTCTTCAAGCCTTTTAGCATAACTGGGCTCCATAAGCCTGTCGAACAAACCTATATACGACTCATAATTTGAAGGAATGATACCTCTGTCAAAATAGTGCCTGTCAATAAGTTCACACGTGATGAGTGTATATGCCGGCATCAGGGTGTTGATTATCATAAGAAAAACATCAGTGTTTATAGCATTAGACCAGTAATTACCAATCAACTCATCTAAATAGGTATAAAAAATATTTACAAATTTTTCGAGATGATCCAGTTCTACCGGCTCATTATGGCTGATCTTAGTCAGAAGTGAATTGTAGTCTAATGCAAAGCCCTTATACTCTCTGATTATTTTGTTCTTTTCAAGATCCTCTAAAATCCCAAGGCGGGTTGAAACATCTTGTATCTGATTGTTTAACTCATTAAGTTTCTTGTTTATTATCACAAACCCAGCAACATCAACCGCTATATTGGCCATAGTTAGCCCGATATTTATATATGATAGAGCCTCTATGGAGTTAAGTTCTTCGCCTAAGTTCTCTATACTTGTTGATAAGTTTTCTGTAAAACCCGAAAGATTTTTCATCCCGTTTTTATAGTCTTTTAAAATGTTACGAACAGATGCTTTATCAACAGAATCCTTCTTTAAATATTTATAGACCTCTGACAGTAATTCACTTGTTTTGTCACTGGCTTCATTTGACGAGAGCAGTTCGCATTTAGCATATTCCATGATCGTTCCATCTTCTCTGCGGGCTATCAAAGCCGGATGGAAACCGCTTTTAATTCTTTCAAGTTTTTCTGCATCAATTAATAATGTTTGCTCTACCATTTTCTATACTATAACCCCTCTGTCCTGCATACCCATGCAGAAAAATAAAACACTGTTTACATAGAATACTTTAGAATCGAATTCGCTGTCACTATCATCAGCAATCATGTTTTTAATCATTCCTGTTTTCTTAACAAGATTTTTCCCCTGCTGGATCCTGTATTCAACAATCTTATCTATATACTCTATATCATCTGTAGATGCCGACGTGTTAACATCATTTATTACTTTTATACCTTTACTCTTTTCTCGGTAAAGACACAGCAAAAGGATAATACCATCTTCGATATCGTAACGTGTTCCATCTTTTGAAACAGCGTTTTGAATAACTTCACGTCCTCTATTTCTGCATCTCTCAGCTTTATCATCGCATTCTATCAGTACATCATAATACTTTTTCAGTATATCCAAATAGTAATTAAGGAAGCCTTTGTTTTTACCCTTGGAATTCTTATAGAATTTATCCTGTATTCTTTCAAGCTGATCTTCTAAATCGATCTTTCGCATGTTTTCCATATTAATAACACTGTAATTAAATAATGGATACAGCTTTTTAAGACACAGTTTAAATGTTTCATCATTCATCTGTTCTATAAGTTTGACGTATTCTATCCTCTTTTCACGTTCATTTTTTCTTTCAGGTTCCGGCGCCGCTCCGGCTTCTTTTTTCTTTGATTTATCCCCATATAACATATCAATACCTCTTCTGTCATGATTATTAGATACATATAATTTATTATACCCCATGACATGATATGACACACCTAGTAATTCAATATTTTGCATTCTTAAGTTAGATCACATTACTCTTCCGATTGAAGTTTTCTTTGTAACAAGTTCTCCCAAAGTATTGGCATTTTTTCGCAGAATAGATCAAAATAAGATAATTTCTTCTTTTGTCTTAAATCACGAAGTGCCGGTAGCGTTCCCCATGTCAAAGATGGTATTCCTATTACCACCAAATACAATGGTCCGAGAATAAGAGGCTGCACACAATGTCCATATTCATGAACCAAAATCCTTTCACTCATTTCATTACGTGTATATTTACACCTGAATTCTGGGTGGTAGGCAAAAGGTGAGTCTGTCAAAAAGATAAACTTTCCCAAAGACATACTTGAATCCTTTGGCCATACAGTCACGCAAGCGCCATTAAAGTCAAAATGTGGTCTGTCTAAATATTTAATGTAGTATACTGCCCCTGCTGTCGATTGTATTGACCCCCATGTCCACTGTATTATTGAAAAAACCTTATTATTCAAATGTTTCCTCCCTATGCATTTTGCTTTTTTAAGCTAATAAACACTCAGCATTTTCTTTGAGCATCTGTTTGTTACGTCCAGATAGTATTCCAAGTCTGCCTTTGACATGGCGTTGGTATTGTACTTATTGATCTTGTTAGTAAAATCTGCATATTGATTCATGATCCTGGTATAGTCATTCATCATATTGACAGCGTTTGTAGGATCAGACTGATATTTCTTCATAAATGATACATATTCATCCACAAAAGCCTCATAACTATCCAAAAAAGCCTTTAAATCAGGATCTACCCCGCCACTTTGGCTATCCTGTTCCTCTTTTCGGGGAGGGAGTTCTTCATCGTCAGAAGGAGTCTGTTCTTTAACTTGTTCCGATGTTTTTTCGTCAGCCGGCTTTTGGGTTTCTTCCGTTTTGCTTGTGACAGAAGTATCATTCTGTTCCTGTCCAGCCTCAATCTCATCGACCATTGCCATTATTTCGTTCTTTAATGCAGAATCACTGCTTGTTGATACATCCGGTTTTGTTGTACTTTGAGCTGAAGCTTTTAGATCTTCTGAGTATGGTCTATACACAACCAGACTCTCTTCTTTATAAGCTTCATATAACTTCTTTGACCAATAATCGTAGTCATAGTTTTCTACCCAGAACCATTCATCGGCCATATATTTCATCTTAAATCGGCCTTCCTCTTCAATAGCAGCCAACTGAATGAGCTTTGCTTCTTCTATCGCGTCCAGTTCTTCCTTCTTCTTTGAAGTCTGATCCGCTTCTGTCCTGTATTCTTTCGCTAAGATAGAAGAAGTTTTCTCCATTTCCTTTTTATATGATTGGTAGATACTTTTGCAGTTAAGACCTCTGCCATATCCACCAAACGCAACATTTACATTAAGTTTTGTCTTAGCACCAAACAACTGGAATTTATATGCGATCTCAGCCCTATACTGTTTCACAGTGATTCCGGTGGTAGCCATATGATATATAGAATATCCAAGAAAAAACACCCAAATAGCAACCAATAGTGCAAGCATTGTGCGGAGTCTAACTCTTTGCTTCATCTTTTTGACTTCAGTCCCCACTCTTCCGGGTTTCTTCTTTTTCTTTAGATTTTTTTCTCTCTCCTGAGCCGCAAGATATCTGCGCTCCTTTTCAGCTTCAAGCTTGCTCTTACCGTCAGGATTACTTGAAGAAGATGTTTGAACTTTTCCCCATGTTTGAACAGTAGATTCCATGCCTTTCGTTACAGTCTGGTCTATCTTATATCCGCATTCCAGACAAAACTTACTACTGTCATCTATTGATTTTCCACAATTAGGACAAAACATGATCAACCCTCCTTATTTATCTTTTCCGGGACGTATTACCTTATATCCACAAGATTCCAGCGCACGTATGACATCAGCTGTAATATTTATCTCAATATCAACTTCTTCATTTTTCTCGCTGTTTATTATTTTATGTAAACCATCGACTGTGACACCCAACGCATCCGCTAACCTTAACAGATTATCTCTGTCAGGTATACCTCCGTTGGTCTCCCATTTGGCGATCGCTGATTTTGATACATTCAACTTTTTTGCCAGTTCCTCCTGTGTTAGTTGCATATTGTTTCTTCGTCGTGATATAAATTCTCCTAAACTCATTTTTCTGCTCATTCTCCTTCTCCTTTTCATCGTAAGTTTAGGCAATCTGATTATCAAATCACTTTTTGATTACGTGGCGTAAACATCTTTGTTTAATACGGATGATATCAACTTTTGAACAAAAAAATTCCCACCAAAATGGTGGGAACCTTGCTAAAAATGATCACCTATACATCTTTAGTCATCTTCTTTAAGCCTTTTTCTGTAAGCATGTCATCTATCTTCGCAAAATCAAATATGCGATTATTTATTGCCACGATAAGACATGCATCTCTGGGATCCTTTGCGTACAGTTCTGACATACCGTAAAGCTTTAATGCCCTGTTTGTTTCGTCCCAGTTAAAATGCCCTGATATACAGAATCGTATTATCAGGTCTCTATCCTTTGTGTGTTTTTCCATCTCAAGTATCTGGCTTCCATACTTTTCACTGACACCTGCAAATGAATAAACATCTTTAAGCCGTATATTCTTTTTTTCGAGAACATCCTTCATATAATAATAAAAAGATTTCTTATCACCAGCCATATACGGACGATTATCTTTTAAGTAGCCGTCTATCTGATCCGGTTTCATGTTCTCAAGAAGGTTATTCAGTTCATCTGTCGGTTTATTCTGCACTGGTGCTCCTTGCTATCCTATCAAGTTCTGCCTTTAATTCTTTGGCGGTATATCTATCATCGGCTTTTAAACTGATACATTTTCTTATGATCGGCCATAGATTACCTTTTACTTTTTCTTCTTTTGGAAGCTTTCCGGTAATCATAACATTCATCATTATTCCGAGCGCATATATATCTGACTTTGGAGACGATGCAGTCAGACCGTATCCAACCTGTTCCGGTGCTGCATAGTCCTGTGTTCCCAGATATTGACGGTCATAATCTTTATCCTGATCGATCCACTTGGCAACATTCATATCCAAAAGATATATTTCATTCTGATCGGTGATTATCACATTTGCCGGCTTGATATCTCTGTGAACAATCGGTGTGGGAAGATTGTGCAGATCATTGAGAATATCGCAGATACTGCTTGTGATCCTAATTGCTTCCTTCTCTGATATCGGGCCATCATTCAGTATTTCCTGAACTGTTCTTCCCTTAATATACTCCTCTATGACTATAAGCCATTTAT
>JAEERY010000025.1 GCA_016286035.1 Lachnospiraceae bacterium
AATATAGTATTGGTAGGCAACTTTTTTATCGAGATGATCAAAATGCTACGATCCACACAAGGTCCGACAAAATAAAAGACTTGAAGTCCACTAAAATCAAGGATTCCAAGTCTTAAAATCGCGTGTGCTAGAGGATTCGAACCCCCGACCTTTTGGTCCGTAGCCAAACGCTCTATCCAGCTGAGCTAAGCACACATTTTGACAACGCTTATATGTTAACATATTCTCGGTAAAAGTCAAGCGGATTTTATAAATGCATCACTGACCCTGCCTGTCACTGTAAGAAATTATCTCTGAAGAATCTGTAGAAAGCATACGCTATTGCACCTACCAGCAATACGGGAAACATCCAGCTTAGCAGTGTACCTGCCACTATCAGTCCACCGATAACGATTGCACCGCCTACAACACGACGTGTCCATGTCGGAAGACTTAAGAACTTTGAAAGAAGCGTAAGTCCTGTGGACTGGTTACCGGTGGCAGTGCGCTCATCAGTAACAGGATCTTCATATACCGTTTGTCCGGCAGCTTTTTTACTGGCTTTAATGGACTTTGCTATGAGTCTTGCATCGCCCAGTCCTTCCAAAACTGCTACTTCAGGATTGCCTTTTCTTATCTCACTCTCTATGTAGTTCTCGTAATAGTTCACTGTATCATTGACATACTCGTAATCTTCCATACCTGAAAGCTCACGTCTCAATGAATCGATAAACTCCTGTTTGTTCATATATTCAACCTTTAGAATGCCTGATGCTTAACGACCTGATATTCATCGCCGTTTTGATAATAAGGACAATTCTCATTGTTATTGCTCAAGAATCGTTGCATCTCATCTTCATCGAGATCTATATCACATACATAATATTCATAATCATCATCGTATGCATAATTAGCACAAGTATCACATATTGACATGAGATCAACTCTCCTGTAACTTACCGTCTTTTTTGCAGAATCTTAAATAATACAGTACTGCACTTACCGTAAACACTATCAGACCTATAAACTGGGATGTCGAAAGTATACCTACAGAACCTCTGTAATCATTTCTCAAAAACTCAACAAAGAATCTTCCGACACTGTAGAGCATCAGATAGATCAGTCCGACCCTTCCCTCGGTACCGGAAGGATATGTATCCGTTTCGTTCTTTTCCATGATCTTCTTTTCGCACCGTGTTGCAAACCAGAACAAAAATGCAGATATTGCAAAATCTCCGAGTGACATTATGATCTGAGTCGGTATAAGTTTAATACCGTTTGGCGCATAATCCGAATGCGTAAACGCTATGCCTATAGCACTGTTTGTGGGTCTCCCGTAACAGCATCCCGCAAGAAAACATCCAAGTCTGCCAAATCCCTGGGCCAGTGCGACCGAAGGTATCATAAGATCAAACATATCAAAGAATCTTATCTTTTTTATCTTACAGGTTATCCATATGGTCGCGATTCCGCCAATGATACCGCCAAAAACAACAAAGCCGTCACCTCTCACATAACTCATTGGTGATGCTAAAAATGCTTTAAAATATGTAATGATGAACAGGATCTTTGCACATAAGAAACCCATCAAAAGAGTCCACATGGTAACAGAATAAACATTGTCACCATTCATCCCTCTTTTGGGTGATCGCTTGTCGGCTATAAAGAGTCCCACGACCACTCCTATGGCGATCATCAGACCATATCCGTGAACCGTAAAAGGTCCTATGGAAAAAAGATCATTATACATAAAATACTCCCAAAAATGATGCATGTAACGGTAATATTTAAATTACCATACATGCATGCATATAATCAATTAACAAAGTATAAAATTTCTTTTACTTACTCAAAAAGAACTCTTGTTGAACTGCATCCGATACGGCTGACACCTGCCTCTATATAGGCCTGCATATCTTCTTTGGTCCTTATGCCGCCTGCTGCCTTGATCTTAACGTTGGGGCCGATGTTTTTCTTAAAGAGCTTCACATCCTCAAGAGTTGCTCCGGCTGTTCCAAATCCCGTTGAAGTCTTGATGTAATCGGCTTTTGCATCAGTCACTGCCTTGCACATTGCTATCTTCTCATCCTCGGTCAGATAACATGTCTCAACGATAACCTTTAAGATCTTGTCACCGCATATAGTCTTAAGGGAAGCTATCTCTTCCTCAACCAGATCATACTGACCGTTCTTGACATCCGTGATGTTTATCACCATATCGATCTCATCCGCGCCGTCATCAAGAGCAATTGCCGTCTCTTCAGCTTTGGTCGCTGTAGCCTCATATCCAAGAGGAAAACCTATGACTGTCGCTATCTTTAAACTGTCACCGTATTTATCCTTTACTCTCTTTATATAGCATGGCGGTATGCATACGCTAGCTGTCTTATATTTCACCGCCTCATCACACAGCTCGCAAATCTGCTCCCACGTTGCCACGGGTTTAAGAAGTGTATGGTCTATATATGTTGCAATCTCACTGTTAGTCATCTTTTTGATCCTTTCATGTATTTTCCGTATATCTTACTCCGTCCCTGTCTACCTTTGCATATATAAGAGGATTTCTCCTTACGGGACTGTCACAAAATTCTATTGATTCAAGGTATTTCTTTTGGGCTGCCTCAAAGAGTTTCTCATCATCGGCATAAAGAGTAGCCAGAACATCTCCCTTGTTTACCTTATCACCTGTCTTAAGAGCTATTATTATGCCCGCTGCCATATCTATTGGACTGTTTAATGTCTCTCGGCCTGCACCCAGCATAACTGAAGCTATGCCGCAGCCTTCCGTGTTCATATGAGAGATATATCCGTCCCTGTCAGAAACAACTTCATGCGAGTATTTAGCCTTTGTGAAATTATTGGTATCTTCAATAACAGAAACATCTCCATGCTGAGCCTTTACCATTGCCTTTAAGCATTCAAGAGCGGATCCGTCAGCGATGACCTTATTGACCATATCGATGCATTCTGCCTCATCACCCTTATCGGCAAGTCTTAGCATATTTGCGGCAAGCTGCACCGCCTCATGTGTAAGATCTTTAGGGCCGTTGCCTTTCAAAGTCTCAACTGCTTCTATCACCTCAAGGCTGTTTCCTATATTGTTTCCAAGCGGTACATCCATATCCGTTATAAGTGCACAGGTTCTGCGGCCTGCACCCTCACCAAGCTTGACCATGGTCTCGGCAAGCTTAACGGAGTCCTCAACCGTCTTCATAAACGCTCCGCTTCCGGTCTTTACATCAAGCAGGATGCAATCGGATCCGGCTGCAAGTTTCTTGCTCATAATGGATGAAGCTATGAGCGGTATGCTCTCTACCGTTGCCGTAACATCTCTTAAAGCATAGAGTTTTTTATCCGCAGGAGTCAGATTTCCCGACTGTCCTATAACGCTTATTCCTGTTTTTCTTACGACATTGAAGAACTCTTCCTGATCAAGATCTGTCTTAAAACCGGGTATCGATTCAAGCTTGTCAACTGTACCTCCGGTATGTCCAAGTCCGCGTCCGCTCATCTTTGCAACCTTTACTCCGCAGGCAGCTACTATCGGCGAAACTATGAGTGTGGTCTTGTCGCCGACTCCACCCGTACTGTGCTTATCGACTTTGATGCCCTCTATCGGAGAAAGATCCACCTGCTCTCCGCTGGCTGCCATAGCCATGGTCAGATCGAGAATCTCTCTCTCATTCATTCCGTTAAAGAATATGGCCATGAGCAGTGCAGAAGCCTGATAATCAGGTATATCACCCTTGACATATTCATCTATGAATCCGTATATCTCATCAGTTGAAAGCTCATGTCCGTCACGTTTTTTTGCTATAACATCATACATTCTCATAACTGTTTCCCCTAATCCAATTCAAATGCAAGCGGAAGTAACTCTCCCAATGTATATGTTCTTATCTCTTTGCCGTTATAAAGAACAACACTAAATGAATCCTTATCACAAAACTCACTCATAACCTGTCTGCATACTCCGCACGGAGGACAAAATGAAGTGATATCCTCATCTTTGGGAGCCCCTACTATGGCTATTCTCTTAAACTCACGCGCTCCTTCACTTACCGCCTTGAAGAATGCAGTCCTTTCTGCACAGTTGGAAGGTCCGTAAGCCGCATTTTCTATGTTGCAGCCTGTAAATACTTCTCCCGTAGCAGTCTCAAGTGCAGCTCCGACACAAAATCCCGAGTATGGCGAATAAGACATCTTTCTTGCTTTTATGGCAAGCTCAACCAGTTCTTTGTTTTCCATACCTTCTACCTCTTGATCTCTGCCCAGAAGCCAGTTCCCTGCGTACCCTTGTCAACTCCGAATATCTCCTGGATCGTGGCAGCAATATCTGCAAAGCTGCTTCTTGTACCAAGATTCACTCCTGCTTTGATATCACGTCCGTATGCTATAAACGGAACATACTCTCTTGTATGATCTGTTCCCTTGAATCCCGGATCGCATCCGTGATCAGCAGTTATCATCACTATGTCATCACCTGACATCTTTTCAACAAACTCAGCAAACTGCCTGTCAAAAGTAGTTGCTGCCTTAGCATATCCTTCTATGTCACGGCGGTGACCGTAAGTCATGTCAAAATCAACAAGATTCACAAAGCAAAGTCCCTCAAAGTCTGTATCAAGGAGCTCTATTGTCTTGTTCATACCGTCTACATTGTTTTCAATGCGCTGTGTATGCTGAATATTCTTTCCTGCGAATATATCATATATCTTTCCGACACCGTAAACGTCAAATCCGTTTTCCGTCAAAACATCCATCATGGTGTTTCTGGGAGGAACAAGTGAAAAATCATGTCTTCTTGGTGTTCTTACAAAGTTCGGGAATTCACCCACAAACGGTCTTGCGATGACTCTGCCAACACCATGTTCCCCTACAAGGATCTTTCTTGCGATCTCACAGTATCCGTAAAGCTCATCTACTGGTACGATATCCTCATGAGCAGCTATCTGAAACACACTGTCAGCCGAGGTATATACGATAAGATCCCCGGTCTCCATATGCTCAACACCGAAATCCTTTATGACTTCTGTTCCGGAATACGGCTTGTTGCAAAGCACTCCCCTTCCCGTCTGTCTTACAAACTCGGTAAGAACATCATCAGGAAATCCGTTGGGATATGTAGGGAAAGGCTTCTCTGATATAAGCCCCGCCATCTCCCAGTGTCCTATGGTAGTATCCTTGCCCATGGAGCTTTCCTGAAGCCTTGCTATTGCTCCCTTCGGTGAATCCACGCCTTCAGCCCATTCCGCAACACCGTCGATGTTGAACAACCCCATGCTCTTCATTACCGGTGTATCATAAGCCGGGCTTCCTGCGATCGTTTTTAATGTGTTACTGCCTATGTCGCCAAAAAGGTCAGCATCGGGTTCGGCACCGATACCGTAACTGTCCAATACAATAAGAAATACTCTTCTTTTACCCATAACCCACCTCACAGTGTCTATTCAAAATATTTAGGATCTATATCTATAAGAAAATCATCACTGCTCTTTTTCTTTTGCGGCGCACTTGCCTTTGTCTGTTTAGGCCTGCGTACCATCACATATTCGTATTCCTCTTCCTCTTCTTCATCCTCATATTCTTCTTCGTCTTCGTAATCTTCATCCTCGGATTCGCCATCATAATACTCGTCGTCATCGTCATCGTCGTCGTATTCTTCATCATCCTCATCATCGTCATCCATGTTCTTGATGCTCTTGATCGTAATGAGAATGATGACCATCAATACAAGGATCGCTCCGAGGAGTCCAAAGAGTTTTTTATAATCCGCCGGTGACTCTTCCTGTGTCTCCTGAGTGTCAGTGTTTTCAGGTTCATCAGGGGTAATCTCTTCCTCATCCTCCTCGATCAAAGCATCTTCGTCAGGTTCATACTCAACATAGTCAATACTGATGTATCCGACTGAATTGTTGTAATTTATCTGTAGCCAGTCTCCTTCAACTGCTGTTACATCCGCAACGTTTCCTGAATAAAGCTTACCCATGGCATCATAGTCTTTGCCGGGCCCGCTCCTTACATTCAAAGAATCTGCCGTTATCACAGCCGTTCCTATCACTTCCGACGCATTAACCTTAAAAGATGTAAGATAAACACCTGCAAGTAAAAATATAAAAGTTGTAAATATCAGTATCTTTCTTCCGGTCTTTTCAAGTAGCATTTTATTTCATCTCCATAAATCTTATATTGGGATCCACCCTTCCGCTGTACGCATAATCGGCGCTGCATACATAAAATACCAGATCCTCATAGCTTTCAGGCACCTGGACAGCCAGGTTGGCATAGCTGACACATACATCATCTTCCCAGTCATACTTGTATGCCTCTGTAGCGACAACGGGAAGCCTTGTACCGTCCGGATATGTTATATAGTTGGTAACAGCATATTCTTCCATTCCAACATAGGTGTCGGTATATCCGACCATGACTTTACATCCGGTGGGCATCCTAAATTCAACGGTCGCCTCTCGCCATTCATAGCCTTCTCTTCCCGCATGGGCTCCGTCGGAATAGTATTTCCTGTAGTCCGTAACCGTAGCCTTGCCCATAACATTCGAATCATCGGCATTTGCGATAGTTGTATAGTCCCAGGTAGTACCTTTTTCTATTGTATACTTGTAATCTCTTTTCTCAAATGCAGGGATGAGCGAATCACCTTCAACCACACCGCATACAGAGCAGTAACGTGATGAATCATAGCTTGCTCTTACCCATGTATGAGGAAGAGTTGTTCCTTCAGTCACTCCGCAGACAACACATTTCTTGGGATGCAGACAGGTTGCCTCAGACCATATATGATCTGCCAGTTCTCCTTCAGTCTGTCCGCAGACTCTGCAGGTCTTTGGATGCTCACATGTTGCTTCGACCCAGTCATGTCCCAGCGGTTCTCCTTCCGATGCACCGCAGAGTTCACAAACCCTGGGCTGTGTGCATGTGGCGTCAAGCCAGATATGTTCCAATGGCTCTCCTTCGGTAGCTTTACATATCTTACATGTTCTGGGCTGGTAACAGGTTGCTTCCTCCCAGTCATGTTCATGTGTAGCACATGCCGACACTAGAACCAAACCTACTATTAATATGATCAAAGAAATATTTCTTTTCATGAACACATACGCCTCCACTTATAATTGTACTCTAAAGCTTAAAAAGTAACAACTTTTTCATACAAAAAGAACATTTCAAAAATCTGTCTAATAAAAGGGAATAGGCCATTCACAAGTGAATGGCCTCTAAAGGGGGAGTATATTTTGTTTCGTCAATTGAGACGTTTTTACACCTTGCGGTGTAGGAATCAAGTTTTATCTCTTGATGGGTATAATATATCAGACCTACTGTAATAAAACTGTAATACGTCTCAACAAAGAATTCTATCTGTCGATAAGCATCCTTACCCTGTTGTAATAATTGAGTTTCGAACTGCTAGAATCCGTCTCCACTACCGCTATGTTCGCCTGTGGAAACTTCCTTTGCAGATACGGATACATTCCTCTTCCCGCACACACATTGGGCATGCAGCCAAAAGGCGCTATACACAAAACTCTCTTTATATCACTGTTAATGTAGTCTATTACCTCGGAACCCATAAGCCATCCGTCACCTATCGTAAACTGACGTGATACCAGCTCTCTTGAGTTTTCTTCCATTGTCTTATAATCATTTAAACTCCTGAAGCCAAACTCTTTTATTGTGCTTATCATCTGATCCTGAAGATAAACAACCAGTTTCTTTACGGCCTCAAATCCTACACGTTCCAGGTTGAAGCTGTCGGGTTTGTGTGAATCTATATAGTAGAGTGCATACCATGACGCACCGTTTACATGTGCTTCACAACCGTTGTTCTCAAGAAACTTTATTATATCCCAGTTACCAAGTGCGCAATATTTTACATAGAACTCGGCAACGATACCTACAACTTTTCTCTCTTTCTGGTCTCTTTCTATTTTACTAAAAGATTCCGCTATGGCTCTGAAATTCTTCTTTATCCTGCCTATGGTCAGGTTCTTACCCAGTCTGATATCTTTGGAGAGCCTTTCTATCCACTGATCTTTAAGTGCATCGGTCTCTCCCTTGTTCATCTCATAGGGTCTGGTCTGATTGGAAAGCAGCATAAGTATATCACCGTAGAAAAGTCCGAACAGTCCCCTTATTGCGGTATCATAGTTTATCTTTAAGGATATCTCATCACATACATGTCTTACATTTATGGTCAGCACACGAACATCATTAAAGTGTGAATGATCCAAAGCACGTCTCATAAGACCTATATAGCAGGCACCTCTACAGGCATCACCGGCAGTGGGCATAAGGATATAGGTCTTCTTAGGATCATACTGACCAGTTTTCATTGCTCTTACGACCTGTCCTGTCATAAGTACAAATGGATAACATATATCGTGATTGCAGTACTTAAGCCCTTCCTGTCTTACAGAAAACTCATCCTCGTCGATAAGATCCACGACACGATATCCCTTGCTCCAGAACATATATTTAAGTAGCGGAAAATGACTGTCCAAAGTGGCAGGCAGTAAGATAGCATTCTCTTCTTTGTCATTAAGTATCTTATACATAACTTTGATATTCACCGAATAAGAATCTGTTATATGAGAATATTCTACTATCTTTTAAGTTACAAAGAAAGAAGTAAGATATGAATGCCATAAATCCATGTTTATAAACGGAACCGTTGAATATAACTGCTCAAAAAAACAGCGGTGACAAATGCCACCGCCGGTCTTTTAAAAATTTTTATCAATGTTAAAAAACGATCTTTACGCTTCCTACTGTCTTTTCGGGTGCGATATACATCTTTACGAAATCGCCTACCTTAACATCATGCTCTGCCTGTTCTGCCTTTGTGATGGTTGCATCAGCGATCGTTATAGTCTGGTTCTCATTATTTCCCATAGTTGTGTTATACCACAACATACGAACATCAAATTTGCTGCCCTTTTCAACCATCTTGGCAACCATTGCTTCCTGAACCCAGGCATTCTCCTCAACGAACTCAACCTCTGCTGACATCAGACGGTCTTTCTGCTCATCTGACAGTTTTGAAACCATTTCGTCTCTCTCTGCAGCATCCTTCTTGGCAATCTTAAAAACAACTGCCACAAACGCACCTATAATGGCTCCGATAATAACGTATCCCATCTTTTTTACTCCTCTCTTTTCGTCATTCATTCTCATTAGACTGTTTTGTCGCCGTGAAATATAATAACATATTACGAAAAAAAATCAATTTTCAAAGGGCAAAAAAACGCCTATTTTCTTATATTTTTCAAGTTTTTGACAGTGTGCCCGTACAAATTCTTTTAAAAAAATCTTGACGCAAGATATGTAACATGTTACATTGTTTGTGAAATGTAATATATTACATATTTATTTTCAAAGAGAGGTCACCTATGAATTATAACGAAGCTATGAAAATGAGCAATGTAGAATTCGGCGATATGCCGCCCCAGGCTTTTTTACTCGGATTGCTCAGTGCATTCGATAACAGATATCAGGCCGCCGCTGATGCTTTTTTTAAAGAGATCACATGGAAGCAGTTCTTTGCCATTATCTGTATCAGACTTTTTAAGGAAGCACCGACATTGAATGAACTGTCTGATGTAATGGGAAGTTCTCATCAAAATGTAAAACAGATACTGTTAAAACTTGAAAAAAAGGGATTCATTACTACATTTACCGACGAAAACGACAAAAGGAAGCAGCGCATAGCAGTCACTGAAGCATGCATGGAATTTTGTGAAAAGAACGATAACGAGGGAAATCAGAGTCAGTATATCATAGGACGTATCTTTGAAGGTATTGATGAAAAAGCACTGATAACAACGATCAAAACAATCATGACAATGGAAAGGAACCTTAGCAAAATATGAAAACACTTATAATCTATACTTCACAGACAGGATTTACAAAGAAATATGCCGAATGGCTTGCTGAAAAAACAGGCGGTGATCTTCTCGAATTAAAGGATGCCCAGAAAAAAAATGATGCATTCTTTAATGAATATCAGGCTATAGTCTATGGCGGCTGGGCCATGGCCGGAAAGGTTGTTAAGATAAACTGGTTTCTTGATAAAGCATCTTCATGGAAAAATAAACGACTCGCAGTTTTCTGCGTCGGCGGAAGCCCCAATGATAATCCGGATACCGAAACATTTCTTAAGAACATGCTCACAGATGAGCAAAAAAAATACATAAGGGCCTTTTACTGTCAGGGCGGATTCAACTATGAAAAGATGAACACTGCATCAAGGATAGCCATTAAGATGTTTGTCTCTGCTTTAAAGAAAAAGAAAGATCAGACAGATGATGAAAAGACAATGATAAGGATGATATCAGATTCTTATGATATTTCGGATATCAGATTTACAGAACCCATTGTCAGATACATTGAGGGTGACGAATAGATTAACGCAGGTAAAATGACCAAAACCGACAATGATGATCATCTATGCTTTGATACTATGGAAAAACGTTGGGAGGGATAAATAATGAAACGTTCAATAAAAATACTGTTGACAGTACCGGCTGTTTTTGCGCTGCTAATTATCATGATATGTATCATTGTCTTTATAAGGATGAACAGTCAGGTGAAAAGCTTTGATCAGACACCTGTTGATATAAGCCAGATCAAAGACGGTGTTTACGAAGGTCAGAGCGAAACAGACATGGTCAAGGTAAATGTTAAGGTAACAGTATCAAACGGTGAGATCTGTGACATAGAGATACTTCGTCATGAATGTGGCAAAGGCAGTATAGCCAACGTGATCGTTGACGATATGATCAAAAGAAACGATGTTGAGGTAGATGCAGTTTCAGGTGCAACATTCTCAAGCGAAGTGATAAAGGATGCCGTAAGAAATGCACTTAAGAGTGCAAGCCGCTGAAAATATTGGTGATTTCTTTCGATGTTTTATTAACTTATTTAATGCTTTCAGTTCTCGTCTGCCTTATGCAGATCATGCATGTCAGGATAACTACTTATAATGCCGCTATATGCCGGTCCAAGGATTGCCTTATCTGGGTATATTCAGGTTTTGCAGAATAAGCAAATATAGTTAAGGCATTTACTGCGCAATGCATCAAAGACGGCATCCGGATTGTACCTGTCTTTTCATATCTTATTCAGTACCATGTTCTAACGAATAATCCATTAACTTCTTCGTATATATTTCAGCTTTCTTTTTCATAACTACTTTATCTATTAATACTGATATTATGTACATCACTACTATTATACCCAAAAAGATGAGCCACAAGCCTGCACTACCTGTTTTCAGAAAAATCCCCATAAGATAAAACATAAGTATTTCAACAGGTATAAAAAGAATATAGAATAAAGTTAATGAAAAAATAAATCCTCTTTTCTCAAGTCTCTTATTTCTGAAACATAGCGTAAAACTGATAGAGCCCCAGAGGCAAAGACAAAATAGCTTTACCAGAAAAAAGACTGTTATAACATCATTTCCAGTTATCAGTGCTACAGCAATAACGCAGATTACCAGCCATGCAAAGCTATATGCAACCGCATCACGTAAATATTTTAGAAAATCTTTTATTATGACCATATCCTATTCCTCAATTTTAAGTAATGATTTAAGTTCACTTGCATATCTTCTTGATATAACCACATTTTCCCCATTTACCAGAGTTGCGATGATGTTTCGATTTATCTCAGGCTTCAGTTTCGTCACCTTGTTCAAGTGAATAATAGTCGATTTTGAACATCTGAAGAAATCTCTTTTATCAAACATGTCTTCCAGCTCATAAAGCCTTTTCTCTGTAAGCAGAACTCTTTTTTCTGTATAGATAAATGTTTTCTTATCCACGGATTCTATATATAGAATCGCATCTATGGAAACATTAAACTTTTCTCCTTTATCCGATGCCGGAATAAAAGATCCGAAACGCTTAATATGTCTTTCCAGTCTCGATACTTCATTCGTAATATCTCTGCAGTGTATTTCAACGTATAGGGATTCTTCTGAATCTTTTTTTATATCAATCCTCAAAGTCTGTTTTTTCCTTTCTGTTATCTATAGCGAGACAGATACATATCACTATCTGCATAATGATCATAAATGCAGCAGTCATAACATTTCCAAAAAGATGAAAGATTATGAGCGCCCCTATGGTTTCTGTTATAGCAGCAAATGAATATGCCTTGCTGTCATAAACCCATCCATACGGAAGAAGGTGTGCACCAAATACCATGGCATACAGCATCATCATTGCTTCTGGACTTTTACTGAAGGCCCACATCACAATTACGAGATAAAGCATCTGATTCAGGGTACATAAAAATCCGAGTTTGTTGATAGGATTGTCTGTCTTCTTAAATATATCAGCCTTTAACACTTTAGAAAAGATAAAAGCCATTGGCATCATAAAGCAAGAGCACATAAAAGTGTATAGATTTGTTGCTTCTACCGGCTTATTGATCAGCTGCATTATCAGAATCATTGTCCATATCACTACGGATGACATCATAAATGGAAGTCCCCTCTTTTGATTCTCCTGCGCGTCTTTCTTAAGTTCATTTAAACTGAGTATGCACTCCTTAAGTCTTAATGTATCCATAATAAAACCTCCTGTTTCTGTGATCTTTTTCACATACTAAAGGAGGTTATATGGTTTATCAATATTTGAATCACCAAACGGTACAAAGCAGTGGACTAAGTGGCTAAAACTATCGTTTCCTTGGCTTGATACCCATAGTCAAGCTTACTCTTGCTCATGCAATCCTATGATGCAGGGAATATAAAAAAGACGCTTGGAATGCAAGCATTCCAGCGTCTTTGTATACTCTTTCCAACGCAGATATAATTATCTCTTTGAGAACTGAGGTGCGCGACGAGCTGCTTTGAGACCGTACTTCTTTCTTTCTTTCATACGAGGGTCTCTTGTAAGATATCCAGCCTGCTTAAGTGTAGGACGGAAATCCTCATCTACTTTAAGGAGTGCTCTTGCGATACCGTGTCTGATAGCACCTGCCTGACCTGTGTATCCGCCACCCTTAACATTAACCTTAACATCATACTTCTCAACTGTATCTGTAGCTACGAGAGGCTGACGAACGATAACCTTAAGTGTCTCAAGTCCGAAGTAATCATCGATGTCTCTGTTGTTGATCGTTATATTACCCTTGCCCGGTACAACATATACTCTGGCAATAGATTTCTTTCTTCTGCCTGTTCCATAGAACTGAGCTGCTGCTTTCTTAGCCATATTAGTAATCTCCTTCCAAATCTAATTAAAATGTAAGTACTTCAGGCTTCTGAGCTGCATGATTGTGCTCGCTTCCTGCATATACGAATAACTTCTTGTACATCTGTCTGCCAAGGGGTCCCTTGGGAAGCATGCCCTTTACTGCAAGTTCAACAACTTCCTCAGGCTTCTTGTCCATCTTCTCACGAAGGGTTGTCTCCTTCATGCCGCCAACGTAATCAGAATGATGATAATATACTTTCTGATCAAGCTTCTTACCTGTAACTGTAACCTTATCAGCGTTGATAATGATCACATAATCACCACAATCCATATGAGGTGTGAAAATAGGCTTATTCTTTCCTCTGAGTACTTTTGCTACTTCTGAAGCCAAACGACCTAATGTCTGACCTTCAGCGTCAACAACGTACCATTTTCTATCAATAGTAGCCGGACTAGCCATAAATGTCTTCATTGTATATCCTCCAAAAAAACTATCATCGTGACGTGTGAACCCTACATCGGGGCTAATGATGCGTTGCTCACAGGTGTGCGATGTTCCTTCCATCTGAAACACCCACGCTCGAATATTATACTAAACGCTCCCACGCGTGTCAACAACTTATTTAAACATTTTAAGCAGCTGCTTTGGGCTGTCAATGACAGCATCCGGATCATCAACCTTTCCGAATCCGTATGACGCAAACACAAAGAATTCTTTTGCTTCCCTGCATGCGTTTGCATCCATTATCGTGTCTCCGACATAAACAGAATTCTTCAGCCCGTGTTTTTTGTTCATCAGTTTTATATTCTCTGCTTTTGAAAGGCCGTTGTCTCCGTGGCAGATCTTATCCGTGACAAAAGGTTCAAGCTTAAGATGCTTCATCATGAGCTCTATATATCCCGACTGACAGTTGCTCACTATAATGACCTTGCATTTTTCGGACAGTTTTTTGATCGTTTCTTCTATATTAATATACGGTATCCCCGAAGTGTCGACCAGAGCCGCCTGCTCATATTCAATACATACCTTATCAAAGATTCGTACATCCTTTTCCGATACTCCCGGTAAGACATTTCTCATTATCTCAAGCATCGGAAGGCCAAACAGGCCCTTTAGCGTATCAGCGGTAACGCTTACCTCGGGATGACCTGTATCGATAAGTGCCCTGTTCCACGCTTCCTCTACAACAGATGTGGAATCCCATATTGTTCCGTCAACATCAAATATGACTCCGTCAGGAGTAAAGTTTACCTTATCAAGATTCATAATATTACTCTACCTCTTTATCAGCCTCTTCTCGAAATGCTGGTAATCCTTGCAGGAATTCCAGTCACCTCCCCAGATGAAGCCATGTTCTTTAAACAGTTTGTAACAAAGATCGTTCTTATCTATCTTATATGCAAATTCATTGTCGCGGTATGCATAAGGAGCGCTCTGTGTCGGACAGATATAATCCGATCCGCCTTCTCCTTTACCGTATTCAACGTACGGATTGTAAAACGGATTTACATCGATCGCCAGACCGTATGCATGATAACTCAGCTTCGTGGATCTGTCCACAAGTCTGTAATTGAAGCATGATGTATTGTTTGCTTCCATTGAAGCATCATCATCCGCATCATACTTATCTATAAGAGAAACCTCTTCAAGCATGTAGCCGTTCTCATAAAGTTCCTTAAATATCTCCAAAAGATCCTGAGCGATAAGCTCGTTGCAGACGAGTTCTCCGTCCTTTGTATTACCCTCAAAATCATTGTATTTAATCACAACATGCCTTAACATGTCAAAGTTCACGATGCTCTCATCTATATCGGAAGCATATGACTTTCCTCTCATACTCTCTTTAAGTTCATCCGATATCGGCTCTATGTAGAAGCCCTCTGTTATATCTTCCTGCTCCAAAACAGGTTTGATATCCTCTTTGACTTCTTCAGTCACTTCTGGCTTTTCTTCGGTTTTGGGAGATATTGTCGGGGTTGCTGAATGTGACACTTCTGTCACTTCTCCGGTATCTTCCTGTATTTCTGGGATCTTTTCGATCTCAACCGGCACCGACGTGACTGTCGCCTTTTCTTTTGCCGCATAGTCTGCGACCGTTTCCGAAGAACTGAGCGAATGAGCAAGCAGCACACAGCCAGCTATGATAAATGCGATTATGGCAAGATACTTTATCACTGTATTTTTCATACTTTCACATATCCCATTCTATGTTCATCAGCATAAGTCCCTGCGGCGGTGCAGTAAGACCCGCTTTTGTTCTGTCTTTGGATTCAAGTATATCCTTAACTCTTTCAGGCTCTATCCTTCCTCTGCCGACATCAACGAGCGTACCCGCTATTATACGTACCATGTTATATAAGAACCCGCCTCCGGTCACATCGATACATATATCGGGGCCGTTTTTTGTTATTTCTATGCTCTCAACACTGCGTACATGAGTCTGGGCAGTCGATCCTGCTGCACAAAAGCTTGAAAAATCATGTTCTCCGAGCAGATAACCTGCAGCACGACTCATTTTTTCAATATCAAGTTCATAGCTTACAAACCAGGCATATCTTGTCTTTAGCGGATCAGGATATGACTCATTGTCTATCTTATATCTGTATGTTTTTGATGTCTTTCTCTTTCTCGGATGAAAGTCAGGATCAACCTCAAGAGATCTTCTTACCACTATGTCATCTGGCAATATGCTGTTAAGCGCTCTTGATATATTTGAAGGCTCGATATTCATATCCGTGTCGAATACCGCCAGATTGCAAAGGCCGTGAACGCCCGCATCGGTCCTGCTCGTACCGATAACCTCAGTTTCTTTTCCCGTAAACTTTGTTATCGCACTGTTAAGTTCGCCTTCTATGGTTTTCTTGCCGTCCTGAGCCTGCCACCCGTGATAATCGGTTCCGTCATAGGCAACAACGAGCAATATTCTCTTTGTATCAGCCATTATGCCATCCACCATGTATTTCTACCGAACACTATGCACAAAATAAGAGTAAGGATTATGACCATGTATGCGATCACATCCCTCTTTTCATAACGAAGAGGTTTCATCCTGGTCCTTCCCGAATCACCACGATAGCATCTTGCTTCCATAGCCATTGCCAGATCCCCCGCACGTCTGAATGCGGATATGATAAGCGGTACCAAAAGAGGCACCAGCGCCTTTGCTCT
Source organism: Lachnospiraceae bacterium (assembly GCA_016286035.1). Lineage (GTDB taxonomy): Bacteria > Bacillota > Clostridia > Lachnospirales > Lachnospiraceae > Colinaster. The sequence goes on from JAEERY010000025.1 coordinate 16,369, forward strand.
CTTTACAAGGTTTCCGGTGTCAAAATCGGCTCCTCTTGCCATCTGTGCTTTCATGATCTTATCCGTCTCCTCTATGAGGATGGGGATGAACCTTAATGCGATACTCATCATCATTGCTATCTCATGAACCGGTACCTTGATCTTCTTTAAAGGTCCTAACAGCTTTTCAAGGCCGTCTGTGAGGCTGTTAGGCGTTGTCGTAAGCGTCATGATACTTGATCCCAATATAAGGAATGTCAGCCTTATAGCCATCTTTATCGCATTTTCAAGACCTTCTTTTGATATACTGAGCTTCCAGAATGAAAATATTACCTCACCTTTGGTCATAAATAGGTTAAAAACAACCGTCATGAGCATCAATATGACGATAGCCTTCATACCCTTTACCATGTATTTAAAAGGGACCTTGCACAGTTTTATGGACATGACAAGAAATGCTGCGGCTATAACATAGCCCCAAACGTTCTTTGCCAAAAACAGCGTTACTATGAAGAAAAATGTTCCTGAAATCTTTGTTCTGGGATCCAGTCTGTGAATAACGGAATCCGCCTGATAATACTGCCCCAGCGTAATATCCCTGATCATCTCATCTTTGTCCTAACTGATACAATCCATGATCTTTTCTACCGCTTCATCTATAGTCGTCACATTGACAGGTACGTCAAATCCGTTCTTTTTAAGCGCATGCATCGCATAAGTAACACTCGGGATTGCAAGTCCCATCTGCTCGAGCTCTTCAGCATGCGTAAACACCTCTTTGGGTGGTGCATCATATACAAGCCTGCTTTTGTTCATCACAAGGATCCTGTCAACGTAATTGGCCACATCATCCATACTGTGTGATACGAGGACTATGGTTATCTTCTCCTCATCATGAAGTTTCTTTACAAGTGACAGAATCTCATCCCTGCCTTTCGGGTCAAGACCCGCTGTGGGTTCATCCAGCACAAGTACTCTCGGACGCATCGCCAGCACACCAGCAATGGCTGCTCTTCTTTTCTGACCACCCGAAAGATCAAAAGGAGACTGATAATATGTCGTTTCCTCAAGACCTACCTGTCTTAATGCCGTGAATGCCCTAAGCTCGGCATCTTTCTTTTCAAGTCCCTGGTTTAAAGGTCCAAAACATACATCCTCAAAGACGGTGGCTTCAAATAGCTGATGCTCGGGATACTGGAAGACCAGTCCCACACTGCTTCTAAGCTCCTTTATCGGATAATCCTTGTCCGATATATCCTTTCCGTCAAAATAGACCTCTCCCTTAGTCGGTTTCATAAGTCCGTTCATATGCTGAACAAGAGTTGATTTGCCGGATCCGGTATGACCTATGAGTCCGACAAATTCACCGTCATCTATCTTAAAAGATATATCACTCAGCGCATCGGTTTTCAGTTGTGTGTCAGCATCATAGCTGTGATATACATGATTGAATATGATAGACATCTTATCTTAATCTTTTAAGTGAATTTACAAGTTCGTCTATTGTAAGTATCCCGTCAGGGATATCAAGTCCTTTTTTCTTTAGCTCGTAAGCCAGCAATGTAACCTGCGGAACATCCAGACGAAGTTCTCTTAACTCATCAACCTGTGAGAAAATATCTCTCGGACTTCCCTGCATGACCACTCTTCCCGAATCCATGACAAAGACCTTATCGGCATATATGACCTCTTCCATGTAATGGGTTATCAGGATGATCGTCATCTTCTCGACATCATTTAAAGCCCTTGCAGCTCTTATAACCTCATATCTTCCTGAAGGATCCAGCATTGCCGTGGGTTCATCCATGACAATGCATTTGGGGTGCATTGCTATGACTCCGGCAATGGATACCCTCTGTTTCTGTCCGCCCGACAGTTTGTTTGGAGAATGCTTCCTGTACTCCCACATACCGACAGTCTTAAGACTCTCTTCCACTCGCTCGAGTATCTCCTTTGTAGGGACTCCCAGGTTCTCAGGACCAAAGCCCACATCCTCCTCGACAACCTGACCTATGATCTGGTTGTCTGGGTTTTGAAACACCATGCCTGCTGTCTGTCTTATGTTCCATATATTGGCTTCTTCGCTCGTCTTCATTCCGTCTATCCATACTGTTCCCTCAGTCGGATACAGAATAGCATTCAGATGCTTTGCGAGTGTGGATTTGCCTGATCCGTTATGGCCCAGTATGGCTATGAACTGTCCCCTCTCTATATCGAGATTGACCTCGTCGACAGCACGTGTGATACCCTCGACATTTCCCTCGTCGTCACGCCTTATATATTCAAATGTAAGATTATCGGTTTTTATAAGACTCATGCTGTTTATTATATCATTTACCTTTCATACGCTCAAGCGCGACAGCATTAACGGATACATAAAAGAGCCCCTCATCTGAGGAGCTCTTTTAAAAGAAAATATCTCTTATACAAGTTCAAGAACAACTTCCATTGCTCCGTCACCCTTACGCTGTCCGATCTTAACGATACGTGTGTAACCACCGTTTCTTGATACGTACTTGGGAGCAACTTCGTCAAAGATCTTTGCAACAACATCAACCTGCTTTGTTCCTCTCTTCTTTCCTGCGTTCTCAGCGGGAACTTCTGTTACGGGAACAAGAGTCTTGAGCATCTGTCTTCTTGCATGAAGTCTGCTGGGAAGATCCTTCTTGATCTCCTTTTCAACTTCGTCGTAAACTGTAACTTTCTTACCGTCTACAACTTCTTTAACTCTCTTACCGTCCTTATCCTTACGTGCTACTTTAGCAGTAACCTTAACAACTTCAAAGTTGTCCTTTTCCTTAACAGCAAGAGCGATGATGCCTTCAGCTATCTTCTGAACTTCCTTAGCCTTAGCTTCTGTTGTAACGATCTTTCCTCTGTAAAGAAGTGCTGTTACCTGATTCTTAAGTAATGCTCTTCTCTGGTCTGAGGTTCTTCCTAACTTTCTGTACTTTGCCATTTTGTTTACTCTCCTTTTCTTTAGATGACCGCACTCTTCGGATTTACCGGCATCCATCAATGGTTATTGAGATGCGGACATATACTCTTCGGATTTATAATGCCCGTAGTTACTATATTAATCCTCTGCCTGGTTAAGCTGAAGATTAAGCTCTTTAAGCTTTGCAAGAACTTCCTCTAATGACTTACGACCAAGGTTACGAACCTTCATCATCTCATCGGGAGTCTTGTTTGTGAGCTCCTTAACTGTATTGATGCCTGCTCTCTTTAAGCAGTTGAATGAACGAACTGAAAGCTCAAGCTCATCAATGCTCATATCAAGAATGACATCCTTCTTGTCATCTTCCTTAACGCTCATAACTTCTGCTCTCTGAGCGTTCTCTGAAAGATCAACAAACAGACTTAAGTGCTCGCTGAGTACCTTTGCAGCAAGGCTTACTGCCTCGTCGGGTACAAGACTACCGTTTGTATATACATCGATAGTAAGCTTATCATAATCTGTTACCTGTCCTACACGTGTATTCTGAACTGTTACGTTCACACGCTCAACAGGTGTGTAGATAGAATCGATCGGGATGATACCTATAGGAAGATCCTCGTTCTTATTCTTATCAGCACTTACATATCCTCTGCCCTTTGTAATGGTGAGTTCCATATACAACTTACCGCCTGAAAGTGTAGCGATAACCTGGCCGGGATTCATGATCTCTATATCGGAATCGCACTGGATATCAGATGCTCTTACAACTCCCTCGCCCTCAAAATCAATATATGCTGTCTTGGGCTCATTTGAATCGCTGTTGTTCTTTATAGCAAGGCTCTTGATGTTCATGATGATCTCAGTAACATCTTCCTTAACGCCTTCGATTGAGCTGAACTCATGAAGAACGCCTTCAATCTTAACCTGGCTTACAGCAGCACCCGGAAGTGAAGAAAGCATGATCCTTCTTAAAGAATTGCCAAGTGTGATACCATATCCTCTCTCAAGGGGTTCAACCACAAATCTGCCATATTTCTTATCTTCAGAGATTTCTGCAACTTCGATATTCGGTCTTTCAAAATCAAACACTGTAACACCCTCCTTTTAATATGATCCTTCTTAAAAAGATCCGGACTAAAAATGATCTTTGCTTCTTATTTAGAATACAACTCGACGATAAGCATTTCGTCAACAGGTACATCGATCATTTCTCTTGAAGGTAAGTTCTTAATTGTACCCTTAAGAGCTTCTGTGTCTGACTCCATCCATTCAGGAACAAGACGACCGCCTGTTATCTCAACGATATCTTTATAACGCTGAAGAGACTTTGCCTTCTCCTTTATCTCTATAACATCTCCAACCTTTATAAGGTATGAAGGGATGTTTACACACTTGCCGTTCACAAGTACATGCTTGTGATCTACGACCTGTCTTGCCTCACGACGTGTACGAGCGAATCCCATACGGAAAACTACGTTGTCAAGTCTTCTCTCAAGAAGAACCATGAGGTTTTCACCGGTCATGCCCTTCATCTGATCTGCCTTAGCATAGTAATTTCTGAAAGGCTTCTCAAGAACACCATATATGAATTTTGCTTTCTGCTTCTCTCTTAACTGAAGAGCATACTCACTTTTCTTCTTGCCGGCATTAGCCTTTGTTCTGTTTGATTTCTTGTCATATCCCAAGAATGTAGGATCAAGATCGAGTGATCTGCATCTCTTGAGGACTGGTGTACGATTTACTGCCATTATTATTCTCCTCTTATAAATATTGTTTACAACTTTTGTAAGCCTTCTTCCAACTTATCAAACTATATGATTATACACGACGACGCTTAGGCGGACGGCATCCGTTATGAGGTACGGGAGTAACGTCCTTGATACTAAGTACGTTAAGGCCTGCTGCCTGGAGTGCTCTTATAGCTGCTTCACGTCCTGAACCCGGTCCCTTAACGAATACGTCTACAGTCTTAAGGCCATGCACAAGTGCTGCCTTTGTAGCAGTCTCTGCTGCCATCTGTGCTGCATAGGGAGTAGAT
>JAEERY010000026.1 GCA_016286035.1 Lachnospiraceae bacterium
CAAAGCGTGTTCAGGAGAAGTGCGGTTTTCATTATCATCATACGGCCTATAATGTGCCCTGTGCCATAGAGGGCGTTCTCCGAACGGAACACATAACATGCCTTTCCAAAGAGGAATGGCAGTCTGTCAGATAACTTCATGTTTGTCGGGATTAACGATAGAGCGTTATCCCGGAAGATAATTTCAATAAAGGGGCTTCAAATATTCAACTAAGGAAATCATTGATACTGTAGGATGGAAAAAGGCAGTATAGCTACAAATACAAACACGGAAAATGTTAACCCATCGGTGAATATCTGCCATGCACACTAATATCACAGATATCAGAAGGCTTTGATCCATGAAAATATCCATTCATAACAGTGCAAAAACGAATAAAGAAAGAAATGAAAAAGGAAGCCATGCCTGCGAGGTGACGATCCCTAGCAGATAGAAGATGGAGGTGTCTATGGCCAGATTTGAAATAGGTGCCTGTGCAGAAGTAATTGCAACAGGAAGGATTGGATTAGTTGATGATAGAGAAAGGACAAAAGTAACCCTTGGTTTTTATGATAAAAATTATATAGACGCGGAATATGTCACATATAAGGATCATGAGCTTAAGCCGGCGGATGCTCCTGTTATAAAGACCTCGCAGCTAGAGGCCTTTGTAAGAGGAGAGATCACTCTTGAAAAATTAAGTAATGGAGTGAATATCCTTTCAGATCATGTTAAGACCGATTCCAAGGCATATAAGGTTACGGCATCAGATCTTCTGGCCGGTGTAAATGTTTATGATAAAAAGCCACCGGAGGATGTCCTTAAGTGGGTTGATGTGATCATGCAGTTCGAAGCGGATCTTTCATTCCCGGAGGATCCCTGGGGAGATATAGTCGATGAGGTCAAAGAGAAGGATATTCTTAACCTTGCGTATGATGAACTTGAAGAAATAAGATGGAGTATTCTGGAAGATACACCTGAGGAAATGCTCTCTGAAGGCTTTAAGAATCTAAGAAATTGCCTGGAAGTCTGGGTTAGATCGAACGGAAAGGAATACCCGTCAGATATTGTGATACGGATCGCAGAACAGTTTGACAGCGATAGTATAGATAAGCAGTCAGAAAAGACACAACAGCTTTTCAAGAAATGTCTTGATGCCTTATGTGATAAAAAGGATCCCAAGGCAATACAGAGAAGAGGCTACTGCTATTATTGTGGTACTAAGATCTATCCGAATGACTGGATCAAAGCAAGAGATGCATTTCTTGAGTATTATCAGATGACCGGGGATGCATCCGCTGCAAATACCTTGGGATACATCTTTTATTATGGCAGATGTAACGGCGGTGTTCCGGAATATGAAGAAGCTTTCAAATACTTTAGTATCGGTCATGCATTCACATATTTTGAGAGTACTTATAAACTAGCGGATATGTTTGCGCATGGATATGGTGTCGTAAAGGACGGGGAAACTGCGAATCATCTGTACTGGAGTGTTTATAAGCAGAACCTTAAGAGATTTATCAGAGAGGATTATGAAAGTAAATTCGCTGATGCGGCACTTCGTATAGGTAATTGCTTTCGTGAAGAGATCGGTACACATAAGGATTTAGAGACAGCGTATTATTACTATCTCCAGGCCGATCTTGCCATAAGAAAAAGAACACAGGTTGCCAATCATTATGGTGATACTGTTGTGTTTAACGGGGTCCAGAAGGCTCTTGAAGATGTAAGAAAAGAATATACGGATAAGGGCCGCACAGAACATTTTATCTATCCTGGCTGGACGAAGTGGGCGCTGATAAAACACAGAAGGTGCAGATTGAAGATCAAGGAACTGAAGGATGGTGTTCTTTCTCTTACCGCATTGCCTATGAAACGTTATGATGAGGATAAAGCACCGTTAATGCTTATCACCATACCAAAGGCTGATTACTGTGAACTCAGAGATAAGATCACTATAAAGACAGCCAAGAACAGTACGTATAAGATAGCTGATGGTGCAGCTGAGATCATATTTGATCATGTAGAATTTGATTACTGTGAGCTTGTTACAAAGTTCTATTTATATGATAAATGCGTTGGAGAGATCTGCACCGAAGGATATTCGTTTACGGCTCCGGCTGTTAAAAAGGAATTTTCCGGTGATATTTATCATTTTGTAAGCGTTTGTTTTGAAGAAAGCGGCAGATGCTACGATTACCTCTGTGATGATAAATCGGTTAAGGTCGGAGATAAGGTAATCGTTAAGGGATATGACGGAGAGACTGTTGTAGAAGTGGTTGATGTTTCTGATAAATATGAGAGTCAGCTTGGACTTCCGATAGAGCGATTCAAAAAGATCATTAGAAAAGCATAGCAAGTGGTAAAGAGAGAACGCAGCAGTAGAAATGAGCAAAGAAAAACAACACAATGCCATTTTATGTGACTTAATATATAATATAGGGAAGGAAACTTCCCTATATTATTTTGGAGAATTGGTTAATTATCATAAATCAAATAAAGCTGAAAACTATTAAATAACAAGAAGTGGTTTCAATGACATATAACTGTTAAGGCGAATGGATATAACTATGTCAAACAGAGATATTACAATACAATCTGAATCAAAAAGTGGTAATAAGCAGTTTAGACTAGAGCTGATTCTAACTGGGTTAACGCAAGCATAGCTGAAAGAATAGAAATCATGGACCAGTATTTTGCAAATAATGGATTTGGAAATTGGACTGATGCGGATGACCATTTGTATGAAATAAGAGTTGCTGCACAAGCTCTCGCTCAGTAGAACAGCCAGGGTACCGCAGAAATGACGGTCGGTTTACCTGAGAATTTAAGAGATGGAAGTTCTATTTCTGTAGTAAAGGTTACAGACGGCGATAATATACAAGTCCTTCAGGACAAGGACAACAATCCCAACACCGTATCCTTTGCAGTAACGGAAGGAGAGGCTGCATATGCCTTAATAACCACCTTCGCCATATGGAAAGATTATACGGCATTAAAGGCTGAAGTAAAAGCATTATTAAATGATAAAGAGGGCATCGGTCAATTCATGGGCACTGATGATCTGGATAACTTGGTGAATTATCTGTATGATAAACCGGATGAGCAGGATTTCCTGGCAAGATATAATAGTGCATATAAAGAAGCTGTTGATTATTACGAAAAGAATCCAGCAGATAATACGCCAGGTGATAAGCATGCTGATCAAATCTTTGAAAAGTATAGCCTTGGAGACGAAACAACAGCGAGTCGTCATATGGGCGTGCTCAGGGACATGGCCAAGGATTTCTTAAGTATTTACCAGTACGATTAAAATAGTTAGTAGCAAGTATTGTATTTTGGTAACTAATGCATTAAAATATAAGTAACTGGAGAGCTCCTGCCATAAAGTGGAGGGTTTAACAACCGGAGAGCTCCTGCCGTTTAAGTGGAGGGTTTAACAACTGGAGATTCCTACCAATAAGTGGAAGATGAGAGGAGAAGAGATTCTCCTCTCATATATTATGGAGAAAACATGAGATTATATGGAATAACCGATGAATACATTAGATTTATTAGGGAAAGCTTCCCTAGGGTTTACTCAAATAAAGAAGATGAACGTATTCATACAAGAAAGTATTTGGGAGCAGTTATTGAAATAAATGGATTCAAATATTATATTCCATTATCATCACCAAAAGATAAACATGATTACATTTATACAGATGGTAAGAAAACTATTCGAAAGAGTTCATTAATAGTTATAAGAATAACTGAGGGTGAAGGAGATAAAGCAGAACTTAAAGGAACGCTCCAGATCGGTACAATGATTCCAGTTCCGGAAAGTGAACTAGTAGAATATGATGTAAATAATGAACAAGATCGGAGATACAAAGAACTTATTTGGAGCGAGCTTGAGTTTATACGTAAGAATGAAGATAAGATTATAAAAAATGCGAGGATATTATATAATAAAAAGAAGTATGGAAGTAATGAAAAGGTTGTTCAGAATAGTTTGGACTTTCAAAGTGTAGAACGATTATGCAATGAATGGATTCAAAAGAAATCCTAATATAAGGATAATAAATGGGTTGTGTTCAAGCCGTTATTTGGGGGACACTATGGGGAATAAAACAAATTGACGATAGCTTAGCCTCTTGTTTACAGTGTTTCATAGGAACTATCAAATTCAAATCCCCCTCTCGCTACTACTAAATTGGTTCCGCAAACCTTACATAACAAAGGGTTTGCGGATTTTTGTGTGATGGCAATGGATATAGATAAAGGAGCACATATGTGCTCCTTTACAGATTTTTATTTGATTCTTTTAAATTCTTTATTATTCTCTTTAAGTATGATCTGAATTCTTCGGCTTCTTTTGGCGAAAACCCCTTGAGAGCTACTTCTGATGAATCGATAAGATGTTTCAAAGAATCCTCTGAGATCTTTTGCCCGCTTTCCGTCACATAAATGGCATAAGATCTGTTGTTGTTTTCAAAACGTTTTCTTACGATCAATCCTTTTTTTTCCATATTTGATAGAACGGTTGAAAGAGTGGATGTCTCAACATCACAGTTTTCGGCGATATCTTTTTGAAGACAGCCGGGATGATTTGAAACATAGAGCAGGATTCTGTGGTTCCCGGACTTTAAACCGTACTTCAGCAATTTGGGGGAGATGTTTTTTCTGAAAGCCAGATGCGCATCATATAACAGCTTCATTCCTAAATCCTCATTCGCATATATTGTTATCAGGATCATAATAATTATATGACAATGTCGATGTTGCTGTCATTAATATACTGCATTATAAAATCAAAAAATGTATAATTTTATTGTTTGAAGTCAAACATTTTGAAATCAAACAATGAAGGACTGTGTCTTTGTATCACAGTATATTAAAGGAGTGAACAGATATGAATAAGAAGAAGACGCTGTCTGTTAAAGGACAGTTGTTACTTATGTCCGCATTGCCGGTTCTTATAATCGGTGTGGTTTTACTGATCGTAATCTCAACAAGACTAAGGTCAGGAATGATGGAACAGGCACTCGAAGGTCTGATGGCATCGGCTGAAATGTACAGAACCGAGATTGTTGGTTCCGATAAAGTCTGGGAAGAGAATGAACTGGAAGATCAGTATAAAAGTGTTACAGGCTTTGATTTTACCAGATTTGAAGGAGATACCAGAGTTTCAACTTCTGTTGTAAAGTCTGACGGTTCCCGTCCGATAGGTACAAAAGCATCTCCCGAAGTAGTTGAAGCTGTCATTAATAAAGGACAGTCATATACATCTGAAAGTACTGATGTTGCAGGAGCAGAATATTGCGTTGCATACTCACCTATCAAGGATGAGAATGGAAAAGTAATAGGTATGGCATTTGCAGGAAAACCTACTGCTGAGATGGATAAGACCATTAAAGCCAGTATTCTTTCCGTGTTGATCATCGGTATCGTGATAATCCTTATCACACTTGTGATAGTCTACTGTGTAGCAAATCGTCTTGTAACTGCAGTCATCACCATAAATTCTCTTATCAATGATCTTTCTATCGGAGAGTTTAAAAAGACGGATATCATGAAGGACAGAGGAGATGAGCTGGGTGAAATGATACAAAATTCCAACTCACTCGTAGATGTACTGACAAACGTTATAAATGATATAAAGAACATAGCAAATACCGTAAGAAGTCATTCGGCAGAATTATCCGAAACATCTTCTCAGATAAGAGATACCACTGAAGGAGTATCTATCGCGGCTCAGGAACTGGCAAGAGGTGCCATGGAACAGAATGAGTCCATTGAAAAGATGACTGATAATCTGGATATGCTTTCAGAGGCTATTCATACGGTTGCTGAAAATGCAACGACACTTGCAATATCTTCAGATGAGATCAATACCGTATCAAAGGAATCTGCAAAGGCGCTGTCACAGCTTTCTGAAAATATGAACTGCATGGGTGCTGCCGTATCAGAGATCGGTACGACCATGGAAGAGACTAACCAGGCAGTTATAAATGTAAATCAGAAGGTTGACGGTATCACGTCTATCGCTGATCAGACAAATCTTTTAGCACTAAATGCTTCGATCGAGGCAGCAAGAGCAGGAGAAGCTGGAAGAGGCTTCGCGGTTGTAGCCGAAGAGATAGGAAATCTTGCAAAAGAATCATCAAATACTGCCGATGAGATCAGACAGGAAATGAAGGAACTGCTCGATCAGGCAGGCAAGGCACGTGAAAAGGCTGAAGAAGTTAACAGTATAGGTAATAATGTAACAAAGGTATTGAATGATACTGTTGATAAGATAAATACGCTCATAAGCAGTATAAACAGCACAATCGAAGGAGTTAATAACATATCGGCACTTACACAGGAGTGTGATGCATCAAAGATGGTTATCCTGGAATCGGTAAATCAGCTGTCGTCCATTTCAGAAGAGAATGCTGCTTCCACTCAGGAAACCTCAGCATCAATGGAAGAGATGAGTGCTAATTTCCATGTTCTTGCAAACAGTGCTCAGGAATTGAGATCTGTGGCTGAGAAGCTTGATGAGGATCTGGAATTCTTTAAGATCTGATAAAAAATATATACAAATCATATGAGGGTGTGATAGTATGAGAAAAGGCAAAGGCGTCAAAAGCTTTTGCCTTTTTAATTTCTCAGACGTATAAATATGTTTGTTTTTTGAAAGAAAATAATACATAAAAATATATTAAAGATTTTTCTTGAAATTAATTTTTAATTCGTTTAGCCTTTTAATTGGACGTCCAAATCATTGATATGAGGAGGCTTAAATGAACAGAGAAGAATTCTACAGATTTGTTTCACAAAGCAAAGGGAACGAAAGCAATATTTGTCAGATCTATGCCATAAAGGATGGTGATACGGTATATGATGAAAACTGGCATTCATATAAGACTGAAGATGCGGTGAATGTCAATTCCGTGACAAAAGGTGTGATGGCTTTACTTGCGGGTATTGCGATTGACAAAGGATTGGTTGGGGTTGAACAAAAGGTCATTGATTTCTTTCCCGATTATCAGGTAAAAAGAGGAGAGAAGACCATATATGATGTGACCGTTAAGCATCTTATCACAATGACAGCCCCGTATAAAGGAAAGTCGGAGCCCTGGAAAAAGGTGTGTACTTCAGATGACTGGACTCTTGCGATACTTGATTATTTAGGCGGTCGAAACGGGATCACAGGAGAATTCAGGTATGCCACGCTTGGCATTCAGATCCTGGCAGGAATAATCGAGAGAGCGACCGGAGAAAAATGCATCGATCTTGCCAATGATAGTCTGTTTGAGCCGTTGGGGCTTCCAAAGCGTATAATACACGGTGACAGTTCAAAAGAAGATCAGTTTGACTTTTTCATGAACAAGAATCCCAGAAAATATGAGTGGTATTCTGATCCTCAGGGCAATGTTACCGCCGGCTGGGGGTTATGCATGTCGGCAAGAGATATGGCTGTGATCGGTACTATGGTGCTTAATGGAGGCATGTATAACGGTAGAAGGATCATATCTGAAGAATACATGAAAGTTATGCTGACACCGCACATAAAGCTTGGTGAGAGATTCGGTTTTATGAACTATGGGTACCTGTGGTACAAGCCATACGATGACAGGCAGGTATATGCTGCCATAGGTGACAGCGGAAACATAATCTATGTGAACAGAGATAAGAATGTATCGGTGGGTATGACGGGAACGTTTAAACCCAGGATCTTTGACAGAGTTGAATTTATTGAAACAAAGATCTTGCCGATGTTTGACTGACGTATGTTAAGGTATCTTGATGTGGATAAGTCTTAATCGTCCGGTTGAAAAGGGTTGACACTCCACACGACTTTAGTCGTGTGGAGTGTCAAAAAGGAATGCAGCTGATATCCGGAGATAAGGTCAGAGTGGGTAAAGAAAGCGATATGACGCTTTTGATCGATATGGATAAGCATCTTTATGCCACTGATAATACAGAGTTTAATGTGGAAGCATCAGGTAAGGCAGGAAAAACAAAAACAAAGATCCTGCTTAAAGAGGGATGCACTCCGATAGGTTTGGATAATAAGCTTGGAAATGATGAGAGCTTTCATGTATGTACACCGAATGCGACAATGGCTGTACGCGGAACCGTATTTACTGTCACTGTAAGCGATGAAGGTACGGGGAAAAAGACTGAACTATATGTCAAAGAAGGAGGCGTTGAAACAAAGACAATAGAAAACGGTACCGAAAAGATAGGAATCGTATCGGAAGGTGAGACTGTGATATTCACAGGTCTGTCACCGGAGAATACCGATGATGCTGATAAAACAGACGAGTTGACACTCCACACGACTGAAGTCGTGGGATTCCTGCTACCTGCCACTACATAGTGGCTGACCAGTCCGTTTCCGGTAGGTCGCAGTGCAAGGTATGGGTATGCCATTACCCATCGCAGGGCAGAACATTTAGTTCCCTACGCAGTATGCCTGATATCTCTATCGCCGGCATACTCAGTTGAGTTGCAGATGTTCATGGCTCCAAGCAAGTCCCTGTGTATGTGGAATCCACATTTGCAGGTATAGTTCCTGTCATTGGCATGATGCATACGTCCGCAGACAGGACATGTCTGGCTGGTGTATGACGGGTCTACATACTCAACCTTGATTCCTGCAAGCCCGGCTTTATACTCTATGTATTGAGAAAGCCTATAGAATGACCAGTTATGCAGGCTGTGATCGTTTTTGCGACTTGTTCTTGTCGTAGAGC
>JAEERY010000027.1 GCA_016286035.1 Lachnospiraceae bacterium
AACCTGTAGCTTCTGTACGAGCAAGTGAACCGCCGTATGTAAGTCCCTTACCTGTAAGAACGCCTTCGTAAAGACCTTTGATCCTCTTGTACTGACCAAACATGAAACCGATCTCACGAGCACCTGTTCCGATATCACCTGCAGGAACGTCCTCGTCAGCTCCGATGTATTTTGAAAGTTCTGTCATAAAGCTCTGGCAGAACTTCATTATCTCGTTATCAGACTTACCCTTGGGATCGAAGTCTGAACCACCCTTACCACCGCCGATGGGAAGTGTTGTAAGACTGTTCTTGAAGATCTGCTCGAATCCAAGGAACTTAATGATACCAAGGTTTACTGAAGGATGAAGTCTTAAACCTCCCTTGTAAGGACCAATGGCATTATTGAACTGTACACGGAAACCTCTGTTAACCTGTACATTTCCGTTATCATCTACCCACGGAACTCTGAACATGATCTGACGATCAGGCTCGGTAATTCTCTCAAGGATAGCAAGCTTTCTATACTTCTCCTCGTCCTGCTCTATAACAGGTCTGAGTGAATTAAGCACCTCTGTTACTGCTTGGATAAACTCAGGCTGACTAGCATCTCTCTTCTGGACAAGATCCAGAACCTCATCAACATATGACATCTTTTTTTCCTCCTATAAACTCTACTTGCATATAAAAAAATAGCACCTTAAAGGGGATGCGATCGCATTCCCTTCAAGACGCCTTTGTCCAAACGGTATTATACATTACACATTTATCATGTGCAAGTACTTTTTTATTTTTTTCAAAGCCTTTTTTAGATCTTTGTTATTCTCATGACGGCTTCTTTTGTCGCATCCTTGTCACCGAATGCTGTCAGTCTGAAATATCCTTCACCGTGAGGTCCGAAACCGACTCCGGGAGTACCAACGACTGCTGCCTTATCAAGCAGTGTATCAAAGAATTCCCAGCTGCTCATTTCATTCGGTGTCTTAAGCCAGATATAAGGCGAGTTTGTTCCTCCGTAAACTTCATATCCGGCATCCTTAAGACCGTTGAATATATATGATGCGTTTGCCATGTAGTAGGCTATCTGTTCTTTTATCTGTTTCTTTCCTGCCTCGGAGTAGACTGCCTCACCTGCTCTCTGTACTATGTAGGGTGCACCGTTATATTTGGTACCGTGTCTTCTTGCCCAGAGGGAATTGAGTTTTGTTCCTCCAACAACAAGGTCCTTGGGCACAACGGCAAAGCCTAATCTGAGTCCCGTGAATCCGGCATTCTTAGAAAATGATCTGAGCTCTATGGCACAGGTCCTTGCCCCTTCACATTCATATATGCTGTGAGGTATGTTATCCTCAGAGATGTATGCTTCATATGCTGCATCATATATGATCACGGAGCCTGTTCTGTTTGCATGGTCTACCCACTCCTGAAGCCTGTCTTTACTTATAACTTCACCGGTAGGGTTGTTTGGGAAACAAAGATATATTATATCGGCTTGTCTGTCAGGTATCTCAGGACAAAAACCGTTCTCAGCCGTACATGGCATATATACCACGTCGCTCCACTGTCCGTTCAGTTCATCAAAACTTCCGGTTCTGCCAGCCATTACATTTGAATCAACGTATACGGGATATACGGGATCACATACAGCTATCACGTTGTCTTTTGAGAATATCTCCTGAATATTTCCCGAGTCTGATTTCGCTCCGTCCGAAACAAATATCTCATCGGGATATATCTCACATCCGCGAGCCTTGTAATCGTTCTCAACTATGGTATTTCTCAAAAATTCATATCCGAGATCGGGAGCATAACCTCTGAAAGTCTCCTTTACACCCATCTCATCAACAGATCTGTGAAGTGTCTCTATGATAGCAGGTGCAAGCGGCAGTGTCACATCTCCTATTCCCAGTCTTATGATCTTCTTTTCGGGATTCTCGCTTTCAAACTTTTTAACTTTCTTTGCTATATCCGAAAACAGATAACTGCCTCTTAATTTCAGATAATCTTCATTGATCTTTAACATATTTCCTCCAAAAAAATATAGCGCCCCAAAAGAGATGCATGCACATCTCTTTTAAGACGCCTTTGTCCCATGTGTTCACAAACAATGTTATACACCAGGACAACCCTATATGCAAGTATTTTATAGGCTTGTTATCAAAGGTTTGAATATCCCATAAGGGATTCATCAACCTCTCTTGCCGCCTCGCGGCCTTCCGCTATCGCCCACACAACAAGAGACTGTCCTCTGTGCATGTCGCCTGCAGTAAATATATTCTCACGGGATGTCTTATGCGAACCCTCCGCTGTTGACACGTTGGTACGCGCGTTGCAGTCCACCTTAAACTGCTGCGTAACATAAGACTCGCTTCCCAGAAATCCCGCTGCAATGAGTACCAGATCAGCCTTAAGTTCTTTCTCTGTACCCTCAACGGGAACCATGTTAAATCTCTTGGTCTCCTTGTCAAACTTGCTTTCCAGTTCGACAGTTTTTACACCCTTAAGATGGCCTTTTGAATTCTTTAAGAATTCCGTAACAGTGGTCTTGAATATCCTGGGATCTTTTCCGTAACAGTATATTGCTTCCTCCTGACCGTAATCCGTCTTTATGACCTTGGGCCATTCGGGCCACGGGTTGTTTACGGCTCTCTCGTTCGGAGCAGGAGGCATCATCTCTATCTGAGTGACATCTGCGGCACCGAGTCTTATACTTGTACCCACGCAGTCATTTCCTGTGTCACCGCCACCTATGACTATCACTCTCTTACCCTTAAGTGAACCGAAACTGAAATCATCCGCAGTAATCACACTGTTACTGTCATAATCATTGTCCATCAGTTTTTTGCTGACTTCCTTTAAGAAATCAACAGCAAAGTATATGCCTTTGGCATCCCTTCCGGGAGCCTTTATGTCTCTGGGGTTTGATGCACCGCAGCACAGTACAACTCTGTCATATTCCTTAAGAATCTCTTCTGCGGTTATGTCTTTGCCGACATTGACAGAGCACTTAAACTCGATACCGGCCTTCTCCATAAGATCTATCCTTCTATCTATGGAGCGCTTGTCAAGCTTCATGTTTGGTATACCATATCTTAACAGTCCGCCGGGTCTGTCACTTCTTTCAAAGACCGTGACACTGTGTCCTCTTCTGTTCAAGAGCTGAGCCGTAGCAAGGCCTGAAGGACCGCTTCCTATAACAGCTACTTTCTTTCCTGTGCGAACCTTCGGTATTTCTTCCGTAACAAGTCCGTGCTCATATGCATAATCGATAATCGCTCTCTCATTGTCCTTTGTTGCGACAGGCTCGGTATGAAGTCCACAGGTACATGCAGCCTCACATAAAGCCGGACATACTCTTGATGTGAACTCAGGAAAACTGTGAGTTTTGGAAAGTCTTATGTATGCCTGCTCCCAGTTACCCTTATGAACAAGTTCGTTGGTCTCAGGGACCAGATTGTGAAGGGGACATCCGCTGGCCATTCCCGATATCATGACACCTGCCTGACAGAAAGGTATGCCGCAGTCCATACATCTTGCACCCTGGATCATCTGATCTTCTTTCGGAAGTGCTGTATGAAACTCTTCAAAGTTTTTGATCCTTTCCTTTTCAGGTATCGTTATACTGTCTTTTCTCTTATAATCCAAAAATCCGGTTGGCTTTCCCATTATCTGTCACCTCCCTTCGATGTTGCTGCATAGAAGGCATCGATCTGTGCATCCTCAAGACTCATGCCCTGCTCAATGAATTCCTCTGTATACTGCATTATCCTCTTGTAATCAGCAGGGATTATCTTTTTAAACTTGGCAAGATATCCGTCAAAATCATCAAGTACGGTCTTTGCTTTTATCGAACCTGTATAGGCCACATGCTTCTCAAGGAGATTTCTAAGTTCTTCCTTGTCTGCCTTGTGCTCAACCTTCTCCATTAGGACCATCTCTTTATTAAGGTTTCTGTATAGTGTGTTATGCTCATCCAGTACATAAGCGATACCTCCGCTCATACCTGCCGCAAAGTTCTTTCCCGTAGTACCGAGGATTACCGCAACACCACCGGTCATATATTCGCATCCGTGCTCTCCGACACCTTCAACAACAGTCTTGGCACCGGAATTCCTTACACAGAATCTCTCACCTGCCATGCCGGCGATATATGCCTCGCCAGATGTTGCTCCGTAAAGGGCCACATTTCCGACGATGATGTTGTTCTCGGCATCATATGCCGCATCTGACGGTGCCTTGACTATCAGCTTACCTCCCGATAATCCCTTACCGAAGTAGTCGTTACTGTCTCCGGTAAGATCAAGTGTGAGACCTGCAGGTATGAATGCACCGAAACTCTGTCCGCCGGCACCCTTACAGTCTATTGTGATGGTATCTTCCTTAAGTCCGGTATGATGCTGTCTTGTGATCTCCGCACCTATAAGAGTACCGAAAGCCCTGTCCACGTTTCCGACTTCTATACTGCATTTAGCTTTCTTTCCGCTCTTTATGGCATCCATTAAGGATCTGTCGTTATCCATCAGCTGCTGATCTTTCTTTCCTGAAAGTTCAAAATCATAAAGGGCTTTTGGATCAAATATGTTATTGCCTGATGGCTCGCCTGTTATTATCCTGTCGAGTTTTATCTTGGCTTCAACTCCCTCAAGAGAATCTTTTCTCTTTATGAGATCTGTTCTTCCGACAAGCTCATCCACTGTTTTAACACCAAGCTTAGCCATATATTCTCTGAGTTCTTCAGCGATAAAACGCATGAAGTTCTCAACATATTCGGGCTTACCTATAAATCTCTTTCTGAGTTCGGGATTCTGTGTGGCAACACCCATCGGACATGTGTCAAGGTTACAAACCCTCATCATCACACAGCCTAGTGTAACCAGTGGAGCTGTAGCAAATCCGAATTCCTCGGCTCCGAGGATCGCTGCAATCGCTACATCCCTGCCGCTCATGAGCTTACCGTCAGTTTCTATAACAACTCTGCTCCTTAAACCGTTTAACTTAAGTGTCTGATGAGTCTCAGCAAGTCCGAGCTCCCACGGAAGTCCGGCATTGTGGATCGAACTTAACGGTGCAGCACCCGTTCCTCCGTCATACCCCGAGATAAGGATGACTCCGGCACCTGCTTTTGCTACACCTGCAGCTATTGTACCGACACCTGCCTCGGATACGAGTTTTACGGATATCCTTGCATTTTTGTTTGCATTCTTAAGGTCATATATCAGCTGAGCCAGATCCTCGATCGAATATATATCGTGATGAGGCGGAGGAGATATGAGACTTACACCGGGTGTTGAATGTCTGGTCTTTGCGATCCAGGGATAAACCTTTTTACCCGGAAGGTGTCCGCCTTCACCGGGCTTTGCTCCCTGAGCCATCTTTATCTGAATCTCGCGGGCACTGACAAGGTATCTGCTCGTTACACCGAAACGTCCGCTTGCAACCTGCTTTATTGCCGAGCTCCTGTCATGATCGGTTCCTGCACTCTCAAGACGTTCATCACTCTCACCGCCCTCACCGCTGTTTGATTTGCCGTGAAGTCTGTTCATGGCGATCGCCAGAGCTTCATGAGCTTCTTCCGAGATAGAACCGTATGACATCGCACCTGTCTTGAATCTCTTTACAATCTCATCAACGCTTTCAACCTCATCTATGGATACGCCTTTTTCGGGATATGCAAAATCCATGAGGCTTCTTATGTATCCGGTCTCTTCACCGTCTATCATCTGCGTATACTGCTTGAACTTTGAGTAATCTCCTTCTCTGGTAGCCATCTGCAGCATATGTATCGTCTTTGGATTATATCTGTGAGTCTCACCCTGTGAACGCATTTTGTGACGTCCCACAGAGTCTATCGTCATGTCTGTTGTCAGTCCCAGAGGATCAAATGCCTTGCTGTGCTGTCTGTCAGTATTTGCTGCGATATCCTCTATGGTTATTCCGCCGATCCTTGAAACGGTTCCGGTAAAGTATCTGTCTATGACACTTTCAGATATACCTACAGCTTCAAAGATCCTGCTGCCTCTGTATGACTGTATCGTTGATATACCCATCTTCGATGCGATCTTGACGATGCCCTGTATAACTGCTGTATCATAATCCTTGCATGCAGCATAGTAATCCTTATCCAGGATACCCTCTTCAATGAGACGTGAAACCGATGCATGAGCCAGATACGGATTGACTGCACTCGCACCGTATCCCAAAAGTGTTGCGAAGTGATGAACCTCTCTGGGTTCACCGGATTCAAGTATAAGACTCATTGCCGTGCATTTCTTTGTCCTTACAAGGTGGTTATGCACTGCTGCCACAGCTAAAAGTGAAGGTATTGCCACATGGTTCTCATCAACACCTCTGTCTGAAAGGATCAGTATGGTCGCACCTGCTTTGTAGGCTCTGTCAACCTCAACACAGAGATGATCGATGGCTCTCTCCAAAGGAGTGCTCTTATAGAAGAGCATCGAAACCTTCTCTACCTTGAGTCCAGGCTTATTAAGCTGTGATATCTTGAGAAGATCAAGATCTGAAAGGATGGGATTCTTGATCTTTAATACCTCACAGTTCTCCGGTTTTTCCTCAAGCAGATTTCCGTTCTTGCCAACATATATGGTTGTGGCTGTTACTATCTTTTCTCTTACCGCATCGATCGGAGGATTGGTAACCTGCGCAAAAAGCTGCTTAAAGTAATAGAACAGCGGCTGATACTCCTTTGACAGAACTGCTATGGGAGTATCTATACCCATAGAACCTATATGCTCACTGCCGTTAAGTGCCATGTTGCATATCTGTTCCTTGTAATCCTCATATGTGTAACCGAATGCTTTCTGAAGTCTTATGAGCTCTTCGGGAGTGTATTCCTTTATCTTCTCATTCGGTATCTTTATATCCTGAAGATTGATGAGATTGGAATCAAGCCACTCACCATACGGCTCGCGGCTGGCATATCTCTCCTTTAACTCGTTATCCAGAATGACTGCCCCCTGCTTTGTATCAACAAGAAGCATCTTGCCGGGATGAAGTCTCTCTTTCTTTAAGATATGCTTTTCATCAACCTTTAATGATCCTACCTCGGATGAGATGATAACTCTGCCGTCATCCATCACATAGTATCTCGAAGGACGAAGGCCGTTCCTGTCAAGGATGGCTCCCATAACATCACCGTCCGAGAACAGAACTGATGCGGGACCGTCCCAGGGCTCCATCATGGTAGCATAGTACTGGTAGAAGTCTCTCTCCTCCTGTGAAATGGTATCATTGTGCTCCCAGGGCTCGGGTATGAGCACCATCGCTGCAAGAGCAGGATCCATACCTCCCATGATCATGAACTCAAGTGCATTGTCAAGCATTGCCGAATCTGAACCCTCAGCAGAGATGATGGGAAGCACCTTTGTAAGATCCTCTGGTGTAAAAAGACTTGTTGCTATGGTCTCTTCTCTTGCCAGCATCTTATCGACATTACCCTTGATCGTGTTAATCTCACCGTTATGTACTACAAGCCTGTTGGGATGAGCTCTCAGCCAGCTTGGATTTGTATTTGTAGAGAATCTCGAATGGACAAGTGCTATGGCAGATTCATAATCCTTGTCCTGAAGATCTGCAAAGAATGTCCTTAACTGGCTTACCAAAAACATGCCTTTATAAACTATCGTCCTTCCTGAAAGAGAAGGCACATATGTATTCTCGTTACTCTGCTCAAATACTCTTCTTACGATATAAAGCTTTCTGTCAAAAGCCAGGTCATCCGTAATAGCTGCAGGTCTTTTGATAAATGCCTGATATATGTAGGGACAGCTCTCTAAAGCCTTCTGGCCGAGTACCTTGTCAAATACAGGTACCTCTCTCCAGCCTAAAAAGCTTAAACCTTCCTTTTCCACTATAACCTCAAACATCTTCATGGCCTGACTTCTTTTGAGTTCGTTCTGGGGGAAGAAGAACATTCCGACACCGTACTCTCTCTCTTCGCCTATTTCAATGCCAAGGTTTGAACATATTTTCTTAAAATATTTATGAGGGATCTGTGTGAGTATGCCTACACCGTCACCGGTCTTTCCTTCTCCGTCTTTTCCTGCACGGTGCTCCAGATTTTCAACGATCTTTAATGCATCGTCTACTATGGCATGACTCTTTTTTCCATGGATATTGATAACAGCGCCTATACCGCAGTTATCATGTTCGAATTGTGAATCATATAAAGTGTTTGATACTTGCATATATATTTCTTCCTTTCTGTTACCTTGCTTCCTTCCAGATCAAGGCTGCTTCGATAAGTCCTTTAAACAGCGGATGTGGTTCATCCGGACGGGATTTGAACTCCGGATGGGCCTGTGTGGCTACGAAAAACGGATGATCCTTAAGCTCTATCATCTCAACTATGTGTCCGTCCGGCGAGGTACCCGACAGGATCATTCCGTTTCCTGTCAAAACATCTCTGTAGTCATTGTTGACCTCGTACCTGTGTCTGTGTCTCTCGCTTATATCTGTCTTATCATAAAGTTTATGAGCGATCGTTCCTTCCTTTAACCTGCAGGGATATGCTCCGAGTCTTAATGTTCCTCCTATATCCTCAAGCCCTTCTTTATCGGGCAGTATACATATGACAGGATTCTTTGTATCCGGCGTAAACTCGGTGCTGTCCGCATCCTCAAGCTTACATACATTCTTTGCAAATTCGACTATGGCCAGTTGCATGCCAAGACATAGTCCCAAGTATGGAAGCTTGTGCTCTCTCGCATACTGTGCTGCGAGGATCTTACCTTCGGTTCCCCTGTGTCCGAAGCCACCGGGAACAAGTATTCCGTTAACATCCGAGAATATCTCATCTGCATTTGATCTGTTGAGTGTCTCGGAATCTATCCATTTGATATTCACTTCGGCATGGTTTGCTATACCGCCGTGCTTTAAAGCTTCAACAACGCTTAAGTATGCATCGTGCAGTTCCACATATTTTCCTACCAGAGCGATAGTCACATCTGTCTTTGGATTGTGGAAATCATCGACCATCTTCTTCCACTGTGTCAGATCCGGTTCAGGACAATCAAGTTTCAGGCATTCACACACAGCCTGTGCCAGGTGTTCGTCTTCCAGCATCAGCGGGACTTCATAAAGCGAAGGAGCGTCAAGATTCTGAAGAACATGCTCTTTTTTTACGTTACAGAAAAGTGCTATCTTTTCTCTCATGTGATCGTCTATCGGATAGTCCGAACGACATACCAGGATGTCCGGCCATATACCCATGCTCTGCAGACTCTTCACACTCATCTGTGTGGGTTTTGTCTTCATCTCGCCCGATGCCTTCAGATATGGGATAAGCGTTACCTGGATGATTATCGCGTTTTCTCTTCCAACCTCAGCCTGGAACTGTCTTATCGCTTCCAGGAAAGGCTGGCTTTCAATATCTCCGACCGTTCCGCCTATCTCGATGATGGAGATCGTTGTCTTATCACCGCTTCCTTTATGTATCCTGTCCTTTATCTCATTTGTGATATGAGGTATGACCTGAACGGTTCCTCCGCCGTAATCACCGTGTCTTTCCTTATTTAAGACTGACCAGTAGATCTTACCCGTTGTCACATTCGAGTTATGATCAAGGCTCTCGTTTATGAATCTCTCATAATGTCCCAGATCAAGGTCTGTCTCAGTTCCGTCGTCCGTTACGAAGACTTCACCATGCTGTATGGGATTCATGGTACCCGGATCCACATTTATATATGGATCGAACTTCTGCATGGTCACATGATACCCTCTGGCCTTCATTAGTCTTCCCAAAGAAGCCGCCGTTATTCCTTTTCCCAGTCCGGAGACAACGCCTCCGGTAACAAATACATATTTAACCATATCATTCTCCACTTGCACCGTAGTTTGAAAGTACTCTGGCTGAAGGATCGTTTACGTTGCATCCTTCCCATTCTTTGTTTGGCATCCAGAAATCCACGATCATCTGTGCCTGTCCGGGATAGAATTTCTCAAATATCTCTCTGTAAAGCAGTGATTCCTTTGTGAAGGGTTTTGCAAAATCATACTT
This sequence comes from Lachnospiraceae bacterium, assembly GCA_016286035.1. Classification (GTDB taxonomy): domain Bacteria; phylum Bacillota; class Clostridia; order Lachnospirales; family Lachnospiraceae; genus Colinaster. The sequence goes on from JAEERY010000027.1 coordinate 9,994, forward strand.
CGCAGAAAGCTTTTCAAACTCTTCATCGCTGTATTTTTCCTGAGCATAATCTTTTAAGTGATCGACCATTGAATGACCTACCGCATCCGAAAAGGCTGCCTTTTCTCTCATAAGTATGTCATAAGGCAGATAATCACCTTCAAATGCATGTCTGAGCAGATACTTGCCTTTGTTATACTTATTCATCTTCATCTCGGGATCTATGCTCATAACATATTTGACAAAGCCCAGATCACCGAAAGGTACTCTTGCTTCCATTGAGTTTGATGAAATACATCTGTCTGCTCTCAGCACATCGTACATATACAGCTCTCTTATCCTCTTTGCAGCTTCTTCCTGAAAGGAAACAGCATCAGGAGCAAAGTCGGTGTACTTGTATCCGAAGAGCTCGTCTGATATCTCACCGGTCATTAAAACTCTGATATCGGTCTGCTTATGTATTGCTTTACAGATAAGATACATTCCCATGCTGGCTCTTATCGTTGTGATATCGTATGTACCAAGGATCGAGATGACCTCTTCCAAAGATTCGATGACATCATCCTTTGTTATGATTATCTCCTGATGATCACTTTTAAGATAATCAGCAACTTCCTTTGCATACTTAAGATCGATCGCATCAGTGTTCATACCTATGGCAAATGTCCTTATAGGTTTCTTTAGTATCTTTGCAGATACCGCACAGACAAGCGAACTGTCAAGGCCTCCGCTTAACAAGAATCCCAAAGGCGCATCGGCATCAAGTCTTTTTTCGATACCCGAAACGAGCTTATCGTGGATGTTCTTACATACGACCTCGATATCATCGCTTATCACCTCATCTACCTTTGTCATATCCCTGTAAAGAACAAACTCTCCGTCAGCATAGTAATGTCCCGGAGGGAACGGTCTTACCTCTTTTGCAAGTCCTATCAAGTTCTTTGCCTCACTGGCAAATATGATATTTCCTTCACTGGTGTATCCGTAGAACAGAGGTCTGATTCCTATCGGATCTCTTGCAGCTATCAGATCATCCTTTTGTGCGTCGTATATGATGCACGCATACTCGGCATCAAGCATTGCAAACATGTCGGTACCATACTTTTCGTACATAGGAAGAAGTATCTCACAATCCGAATCACTGACAAATGTGTATTCCTTCTCAAGTTCTTTTTTGATCTTCCTGAATCCGTATATCTCTCCGTTACATACAAGAGCATTCTTCGACGAATTATTATTAAGTTCAAAAGGCTGCATTCCTTCTTCCGTCAATCCCATGATCGCAAGTCTTTCGAAACCTAAAACAGTATCGCCGTATCGTAAGATACGCTGCATATCGGGACCTCTGGATATTGTTTTGTCGAAGTGTTCCTTGAATTCATCAAGTGAAACTCCCTTTCCCTTATATCCCATGATCGAGCACATATGCTTATCCTCCTAAAAAAACTTTTTATAAAACCCACCACAAGCCGAGCTGCTTTCAAACGCGGCCCGGCATTGTAAGTGAATGTATACTTTATTTATCTGCTTTACTCTACATCCTGCAAAGCATCGTAATCTTCTTCTCCTGTTCTGATCTTAACAACCTTCTCAACAGGATATACAAATATCTTTCCGTCTCCGATATGGCCTGTATAAAGAGCTTTCTTTGCAGCTTCTATAACTGCCTCTACCGGGATCTTGCTTACAACTACTTCTACCTTTACCTTCGGGAGCAATGTAGCATCGACTTCAACACCACGATATTTCTCTCCGGCACCTTTCTGTATGCCACAACCCATTACCTGAGTGACTGTCATACCGGTAACACCAAGTTCGTTCATTGCCTTTCTCAAAGTGTCGTATCTTGAGAGTCTTGAGATTATAACGACCTTGCTTATACCTGTTGCAGGCAGTGCGTTTACAACCTTGACTGCCGCATCCTTTGCAGCCTCGCTCGCTTCCTCATATACATCTGAACCAAGACTTGTGTTCTCGTTGATATCCATTGTCATGGTGTTTGAAATATCCATGATAGAGAAGCCTGCGTATGCACTTGTAAGACCATGTTCTGTTCTGTCAAGACCGATGATCTCTTCTTCTTCAGAAACTCTTAAACCGTTAAACTTCTTAATAAGTGTGTAAGTAATGATGATAGTAACAACAGTCCATGCGATAGTAACTGCAAGACCGCCAAACTGCTTGATCAGCTGACCTATACCGCCGCCGTAGAAAAGACCTTCCTCAATGCCTGCGAGTGCAAATCCGGGAGCTGTTTCTGTAGCGAAGAGTCCGACTGCGATCGTACCCCAGATACCGTTGAACATATGAACCGCAACAGCACCGACGGGATCGTCTACATGTACTACGTTATCTGTGAACCATACACCGAAGACTACCAGTAAACCTGCGACCAGACCGATGATGGCTGCGCCTGCACAATCAGTTACGTCACAGGGAGCTGTGATAGCAACAAGACCTGCAAGTGAAGCATTCAGACACATTGAAACATCAGGTTTTCCGTATTTAACCCATGTAAAGATCATACATACTACTGTTGCAACTGCAGGAGCAACTGTTGTGGTAAGGAATACCGAACCAAGTGTTTCAACATCCGTTGCTGCCGCACCGTTGAATCCGTACCAGCCAAGCCAGAGAATGAATACACCAAGTGCTGCTATAACAAGGTTGTGACCGGGGAATGCATTGACTTTTGTTATCTTACCGTCTTTGTCCTTAACAAACTTACCGATTCTGGGTCCTAACATCCAAGCACCGATCAAAGCACATATACCGCCGACCATGTGGATACAGTTTGAACCAGCGTAATCGTGGAATCCCCACTCTGCAAGGAATCCGCCGCCCCATGTCCAGTGAGCTTCTATCGGATAGATGATAGCTGAGATCACTGCTGAGTAGATACAGTAAGAAGAAAACTTTGTTCTCTCAGCCATGGATCCTGATACGATCGTTGCTGTTGTTGCACAGAACACCAGGTTGAAAACGAATCCTGAATAATCAAAATTGCTGTAGCTGCTGAATACATCAAATGAGAACTTTCCTGCAAATCCGCCAAGCATGTTTTCACCAAGCATGAGGGATGCACCGCAGATGAACCACATCACGGTTCCTATACAAAAGTCCATCAGATTTTTCATGATGATGTTTCCTGAGTTCTTGGCTCTTGTAAAGCCCGCCTCACACATCGCGAATCCGGCCTGCATCCAGAATACCAATGCGGCACCTATCAAAAACCATACGCCATACACTTCACTGTGGATAGCTTCAAAAATTTCACTCGTCATAATAATCACTCCTCATATAAGTAAAGGCACGTTCCCTGCGGAACGCGCCTTTGCGTTAATCTTTTTATTCTTATACGTAGAACAGCATCTGTTCATATGTAGGATACGGCAAGTATCCTTCAGGGATCAGAGGCTCTGCAAGGTCTGCATACTTTCTGATCTCTTCCATGTCAGCAAGTACCGTGTCATGGTAGAACTTACACTGGTTGATATCTGCTTCCATAGCTTCTGCCTTTGCCACATCCTTTGAAAGGACCTCGGTTGCCTTGATGACATCCTCGTAGTAGCTTGAAAGCTTCTTAATAAGTTCTGTCTGAGCACCTACAGCAGGTTCGATACCAAGCTGCTTCTTTGAAAGTGCTGACTGTGTAAGCTCATCTATGTATCTCATAAGAGCCGGTGCAAACTGCTTAAGTACCATATCCTCAAGTGTGAGTGCCTCGATATGAAGTGTCTTTGTGTAATTCTCTATACGTATCTCATATCTTGACTCAAGTTCTGTATCAGAATAGATATGATGTTTTGCAAACAGCTTCTTGTTCTTATCTGCTATAAGAGCTCCCATTGCATCGGGTGTTGACTTCAAGTTGAACAAGCCTCTCTTTTCTGCCTCGTCAACCCACTCCTGTGTATAACCGTTGCCGTTGAATATTACTCTCTTATGCTTGATTATCGTATCCTTTACAAGTTTGTGGATAGCTTCATCAAGTTTATCCTTCGGTACATCCTTTAACTCCTCATAGAATACACTGAGCGATTCAGCAACTGCTGTATTGAGCATGATGTTCGGTCCTGCAACAGATACTGAAGAACCAAGAGATCTGAACTCAAACTTGTTACCTGTGAAAGCAAAAGGTGATGTACGGTTTCTGTCTGTGGTATCTTTTGTAAAGTGCGGAAGAACCTGAGCTCCCGTCTCCATAAGTACCTTTTCAACCTTACCGAAGTATTCATCTTTTTCTATAGCCTCGATAACTCCCGTGAGCTCTTCACCCAAAAACATTGAGATGATAGCCGGAGGAGCCTCGTTTGCTCCAAGTCTGTGATCGTTTCCTGCAGATGCAACTGAAAGTCTCAAAAGATCTGCATATTCATCAACAGCTTTGATAACTGCTGAAAGGAAGATCAAGAACTGTGTATTGTCCGCAGGTGTCTTTCCGGGATTTAATAGGTTCTCTCCGGTGTTGGTCGTGAGCGACCAGTTATTGTGCTTACCTGAACCGTTTATTCCTGCGAAAGGCTTCTCATGAAGCAGACATACATATCCGTGTTTCTCAGCAACCTTCTTCATGATCTCCATGGTAAGCTGGTTATGATCTACAGCCACGTTTGTTGTATCGAATACAGGAGCAAGTTCATGCTGGCTGGGTGCTACTTCGTTATGCTTTGTCTTTGCGGGGATTCCGAGTTTCCAAAGTTCCTCGTCGAGGTCATGCATGTATGCTGCAACCCTTGGTTTGAGATTTCCGAAATAATGATCATCCATCTCCTGTCCCTTAGGAGCAGGTGCACCAAGAAGTGTTCTTCCTGTAAATATCAGGTCTTTTCTCTTCTTGTAATCCTCTTTGTCTATGAGGAAATATTCCTGTTCGGGTCCGACTGTTGTGAGTACATTTGTCACATCGTCTTTTCCCAAAAGCTTTAGCATCTTGACTGCTTCCTTGCTGATCGCATCCATCGATCTTAAAAGAGGTGTCTTCTTGTCAAGTGCTTCTCCGCTGTATGAGCAGAATGCTGTAGGAATGTAAAGTGTCTTATCTTTTATGAATGCCGGGCTCGTAGGATCCCATGCTGTATATCCTCTGGCTTCAAATGTGGCTCTGATTCCTCCTGAAGGAAAACTAGATGCATCAGGTTCTCCCTTTACCAGTTCTTTTCCCGAGAAGTCCATGATGACTTCGCCGTTCTCTACAGGACAGATAAAACTGTCATGCTTCTCTGCTGTGTAACCTGTCATCGGCTGGAACCAGTGTGTGAAATGTGTTGCACCGTTCTCAACAGCCCATTCCTTCATTGCAACCGCAACTGCGTTTGCTACATCGATCTCAAGGTGGGTATTATTATCGATCGTCTTCCTAAGTGCCTTGTACATGTCTTTCGGAAGTTTTTCTCTCATGATCTTATCGCTGAATACAAGACTTCCGAAAAGCTCAGGGATTGATTTTTCCATTTTTGTCCTCCTTTTCTAATCCAGTCTTCTATTCGGATCCGCGCCACCCGAATCAAAACCGTTTTGCCTAAAGCATTTTTTTACAAAGAAAAAGGTGCTTCGACCTCTCTTGGTCAAAGCACCTTTGCTTTTCATAGTGTGTACTATACTCTCATAATTTTTTGTTGTCAACAACTTTTTTTAAATTTTTTCAAAAAATTGTTGCAACCTTTATTGTCTGTTCTTCAAGCACATCAAGAAGCACCTTTACGGTATCAAGAGATGTGAACATTGTGACATTATTCTCTATCGCACATCTTCTTATGGCCACACCGTCCTCATAGTGTATACCTGAAAGGATAGCTCTGGTGTTGATAACATAGCTCACATATCCGGCTCTTATTGAATCAAGGATCTCCTCACTGCCCTCACTGAGTTTATGACGGACTCTGGTCCTTATTCCGTGTTCCTTAAGGAAATCGGCGGTTCCTATGGTAGCCTCAATATTAAAGCCCATATCATAGAATCGTCTGATAAGAGGAAGTGCCTCCTCCTTGTCCTCATCAGCAAGAGTCACCATTACAGTACCATAATTTTGCAGCTTGATACCTGATGCGATAAGAGCTTTATACATGGCTCTGTGAAGTCTCTCATCATAGCCTATGGCTTCACCTGTGGATTTCATCTCAGGCGACAGATATGCATCCATTCCTTTAAGCTTCGCAAATGAGAATGCCGGTGCCTTCACACACCATCTTTCTCTTTCCTTAGGATACAGTTCAAATATACCCTGCTCCTTAAGACTCACGCCAAGGATGACAAGAGTCGCTATATCCGCAAGTGAATATCCTGTGGCTTTCGATAAGAACGGAACAGTTCTTGATGATCTTGGATTAACCTCGATTATATAAACATTCTCATTCTCATCAACGATAAACTGTATGTTGTATAAACCCACGATACCTATTCCTATACCGAGTTTCTTTGCATATGTGAGTATGGTTCCCTTTACCTTGTCAGATATACTGAAAGTCGGATATACGCTTATTGAGTCACCCGAATGAACTCCTGTCCTCTCAACGAGTTCCATGATTCCCGGAACAAACACATCACTTCCGTCACATATGGCATCGACCTCGAGTTCCTTACCGCGTATGTACTTATCGACAAGTACAGGCTTATCCTCATCCACTTCAACGGCAGTCTTCAGGTAATGCCTCATATCGGCTTCCTTTGAGACTATCTGCATGGCTCTTCCGCCAAGAACAAAGCTCGGGCGTACCAGCACAGGGTATCCTATCTCTTCGGCAACCTTGACACCGTCTTCGATATTTGTAACAGCCACACCTCTGGGCTGTGGTATATCAAGCTCAAGCAAAAGCTTTTCAAACGCATCCCTGTTCTCAGCCTTTTCTATTGCTGCACAGTCTGTACCGATTATCTTAACTCCGTATTCTTTTAACGGTTCTGCGAGATTGATTGCAGTCTGTCCGCCAAGGATTGCTATGACACCTTCGGGTTTTTCCATCTCAACGATGTTCATTACATCCTCCACGCACAAAGGCTCAAAATAGAGTTTGTCGGAGGTTGTATAGTCGGTGGATACGGTCTCCGGGTTATTGTTTATGATTATAGCTTCATACCCGGATGCTTTGATGGTCTTTACCGCATGAACGGTCGAATAGTCAAACTCCACACCCTGACCGATCCTTATGGGGCCGCTTCCCAAAACTATTATCTTTTTCTTATCAGATATGCGTGACTCGTTTTCCTCCTCATATGTTGAGTAGAAATACGGTATATAACTCTCAAACTCAGAAGCACAGGTATCTATCATCTTGTAGACAGGTAATATTCCCTGCTCTCTTCTTAAGTCAAACACAGCGTGAGCATCCATGTTCCAAAGGACGCCTATCTCCCTGTCGGAGAATCCCATGCGCTTGGCTTCGTATAAGACATCTTTATCCCCGATATTTTCAACCAGGGTCTTTTCCATGTTTACGATATTAAGAAGCTTCCTGATAAAGAACACATCTATTCCTGTTATATCCGCGATCCTATGAGGCTCACTTCCCAGTCTTAACAGCTGAGCGATCGCATATATACGGTCATCGGTTCCTTCTTTTATGTATTCTTCCAGTTCTGTGACATAGCTGAAATCAAATTTCGAATGATGAAGATGATACACACCCACTTCAAGCGATCTTATAGCTTTAAGCAGACTTTCCTCAACAGTTCTGCCCACGCTCATGACTTCACCCGTAGCCTTCATCTGGGTGCTAAGAGTGTTATTGGCATCATTGAACTTATCAAAAGGGAATCTCGGCATCTTGGTTACAACGTAATCAAGTGCAGGCTCAAACGATGCAGGTGTGTTTGCTATGTTGATCTCATCAAGGCGCATTCCTACACTTATCTTTGCAGAAACCCTTGCGATAGGATATCCGCTGGCTTTAGATGCAAGAGCAGAAGACCTTGACACCCTCGGATTTACCTCTATCAGATAATACTGGAATGATTTTGGATCAAGAGCGAACTGAACATTACATCCGCCTTCTATTCCAAGTGCCCTTATGATCTTAAGAGCACTGTCTCTTAGCATGTGATACTCTTTGTTTGTCAGTGTCTGAGAAGGACAGACAACTATAGAGTCACCGGTGTGTATTCCTACAGGATCGATGTTTTCCATGTTACAGATAGTGATAGCGGTGTCGTTGGCATCCCTCATCACCTCGTATTCTATCTCTTTATATCCTTTTACGCTCTTTTCAACCAGCACCTGATGTACAGGAGAAAGTGTCAGTGCGTTCTTTAATATCTCACGGCATTCAGTCTCATCGGATGCGAATCCGCCGCCTGTACCCCCCAGAGTGAATGCAGGTCTTATGACAACAGGATATCCGATCTTTTCTGCAGCCTCCAATCCCCCCTGCATGTCTTCAGCGATCAGTGAAGGGAGCACAGGCTCACCCAGACTTATACAGAGTTCCTTAAACAGCTCTCTGTCCTCGGCTCTCTCTATACTCTCAGTCTTGGTGCCCAAGAGTTCCACTCTGCACTCTTTTAGTATTCCCTTCTTTTCCAGCTGCATCGCAAGGTTAAGACCGGTCTGGCCTCCTATTCCCGGCAAAATGGCATCAGGTCTTTCCATCCTTATTATCTTTGCTATGAATTCCAGAGTCAGTGGCTCCATATATACCTTGTCAGCTATCGACTCATCTGTCATTATGGTAGCCGGATTGGAATTACACAGTATTACCTCATATCCCTCTTCACGGAGAGAAAGACAGGCCTGCGTTCCGGCATAATCGAATTCAGCCGCCTGACCGATGACTATCGGACCCGAGCCTATGACAAGTATCTTCTTAATATCGGTTCTCTTAGGCATGCTTCTTCTCCTCTCCAAACTCCTCTATATTCTTAAGGAAACAGTCAAACAGGTAAGAACTGTCCTGAGGACCCGGAGCACTCTCTGGATGATACTGGACAGAGAATACCTTATCCTTAACACATTCCACGCCCTCTATCGTCTTATCAAGCAGATTTATATGCGTGGCAACAAGCCCGGTACCTTCAAGGCTGTAATCTGCAACAGCGTATGAATGGTTCTGGGATGTTATCTCCAGTTTATCTGTTTTAAGATTTCTGACAGGGTGGTTTCCTCCCCTGTGACCAAACTTCAGTTTATATGTCATTGCTCCGTATGCGAGCGAGATTATCTGGTGTCCAAGACATATGCCGAATATCGGATATTTACCTATAAGATCCTTTACAGTCTGGATAGTCTGTGTGACATCCTGCGGATCACCCGGTCCGTTTGATATGAACACTCCATCCGGGTTAAGTTTGGCTATATCGTCTGCTGTGGTGTTCCATGGTACTACAGTGATACTGCACCCTCTCTTTGCCATCTCACGGAGTATATTCTTCTTCATACCGCAGTCGATAGCCACAATGTGTACACTCTTTGAAGAGGATGAATCTGTCTCTATCATTCCCGCTTTATAAGGTTTTGGTGTGCTTACCTTTGATACCACGTCCTTATCGGGTGTCCAGTTCTCTAATTCATCCACGATCTTTGCTGTGTCAGTATCTGCTGATGTTATATATGCCTTACAGCTTCCAAAATCTCTGATATGTCTTGCAAGCTTTCTTGTATCTATACCGCTTATACCCGATATATCATATCTTTCCATTACCTGTGACAGTGTCTCAGTGCAACGGAAGTTTGAAGGCTCATCACAGTATTCTCTTACTATAAGTCCTGATATAGACGGTCTTGCTGTCTCATAATCCTCATCACACATACCATAGTTACCTATGAGAGGATATGTCATAACAACCGCCTGACCGGTATATGACGGATCGGAAACAATCTCCTGGTATCCGACCATTGATGTGTTGAAAACCAGTTCAACAGCCTTATCAGACGATGCACCAAAGCCATCACCTATGTAGACTGAGCCGTCTTCCAAAACGAGTTTTCTTTTTGAATTATCTCCGTTCATAACAAAGATCCTTTCATTATCCTACAGACTTACCGGATAGTCATTGTCAAAACATGCCTTGCAAAGCGGAAGGCCTCCGGTCATCTGTTCAAAATCCTCAAGATGCATATATGCCAACGAATCGGCACCTATACGGTTTTTTATCTCATCGACACTGCATTCATTTGCGATGAGCTCACTGTTGTCAGGTACATCAGTACCATAATAACAAGGGTACAAAAAAGGCGGAGAGCTTATACGAACGTGCACTTCTTTAGCCCCCGCTTTTCTCATCATCCTTATAAGGTTTGCCATAGTCGTTCCCCTTACTATGGAATCGTCTATGAGTACAACACGTTTATCTTTCACAACACTTTCAATAATGCTGAGCTTCATATGTACTGCTGATGTTCTCTCACTCTGTGTCGGTTTGATAAATGTCCTTCCGACATAACTGTTCTTTGAAAATGCGGGCATGAATGGTATATTGCTGTAACTTGAATAACCGACAGCCGCAGTAAGTCCCGATTCAGGTACTCCCGTCACAACGTCAGCATCCACAGGGTATCTTGCAGCAAGTGCCATTCCACCCCTTAATCTTGCATCATATACACTTATCCCGTCAATATGTGAATCGAGTCTTGCAAAATAAATATACTCAAATACGCAGTGTGCTTTTCTTTCTGACTTTATAAGCAGACTGGTACTTATTCCCTCTTTTGTTATTACAACGACTTCTCCGGGTTCTACATCCCTGATTAGCTCTCCGTCAACCGCAGTTATCGCGGCACTCTCTGAAGCGAGTATATATGAATCGCCGACTTTTCCTATGCATAAGGGTTTAAGTCCAAGAGGATCCCTCACACCTACGAGCTTCTGCGGACTCATCACCAAAAGAGCATAACCTCCTTTAAGGTTTTTTGCCACATTCGTTACGGCTTCTTCTATAGAAGATGTTACCATACGTTCCTTGGCTATCCTGTATGCGATAACTTCTGAATCAGAGGTTCCGTTGAATACGGCACCTTCCTTTTGAAGTTCCTCTTTCATCTGTGTGGCATTGATAACGTTTCCGTTATGAGCCAGCGCCAGAGTACCCTTTGCGTAGTTTAAAGAAAAAGGCTGCGCATTTTCTATACAGCTTGCACCCGCAGTTGAATATCTCACATGTCCGATTCCGATATTACCTCTGAGTTTATCAAGGACTTCTTTATGAAAAACCTCACTTACAAGACCCATGCCTTTATGAGCACAGATATTTCCGATCGGTCCCTGTGTGTCACACACAACTATGCCGGCCGATTCCTGGCCTCTGTGCTGCAATGCGGTAAGCCCGTAATATATCACCCTTGACGCATCGGTATCAGAACTTCCCCAGATACCGAACACACCACATTCTTCGTGTAATTTATCGTCTACATACATAAAGAATCCTCAAAAAAAGACACTTCGAGTTATACTCGAAGCGCCTTTGCTTCACCATTTGGTAGTTTATACTTTTTATGACAAAATGTCAATCGGCATATTTAGAATTTTTCGGTAAACAATAGTCCAAAGGTCCCCGCTCCACAGTTAACCGCTATGGCAGGTGATGCCTTCTGGAAATATACATTTTCAAAATGCATTCTTTCCTCTACCATGCTCTTTATGGTCTCAAGTTCTTTGGTGGTAAGGCCTACATATGTAACGAACAGTATACTCGTGTCTATGTTATTGTGTGCAAGCGCAGAATCTATATATTTTTTCCATACACGCTGGGTCGCACCGAAATATACGCTTCCCACTCCCATCTTACCTTTTTTCAAAACAAGGACCGGCCTCATAAAGAATGCCTTTGTAAGATCCGCCGTCTTTCTGCTTACCTGTCTGGCTCTTGCGAGGAAATCAAGATTGTCAACAATAAAGCTTGTATGAACGTGTTTCTTCATACGTTCAAGACGGGCCACTATCTCAACTGCACTCTTTCCTTCTGCAGCCATACGACAGGCCTCGAGTACCATGAGTCCCTGACCGCTTGAAAGATGTCCCGAATCGATGACGGAAACATTTTCAAATGCTGCCGCCGCATCTATAGCAGGTTTGTATCCGCTGTTACCTACTTTCTTTGAAACAACTATATATATGATATCGTTTGCATAAGAGAGAAGTTCTGCAAAGAACGCCTCATGCTGATCGACAGACGGGGCACTTGTACTGACGTTATGTGTCTCATCGCTCATATAAGCTAAAAGTCCTTTTGTGTCGATCTCCTGACCGTCTCTAAACTCACCCTCAGCTGTATGGACGATATGCGGCATAACAGCAATACCGTATTTTTCTATCATCTCTGCAGGAAGATCCGCAACACTCTCTGTTGCTATTGCCACATGACGTTTCTTATGATGCGACTGCATCCATGACATCGTCTCCTGAGCTATCGTATCATCGTCATCCGTAGAATATACGATATCCGAAGGAAGCATCTTGAACAACTGCCTCTCAAGCGCATCGCCGCTGACAGGCTTGACCAGGTAACCATCAAAACCTTCTTTTTCGTAAAGGGCTTTATATTTGGGTTCCGCATTAGCAGTCAGGATGACCATCTTAGACTCTCTGCATCGTCCACCCGTCTGCTTCTTGATCTGTTTTGCACACTCTATACCATCCATCTCAGGCATAAGGTGATCCATAAAGATCACATGATAATGCATATCAAGGGTTTTCTTTAAAGCCTCATAACCACTCGAAGCTGTATCGATGGTAACTCCTGTACTCCTTAACAGTTTGGATACGACCAAAAGATTTGACTCACTGTCATCTACAACAAGGACCTTTGCATCAGGAGCTTCAAATCTCTTCTTGTATCTCTCGATAGTCTTTGCCTTGTGTCTTGCCTCAAGATTGAATTCACCAATCTGTACATCGTCAACGATGACCTGCGGTATCTCTACCACAAATGTGCTGCCTTTGGTATACACACTGTTAACGGTGATCTTACCGTTCATCATATCAACTATCTGTTTAACGATAGCAAGTCCCAGTCCCGTACCTTCTATATGTCTGTTAGCTTCTTCATCAACTCTCTTAAATGCAGAGAACAGATATGGCATATCCTCTTTCTTGATACCCATTCCGGTATCAGAGACAGAATAGATCACATTTACGGTATTGTCATTTCTCTCACCGCACTGGATGGACAGTGTAACAGAACCTTCCTTTGTATACTTAATGGCATTTCCTACCATATTTATAAGGATCTGTTTGATCCTGACATCATCGCCCATCAGGCCACCGGGGATATCCGGAGCAATATTCACATGAAAATCGAGTTTCTTCTCTTTGGCTCTTATCCAGAGCATGCCGACAACTTCTGATATCATGTCACCGGGGTGATAAGCCACCTCTGTCAGCTGCATCTGACCGGATTCGAACTTGGACATATCAAGTATGTCATTTATAAGATGGAGCAGGAGCTTGCTGGCTGCCTGTATGTTCTCAGCATCTTCCGCAACCTCATCGGATATCTCCTCTCTTAAGATCATCTCATTTAATCCTATGATGGTATTGATAGGTGTTCTTATCTCGTGCGACATGTTTGAGAAGAATCTGTTCTGTGATTTGTACAGCGCATCGATCTCAGCTTTCTGAGTCTCGATCTTCTCAAGCGCCTCTTTTTGCTTGTTTATCTCATAACTGACCATCGTAACGATCATAGTAGATACTAAAACAAGCGTGATATATGAACTGAAATAATCAAGCTTGGTAAATCCTATTTCAGCCAATTCGTCAATATCATAGTAGATCCAGTGCATCAGAGCCGCCATTAACGCTTCTATTGTCAGGAATACATATTTCTTCTTTCCCTCAACGATAATAGCAATATAAAGCACTCCGACCAAAAACCATGTGATATCACCATATGAAAGCCTGCCTCTCACACTGACATCCTCAGGTATTATCATCACAATGATCAAAAGAGAGATGATAGGAGCGATCTTTTGGACGCAATCCTTCTTTACGGCTACCAAAGTCAGTGTCAGGCATAAAAAGAACATGACTATCATGATGACATTATCTACAAAAACGCCCTCTGCATCCGGTTCTATCAGGGTTGCTATGAAGTAATATCCGAAAAGGACCGGCAAAGTCATAGCCGAAAGAGCAACAAACAAAACATCCTGTTGTTTTACACCTCCAAGAAGGGGTGATTTTATATTTTTCATCATTTCTCACCGCCATTCTCGGGTGCAAATTCGATTATATCGTCTTCACCCGCAGTTTCTTCACTGTTTTCAGGTGCTTTTACTCCTTCAATATGCTGTCTGATACTGTCGATAAGATCTGAATAATGCTTCATCATCGCATTGTGACTATCTTCAGATATATCAGTTGCACCTTCCTTAACCTTAGATTCTATGCTCTTTGCCTTCTCAGAAAGTTCCATGGCACCGATCATCTTTGAAGTACTCTTAAGCGCATGAACAAGTATCTCGTAATCATACATGCTCTTATCTTTATAGTGTTCTTCAAGACCAACCTTCTTGGTCACAGACTCTGCCACAAACTGTTTAAGAAGCGAATCATACAGATCCGTATCACCCTGACAGTAATGCAGTCCCTGATCCACATCTATATTTAACTCCTTAAGGAAAGCATACTTATCCTTTTCTTCTTTTATATCTGTCTTCTTATCAGGGATAACTTTTTTAACTTCTTTATTACCTTCAGGTTTGGATGCCTCTTTTTCAGGTTGTGAAACATCCTCATATTCGATCATTGTTCTTGGAAGGACCTTAACAAGAACTCTCTCAAGTTCGACTATCTCAATGGGCTTGCTGACAAATCCGTCAAAGCCCTCCTTCATGAACATTTCTCTTGCAGTACTGACAGCATTGGCGGTAAGAGCAACTATAGGAACATCCTTGTTCTCACGTTTGTACTCGGCTCTTATATGCTTCATGGTCTCTATACCGTCCATTCCGGGCATCATATGATCCATAAATACAATGTCATATTCCTTTTCTCTGCAAAGATCGATAGCTTCAGGGCCTGACATGGCAGTCTTAACGCTCATCCCATAACGGTTTAGAATAGAACATGCAACCGGAAGGTTCATGATCTCATCGTCAACTACAAGAGCTTCAACTCCCTTAAGCATCAGACGTTTTTCATCAACCTTGCTGTCTCCCTGACGGCTGTTGAGGACACCAACAACAGGGAAACAATAGAACGGTTTCTCCATGATATGAGCCTTCGCACCCTTTGGCAGTTCGAAACTGCTGTTTGCGATTATCTCCACCATGATGTCACTGGCAATACTCTCCATATATTCAACATCTGCCTCGTACTCTTCCTGTCCGACAAAAAGATGTGTAAGCTTAAGCGTGGATACGAGTTTCTTTAGATTCTCAAGATTATCAACCCTGTGCATCTGAACACCAAGTCCAAGTACGATATTTCTGACCATGGAATTGTAGTATTCCCTGACGCTTGGATTCTCGAATTTCTCAAAGTGCAGAAATGCACCAATGCACAGATCCTCTCTGTTCTCAACCGACATACAGCTTACAGGATCCAGAACCTTCTGGGGTATACTCATACGAAATGTGCTTCCGACACCCGGTGTGCTTTCTATTGTTAAAAAGCCTCCCAGAGCTGCAACAAATCCGGATACGACTGACATACCCAGTCCCAGTCCGCTCGAAGATCTGGTACGTCCCGAATCAGCCTGGTAGAATCCTTCAGTGATACGCTCAACCTCTTCCGCATTCATTCCTATACCGGTATCGATGACCTCAAGGTGCAGATTGATACCATAGTCCTGTTTTATCGCAGATATCCTTACATACACTCCGCCTTCCTTGGTATACTTCAAACCGTTCATCATCAGATGCCAGAGTATCTTCTTTAACTTATAGACATCGGTCTGCATAGCAGCAGGAATAGACGGGTCCACATCAATAACAAGTTCGATATCATCACTCTTATAGGGTTTGAGTTTATTCACAAGATCACAGAGAACTGAAGAGATCATGTACTCCTCTTCATTTATTGCAAGACTGTTCCTGTCTATCTCAGAATAATCAAGGATATCGCTTATCTGTTCAGATACCTTTACACCAGCTTTGCTGACTGCCTCCATATCGGAGCGCAGTTCCTCATCCATCTCTTTTTCAATACATACCTGGGAAAGACCGATAACGGCATTGATAGGTGTTCTTATCTCATGTGACATGTTTGCCAAGAAGTCATTCAGCCTGTCTGTGGCATCGGTAAGTTCCTCGATCTCCTTATCTGATCCGCGAAGCACCTTGTTCCACTTGTCTAAAACCATTCTTGCAAACCAGCTGATCATGGTGATCATTGTTACATGAAGTATCGTACGGGATATAACAAGCGGATCAAAAACTGTACCATTCTGAGACATGAGTATCAAACCGTAGCATAACGTGAGATAGTATGTCATCTGACAAAGCGAGATAAGATTTTTAACACCTGATATGGTATAGAGCATGATAACAGTAGACATGACGATCGCCAGATCATACACACTGGTCTCATGAATACCATAAAAGAAAAATGTACACATCATAAGTACAGAGTAGACCCATAATCTGTGCATGTCAGATCCGCTCTGCAATATATGTGTTATCCATGCGGCAATAAGGCCGATAGGAATAAGGATAAACGCCCAGCTCTCCCAACCCATGAGAGCCGACTCCCCCAGTAATATTAAAGAAAAGAGTGTGTAACTGATCAGGATGATCAAATGTGATGCCTGAAACAGTTCATTTCTTTCTTTTCTTTGACGCATATCACATCTCCTTCATATTGTAATTTGTGTCTTCATCTATCATGTCTAAAACGATGTCGGCAAATACCGGATCGAATTGTTTACCTTTACAGGTTTCTATCTGCTCCCTTATTGCTTCCTGGGGCAGTATGTCACGGTAACTCCTTCTGCTGGACATCGCATCATACGCATCTGCTAGTGCAATGATCCTTGCCTCCTCCGGAATATTCTCGCCTATCAGACCTTCCGGATAGCCTCCGCCGCCATATCTTTCATGGTGATATTTTGCTCCTACGGCAAGTTTGGGCATCTCAGTGATATTCTCAAGGATCTTTGCTCCCACAACTGGATGCGTCTTTATTATCTCAAACTCATCTTCAGTGAGTTTTCCTGGCTTGTTGATTACTTCATCGGGTATTCCTATCTTACCCACATCATGTAGGAGTCCCATCATATATATATCATTCGCCTGATTCTCGTTATACCCCGCTCTCTCGGCGATCATTCGTGAGTAGTGGGCAACTCTTGTTGAATGACCGTTTGTATATGTATCCTTGGCGTCTATAGCCTCAGCAAGCGATTCAACGACATGTATAAACAGGTTCTCGTTTTCCTTTGTCTTTTTAGCCACCTCATGGCTTAAATCCTTCTGAAGTGCTATCAGTTCAACCATATGGCTGACTCTCATGGCAAGAACCTCAGGCACGAATGGTTTCTTTATAAAGTCGACTGCACCAAGAGCGAGTCCTCTGCTCTCTGATTCCTCACTCTCATCCGCAGTAAGGAATATTACGGGAATATCTGCAAGATCACCCTCCAGCATATGTAACTTTTCAAGTGTCTCAAATCCGTCCATGACAGGCATCTTTATATCCAGCAATACCAGATCGGGTCTTTCATCGGTTATATAATCCAGCAGTGCCTGACCTGATTTCAGTGCTGTTACACGCATGCCGTTCTTACTCAGAACATGACCTGCGATCTTAAGGTTTGAAACATCGTCATCAACGATGATGACCCATGGAATATCGTTTTTCTTCTTTAAGCTTTCCTTCCCGACATGTTCTGCTTCAACCGCTATGGAAAGAGTATTCTCATGCTGAGCATGCCAGTTACTCACGATATTTCCTATAACGTTTTCAATATAATCCTCAAGGATATCGGTCAGAAATACAAAGTACTGATTCTGTCTGTACCTCATAAGGAAGTCCGATTTCCTGAGTTCATTCATAACATAATCACCGAAAAGATCAGCGTTCTTTACGAATTCCTCATCACTGATTCCCTCTACAGGTGACAGGGTAAATAAAACCTTGCATGCACTCTTGTTGTTTCTGATAATGTATCTTGTCACATACTGATATACATATGCGAATGATTCCTTATCAAGTTTGTATGCGGCATCAGCAATATTTCTCTCCTCCATCAGCTTGCTGATGGTACTGATATCCATTTCTTTTTCAGCACCGATATCATCAAGGAAAACGTCAGTGGAATGAATGACATAACCATGCTTACCACCGTTTTTTGCACTGTACAATGCTTTATCCGCATCTATGAACAAAGTCTCATAGTCTCTTCCAAATTCGGGAACGAATACTGCTCCTATTGATACACCAAGTGGTATATCCATCTCTTCGCCCATGAGTTTCTTTGCATCTGAGAATATGCCCTCATTCAGTCTCTTACATATATCTGATACGATTGCTTCCTGCGTTACGCCGTTTCCGAATGCTATGAACTCATCTCCTCCGATACGTCCCATAACGCTTCCTTCCGGCATATTTTCGCTTATGATACGGGCTATGCTCTTAAGGACCTTATCACCCATATCATGACCGTAAATATCATTGACCAGTTTGAAAGAATCAAGGTCAAGCACCATAAGACATCCTGTCAGACGCTTACATGCATCAGGCATCTTTTTACCGACAGCAGCTTTATTAAGAAAACCTGTCAGCTTATCTATGGTCGCCTCTTCTATGAGGTTTTGCATCGTCTCATTTTTGGAAACAATGTTGTTTATCCTTCTGATAAGTACATCAGGATCAAAAGGCTTTCTTAAAAAGTCTGATACTCCTACCTCAAATCCCCTGCTCTCTGTTGCAGTATCCTCATCTGCCGTTAAGAACATAACTGGGATCTGCTCCTGACCAAGTTCCTGCTCCTGGGCACGGAGTTTCTTCAGCGTCTCAAAACCATCCATTACAGGCATCTTTATATCAAGAAGAATAAGATCGGGGCGGTTCTCCTTTGCATAATCAAGTAATGCCTGTCCCGACTTCAAAGCTGTCACTCTTTTATTGTTCTTGCTCAGTATGCGACCTGCCATCTGCAGATTCGCTATATCATCATCAACTACTATTATCCAATCAACTGTTGCCATTAAAATTTCTCCTTGCACATGAGGGTTTTACCACCTGCAAAATCCCCATATTTTACACTACTTCATACATAAAAAATTGTATTATCGAAGGGCTTTAATGTCAATTGTTTTACATGCTTTACGTGTCTTATCAACCATACCATAAATTCATGACTTATAACGAAAAAATGCACGAAATGTCGAAATTCGTGCACGAAATGCAAGTAAATATTCTTAAGTAGACTTTTAGTATTGTTATGTAAACCGTTTTAGCGATAGAATTTCTGATTAAATATACCTGCTCCTGTTCACATTTTTCCTCTCTGGTTTCTCAAAACCACTTTGATTATCAATTCAAAATCCTGCCATTAAAAAGACGCCTATATAAATATAAGCGCCTCCTAATATCATATTAACTATATGCACATGAATTAAAAGTAAATAAAGACAGTGATTTCTTCTAGAATTTTAAGATTATCGCTGTGCAGTTATCCATTGCAGGATGTCTGTGGGCACATTTATAGAATTCTTTTATTGCCTTGTCTCCATCTTTCTTCATATACTTTTTCTTTTCAGCATCGGTAGTGACACCGCTTACTCCGTCGGAACACATAAGAATTATATCTCCCTTTTTTATCGTCCCTGTCCTTATGTATGCCATCTGACTTCCGGCAGTTTCCTGCTTTCCCAGATAACATGTAAGGGTATGAAAGTCCTGTGTTGTCACATTCAGTCCTGCATTAAGTTTGTCCTTGGCAAGGATATGTTCTTCACTCATTTTTTCCAGATGATTATCGCTTAATCTGAATATCGGACTGTCTCCTATATTTGCGATACAATATGTATCGTTTCTCCACATAAATATCGATATGGTCGATGCGGTCATCCCGATCTTCTTACCCAGTATGATGATCTTTTCATTCAGCTGATCCAAAAACTCTTCTATAAGATTTTCGTTCAATCCTTCATCGTTACGATAGTTTTCGATGAAGTGAGACACCGCCTGTATCGCTGCCTTTGAAGCCAGCTCTCCGTGGCTTGATGATGCAACACCGTCAGCTATTGCCGCTATGTGTATCTCTCCTTCCTGACAGTCTATATACCCTTTAATCTCGCAATCCTCGCCGGCATATTGAAAGAGTGTATCTACCATAAAGTTATCCTGATTTACATTTCTCATGCCTATATCGGTTCTGGCATGATAATGAACAGAATAGCTCTTTTCCATTGTTGAAGCCTGAATATCTCTTCCGTAAAATGCTTTCGCAAAAGCCTGTATAGTCTTATATCTTTTATCCTTATCCAGTGACAGTCCGTTAATCAATGCATTCTGCATCTTTGAATTCAATGACAGTCTCATAAGGATAGCAGGTACAGGATCGTAAAGCTGTCTGTCTGACGGAGATGGGATACCTTCGCCTGATAACAGATAGATTATATTAACACACAGAGAATATATATCAGTCCACGGTCCCTGTTCATCTGCAACAGCGGATTCCGGAGCATCGAGACCAAGATGAGAAAAGATTATATTGTTTCTTAAATGAGCCTGGCTTATCGATGTAGCAGTCCCGAAATCGATGAGAAAGAGTCGTTTGTCTTCGTCTATCAGAAAGTTACCCGCAGAAATATCTCTGTGTATGATACCTCTTTCATGCATCTGATCTAATGTAATAAGTGCAGACGGGAGTATCTGCTTTAAAAGATTTATACCTATCTTTCCACCGTTTTCTTCTTTATACTTTGAAAGCGATATACCTTTTATCAGCCTCATTACCAGAAAATGCTTTTTATCGATCACAAAGTAATCATATCTATGGGAAATATTAGGGACATTATCAAGTGCCTTTAGTATCTTTGCTTCATGCAATAAGCTGCTATCCGAGCATTTGATGGCAACAAACCTGTTTAAAAGGTGGTCTATTGCCTTATATGTACTTCCAAATCCGCCTTGTCCTAAAAGCTCTGTTATCTCGTATCTGTTCTTAAGCCTTGTACCCTTTTTTATTTCCATGCTTTCCGTCATATTGAATCCTCAATGCTGTCGTAACCTTATCAAACAAAAACAAAGGCACTTATATATCACTATATAAGCGCCTTTGCCAATACTTGCTTTTAAAATATATTAAAACATGCTCATTGTCAACAAAAAGGCTCCCAGGATTTCTCCCGGAAGCCTTGATTTATTTATTTGGTTGGGCTGTTCGCTCTAAATTACTCGATGATAGAAGCAACACGACCTGATCCTACTGTACGTCCACCCTCACGGATAGCGAATGTAAGACCCTGATCCATAGCGATAGGATGGATGAGCTCGATTGTCATCTCAATGTTATCACCAGGCATGCACATCTCTGTGCCTTCAGGAAGGTTGCAGACACCAGTTACGTCTGTTGTTCTGAAGTAGAACTGAGGACGATAGTTGTTGAAGAAAGGTGTATGACGTCCACCTTCATCCTTTGTAAGAACGTAAACCTCAGCTGTGAACTTCTTGTGGCAAGTTACAGAACCGGGCTTTGTGATACACTGACCTCTCTGGATACCGTCACGGTCTACACCACGAAGAAGGAGACCTACGTTGTCACCAGCTTCACAGTAATCCATAGTCTTACGGAACATCTCGATACCAGTACATACAGACTTAGCTGTCTCTTCCTTGATACCAACGATTTCGATTTCGTCGTTAAGGTTGAGGTGACCTCTCTCTACACGACCTGTAGCAACTGTTCCACGACCTGTGATTGTGAATACGTCCTCAACAGGCATAAGGAAAGGCTTATCTGTCTCACGAGTAGGTTCAGGGATGTAAGAATCAACTGTATCCATAAGCTCCATGATCTTGTCGCCCCACTCACACTTAGGATCCTCAAGAGCCTTAAGTGCAGAACCACGAATGATCGGGATATCATCTCCAGGGAACTCATACTCTGTAAGAAGGTCTCTGATCTCCATCTCAACGAGGTCAAGAAGTTCAGGATCATCAACCATATCGCACTTGTTCATGAATACGATGATGTAAGGAACACCTACCTGACGAGCAAGAAGAACGTGCTCTCTTGTCTGAGCCATAACACCATCAGTAGCAGCAACAACGAGGATAGAACCATCCATCTGAGCTGCACCAGTGATCATGTTCTTTACATAGTCAGCGTGGCCAG
>JAEERY010000002.1 GCA_016286035.1 Lachnospiraceae bacterium
AGGATGGGTATCATTGAGCTGGAATGTAACCTTCTCATGGAGCTTCTTGATCTTTGAAAGATCTGTGATCCAGTCATCTCCTATATGCTCTGTTACCCAGTCTGCAAGAAGCGGATTTGCATGAAGCAAAAATCTTCTCTGCGTGATACCGTTAGTCTTGTTATTGAACTTCTCAGGGAACATCTCATAGAAGTCCTTAA
The DNA here is from genome assembly GCA_016286035.1 of Lachnospiraceae bacterium. Taxonomy (GTDB): domain Bacteria; phylum Bacillota; class Clostridia; order Lachnospirales; family Lachnospiraceae; genus Colinaster. The sequence continues at coordinate 201 of JAEERY010000002.1, forward strand.
GCTCCTGATTCTTGAGTATCTCTGTATGAAGTCTTGCAACACCGTTTACTGAATAGCCCGCAACGATAGCAAGATGAGCCATCTTGACCTGTCCGTCGTATATGATAGCCATCTTTTTGATCTTCTCCTGGGTGATGCCTGTCTCGTAAGGGTACTTCTTCTCGATATCTATGATGAATCTTCTGTTTATCTCCTCAACGATCTGATAGATTCTCGGAAGCAGTCTAGAGAACAGCTCTATAGGCCATTTCTCAAGAGCTTCAGCCATGATCGTATGGTTTGTATAAGCACATACCTTTGTAGTTACATCCCATGCCTCATCCCATGTAAGATAGTAATCATCCATGAGGATCCTCATAAGCTCTGCAACAGCAACCGTGGGATGTGTATCGTTAAGCTGGAAGGTAACCTTCTCGTACATCTTTCTTACATCGTCATGTGTACGCATGTACTTTTCAACTGCTTCCTGAACTGAAGCGGAAATGAAGAAATACTGCTGCTTTAATCTTAATTCCTTTCCTGCCCAGTGATTGTCATTGGGATATAAGACCTCTACAATGTTTCTTGCAAGGTTTTCCTGCTCGACAGCCTTCTGGTATTCACCCTTGTCAAACGAGTCAAGCTGGAAGCATTCAACAGGCTGTGCATCCCATATCCTAAGCGTATTTACGATGCCGTTGCCGTAGCCTACGATAGGAAGATCGTAAGGTACAGCATTTACTACCTGATAGTTTTCCTGTCTGAATACGTTTCTGCCGTTTTCATCCACCGTAACGCTTACATAGCCGCCAAACTTGACCTGCTTTGTGTATTCAGGTCTTCTCAATTCAAACGGATTGTTTACTGCAAGCCAGTTATCCGGAACCTCAACCTGGAATCCGTCTCTGATCTTTTGCTTGAACATTCCGTAGCGATATCTGATACCGCAGCCGTATGCGCCGTATCCGAGTGTTGCGAGTGAATCTAAAAAGCATGCTGCAAGACGTCCAAGGCCGCCGTTTCCGAGCGCTGCATCAGGCTCCTGGTCCTCGATGACGTTAATATCTACTCCGAGCTCTTCAAGGCATTCCTTTACAGCCTTGTAAGCCTGCAGGTTTATTAAGTTGTTTCCGAGTGCTCTGCCCATCAGAAATTCCATGGACATGTAGTACACGATCTTTGGATCCTTCTTCTCATACTCCTTCTGAGTAGTCATCCAGTGATCCACGATAGCATCCTTGATGGCATAGCCTACAGCCTGGAATATCTCCTGGTCGGTCGCCTCCTCGATGTTCTTGCGGTAAAGCGTCTTTACATTGTAAAGCACGCTTCTCTTAAATAATTCTCTGTCAAAATCAAGTGTTGTTTGAACCTTCTTAGCCATAAATCATTCCTTTCCATGTTGATCCTGTCAACATCTCTCTATGCAGATGGTAACATTTTCACCATTGACGTTCCAATCCTTTTTTACAGCGTATTCATCCGTAAATGAGAAGCCGTTTGCAAGCACCTTGTCTCCGATCGTCTTTTCGTTCTTCTTAACGACCTCTGCAAGCTTTTCATTATTGAGAACGGATACGAGTATATGGTCCATAACCTCAAATCCTGCATCCTTACGCATCGTCTGGATCTTAGAGATAAGCTCGTTCGCATTACCCTCTTCCAAAAGCTCGTCGGTAAGAGTCGTATCCATAACGACTGTGGTCTTGTTATCAGCCTCAGTAACAAATCCTTCCTTCTGGCTCATAGTGATAAGAAGATCTTCCTCTGCAAGTCTTATCTCCTCGCCATCATTAAATACGAGTGCGCCGTTTGCCTTAAGCTCATCCATTGCATCGTTTCCGTCAAGAGATGCAAGAGTCTTCTGGATGAATCCGAGATGCTTTCCGTACTTCGGTCCTACAGTCTTAAGCTGAGGCTTGAAGGTATAGGTCGTAAAGTCTCTTACATCGTCGGTAAATGTTACTTTCTTTACATTGAGCTCATCCTCTATGATCTCTACATAGTACTGAGAAAGCACATTTTCAGTCTTAACAAACATGTTTGCTATCGGCTGACGATTCTTTATATTTGATGCATTTCTGCATGCACGTCCCTTTACTACAATATCGACAGCAGCGTCCATATCAGATTCAAGAGCCTTGTCGATCATGCTCTCATCAACAGTCGGGAAATCACAAAGATGTACGCTTATGGGAGCTGTGCTGTCTACAGAGCATACGAGATTTCTGTAAATCTCATCAGCCATGAAAGGTATCATGGGCGCAGCTGCCTTTGCCACGTTGACAAGTGCTGTATAAAGAGTCATGTAGGCATTGATCTTATCCTGTTCCATGCCCTTTGCCCAGAATCTCTCTCGTCCGCGGCGAACATACCAGTTACTCATTTCATCAACGAATTCCTGGAGTGCTCTTGCTGCCTCGGGTATCCTGTAATTTGCCAGGTTGTCATCAACAGCTCCTACCATGGTGTTCATCTTTGATAACAGCCATCTGTCCATTACGCCAAGGTTTTCCTTGTCGAGTGTATATTTGGTTGCATCAAAATCATCTATGTTTGCATAGAGTACGAAGAATGCATATGTATTCCACAATGTTCCCATGAACTTTCTCTGGCCTTCTACGACTGCATCGCCGTGGAAACGGTTGGGAAGCCAAGGAGCCGAATTGATATAGAAATACCATCTGATAGCATCAGCGCCGTACTTTTCAAGAGCATCGAAAGGATCTACAGCATTGCCCTTGCTCTTGCTCATCTTCTGACCGTCCTTGTCCTGTACATGTCCGAGGACTATTACATTCTCATAGGGCGACTTGTTAAACAGAAGTGTTGATTCAGCCATGAGTGAGTGGAACCATCCTCTTGTCTGGTCAACGGCTTCTGATATGAACTGTGCAGGGAACTGCTGCTCAAAGAGCTCCTTGTTCTCGAACGGATAATGATGCTGTGCAAAAGGCATAGCACCTGAATCAAACCAGCAGTCTATAACCTCGGGTACCCTGTGCATTTCTTTTCCACATTCAGGACATATACATGTTATCTCGTCTATATAGGGTCTGTGAAGTTCAACAGTGAGTGCAGCATCGTTACCTGAAAGCTTCTTAAGCTCCTCACGGCTTCCGATACACTCTCTGTGTCCGCATTCACACTCCCAGATATTAAGAGGTGTTCCCCAGTATCTGTTACGCGATATAGCCCAGTCCTGGATATTTTCAAGCCAGTTGCCGAAACGTCCCTTGCCGATAGATTCGGGTATCCAGTTGACTGTATTATTATTTCTTATCAGGTCATCCCTTACGGCTGTCTCCTTGATGTACCAGCTCTCTCTCGCATAGTAAACAAGAGGTGTGTCACATCTCCAGCAGTGAGGATATTCATGTTCAAACTTAGGTGCATCATAAAGAAGCTTTCTTGAAGAAAGTTCCTTTATTACCTCAGGGTCTGCGCTTATAGCGCCTGCCTTTATCTCTGACTCGGTAGGCTTGCATCTCATACCGCCAAAGGGAGTCTCGTCAAGCATAACACCCTTGTCATCCACCATCTGAACAAACGGAAGGTCGTAGTTGCGTCCTACGTTCGCATCGTCTTCACCGAATGCGGGAGCGATATGAACTATTCCGGTACCGTCTGTCATTGTTACATAGTCATCGCATGTAACAAAGAAGCCCTTCTTGTTCTGCTTCTCGGCTACCTTCTTTGCGCATTCGTATAAAGGCTCGTATTCCTTGTATTCAAGGTCCTTGCCCTTGTATTCTTCTATTATCTCATATGCGGGCTCATCTTCCTTCTTAAGCGGAGCAAGCACCGTATCAAGAAGCGCCTTTGCCATGTAATATGTATAACCGTCCGCAGCCTTAACCTTGCAGTAATCATCTGACGGATTTACACAGAGAGCCACGTTTGAAGGCA
>JAEERY010000028.1 GCA_016286035.1 Lachnospiraceae bacterium
ATTCAAGGTACTTGCAAATGTAAGAAAGGCGCTCTGCGATAAACTGTCAAGGATGCCGCTTGGAACAGTTCTTGATACTCCGTCGGGAGCCATGAAGAATATCATTGTCGAGAGAGTTGATTCAATGGAAACGACTCTGGCCCATATGGTACCGGAATTCACTTCAAACCTGACAGCTCCGATCGTGATGTTTATATATATATGGATCCTAGACTGGAGAATGGCTCTTTTATGTCTTGCTACAATACCTGTCGGAATCATATCAATGGCTTTAATGTTTAAGGATCATGAGACTCCTTTCAGAAGAACACAGGAATCAACAAAGGCGCTCAATGATACTGCTGTTGAATATATAGGCGGAATAGAAGTAATAAAGGCATTCGGAAAGGCAGAGAGTTCGTATGAACGGTTTGTTCTCGCAGCAAAGGAAAATGCGAACAGCTTTATTGATTGGATGAAGTCATGCATAGTTCCGCATTCGATCGGAATGACTGTCACGCCTTCGATACTTCTTGCAGTCCTTCCTATAGGAGCTGTATTTACGATGAACGGAACTCTTGAACTGTCTCAGTTCATAAGTATTCTTGTTCTGGCATTTGGTTTAGTCACGCCTTTCATGACAGTCATGAGCTACAATGATGATATCTCAAAGGCAGCTGCCATATTCGGTGAAATAGATGATGTCATGGAACAGAAGGAATTAAACAGACCCGAAAAGGGAGTGACCCCTCCGGATAGTTTTGATATAGAACTTAAAAATGTAAGATTCGGCTATAAGGATAAAGAAGTTTTGCACGGTATAGATCTAAAGATCCCGGCAGCAAGCATGACAGCTCTTGTAGGACCTTCGGGAAGCGGAAAGTCAACAGTTGCAAGACTGATAGCTTCGCTCTGGGATACGGATGAGGGAAGCATACTGATCGGAGGCGTTAATATCAAGGACATGTCTCTTGAATCATACAATAAGCTCGTTGCATATGTGTCTCAGGATAACTTCCTTTTTGATATGAGCATACGTGAGAATATCAGGATGGGAAGAAGAGATGCGACAGATTCCGAGGTTGAGCAGATAGCAAAAGACAGCGGCTGCTATGACTTCATCATGGGTCTTGAAAACGGATTTGACACTGTTGTGGGAGGTTCAGGCGCTCATTTAAGCGGCGGCGAGAGACAGCGTATAGCGATTGCAAGAGCTATGATGAAGAACGCACCGATCGTAATACTTGATGAGGCTACGGCATACACGGATCCTGAAAATGAAGCAGTCATCCAGAGTTCTGTTGCAAAGCTTGTGAACGGCAAGACTCTGATAGTGATAGCTCACAGACTTTCTACAATAGTTGATGCCGACAATATCGTGGTAATAAAGGATGGAAACATCGAAGAGATGGGAACACATGATAAACTCCTTGCAAAAAACGGACTGTATAGCAGGATGTGGGAAGTTCATATCAGCGCAAGAGATACTGATTCAAATGAGGAAAATGCAAAAGGAGGTGCGGCATAATGGTTGAAACATTAAAAAGGTTTTTTGCATTCTGCAGTGAGGAAAACAGAAAAAGATTTCAAAAGACTCTTGTGCTGGGCGTGTTTCTTGCGTTATTTGAAGCAATGAAGTTTCCGGCAATGGGATATGTTTTGAAGGGATTCCTGGAAGACGGCATATCGGTATCTGTGATAGTTACGGGATTTTTGATACTTGCGGTTTCCGTGACGGCTGCATCCATCATCAGAGGATATACGACCATGCTTCAGTGTCGCGGAGGATATGGTGAATGTGCTCAGAAAAGAATCGATATAGCAGAGCATTTACGATTCCTGCCGATGGGGTATTTCAACAATAACAGCCTAGGACAGATAACCTCGGTTACAACAAATACCATGGAATCCTTAGGCGATGTTGCAACAAGAGTTGTAATGGTTACAACACAGGGAATTTTAGACACAGCGATCATCACACTTTTGATCCTTATATTCGATTACAGGATAGGACTTATTGCTCTTTGCGGAATAGCGATATTTGCGCTTATCAATTTCGCTATGCGTAAATTCGGTGAGAACATGTCGGAAAAGAAGATAAAAATTGACACTTCTCTTGTAGGCGGTGTGATCGAATATATTCAGGGTATCGCCGAAGTCAAGGCTTATAATCTTATGGGTCAGTCCAGGGAGAAGCTTAACAATACCATAGATGAGGCGTCAAAGATCAATACCGATATAGAACTTGCCGTAAACTGCTTTGTTCCTTTCCAGAATATAGTACTTAAGTCTACGGGAGTCATCATCCTTTTGTCATCCGCGTATTTTTACATTAACGGAAGCATGGATCTTTTAACAGCGATAATCATGTCCGTAATGTCATTCCATGTATTCACGGGACTTGAACTCATGGGAAGCTTCAGTGCGCTTTTAAGAATGGTAGATATAAGCGTAAAGAGAGCTCAGGAGATACTTGATCTTAAGCCTATGGATATAACAGGCGAAGAGATAACACCTGAAAGTCATAACATAGAAGTTAAAGGAATAGATTTTGCATACGACAAGAGAAAGATAATAGATGATGTTACCCTTTCAATACCTGAAAGATCGACTGTTGCATTTGTAGGGCCGTCCGGAGGCGGAAAGACAACACTGTGCCATCTCATAGCCAGGTTCTGGGATGTTGACAAGGGAAAGGTAACACTGGATAACAGAGATGTTAAGTCTTATTCAATGAATTCACTGATGTCAAATTACAGCTTTGTATTCCAGAATGTATTCCTATTCCATGATACGATAGCCAACAATATACGTTTCGGCCGTCCTGAAGCATCCATGGATGAAGTAATTGCGGCTGCCAAGAAGGCTTGCTGTCACGATTTCATAATGGCGCTGCCCGAAGGATATGAGACCGTTATAGGTGAAAACGGTGCAAGCCTGTCAGGCGGAGAGAGACAGAGAATATCGATCGCAAGAGCGATAATGAAAGACGCTCCGATAATAATACTTGATGAAGCAACCGCAAATGTTGATCCCGAAAACGAAAAGGATCTTATGGAAGCGATTGAAGCTCTTACAAAAGAAAAGACGATACTCATGATCGCACACAGATTAAAGACCGTAAGAAATGCGGATAAGATCTTTGTTGTAGATAAAGGGAAGATCGTACAGCAGGGAGATCATGAACAGCTCATGCGTCAGGAGGGTATATATAAGAATTTCATCATGGCAAGAAAACAGGCGGTGAGCTGGAAACTCGCCTGACAAAAATAAATGGTTTCAAAAATCATTCGGATAATCTATAATTGATATTGGTAGACAAAAACTGATGGATGGTGGGGACTTACTATGAATCACAATGAATCGATTGAAGATTATCTGGAGACCATACTTGTATTAAGCAAACAGAAGCCAGTCGTAAGAAGCGTTGATATAGCAAATGAGATGGGATTTAAAAAACCCAGTATCAGTGTAGCGGTAAAGAACATGAAGGCAAAGGGATATATCCTTGTATCCGATGAAGGATATATAACTTTTACAGAAACCGGACGTAAGCTGGCAAAGAAAGTATATGAAAGACATGAATTCTTTACCGAATGGCTGATCGGACTCGGAGTTGATAAGAAAACCGCTTCCGAGGATGCATGTAACATAGAACATGTTATAAGCGAGAAGACTTTTAAGGCTATAAGAAACTCTGTTAAATAAGAGAAGCGATATGCTCCGTGAAAGCGGAGCATATTTATTTTACGGTTTTGTTGCAAACGGGCTGACGATAAGAAAAATGAAAAAAGATTGCTTTGGGGCAATCTTTTTTTCTGGTAAAGAAGCATACGGAAAACGTCTATCGAGTTTAAGTATATGGCTTATTGTATAGTGCGATTTATATCAATGTCGTTGATTATTGGAGAAGAGCTCCTTTACCTTTATAAAAGCGATGGGTTAGTTATTTCTAACTAAAGACAATATACCATCAGGGATTTCTCATGTCAACAATTTTGTGTTGACAAATATAAATATGACTGCTAATATATGAACAGATGAACAGATATTCATATGAAGAGGCGATAACAATGAAGAATTACGTGAAAGAAGGGCAGAAGCTTCCCATGTTCGGTATAGGTCCTTATCTTATTACAGGACTTGGATTACTTACACTGACAGGACAGATCCTGTCGGGAAATCTTTTAAAGTCAGGTATTTTGCAGGGTATATGGATAACGGTATTTCGCATTATAGGGGTAATACTTATACTGTTCGGGATATTTGTCTGGTATAAAGGAGCTTTTAAATCGGGAATGGATGAAAGCATAACGGATAACATCCTAAAGACTGACGGTATATATTCTTATGTAAGAAATCCCATGTACAGCGGATGGTGGATCATAATGATCGGACTTATCCTTATGTGGCATAATCTCTGGCTTCTTATCATACCTGTCATTAACTGGGGGATAATGACGGTTGTACTTAAGAATACCGAGGAAAAGTGGCTTCTTGATCTTTACGGGAAAGAATATGAGGAATACAAAAAAAGAGTAAACAGGTGTATTCCTTTCAGATCAAAGAACAGGTGAGATTGGAGCAAATATGAATATATACAGTTTTTTATCGATCGGATATGATCTTTTGGATAAGATATGGCTGTCACCGGGAGGAAATGATCCAAGAAGAGTCATTGAGAATCTTATACCTGATGAGAAGGTAAGAATACTTGATTTGTGCTGCGGGACATTTACAAACGGTCTGTCCATAGCAAGGAAGAATAAAAACAGCCTGGTTGTCGGTCTGGATCGTTCTGAAGCCATGTTGCGTGAAGGCAGGAAAAAAGTACGTAAGGAAGGCTTAAATAATGTAAAGCTTCTTTGCAGGGATGCTACCGATACCAAACTCAGGGAAGGAAGCTTTGATTATATCATCATAGGTCTTGTATTACATGAATGCGATCCTGCTCTGCGTGAGAGATTATTAAAAGAAGCACACAGGCTTATAAAGAGTAACGGTCATCTGATAATCCTTGAGTGGGAAAAGCAGGAAAAAATATGCAGAAAGATCAAATATGCTCCGCTCTACATAACCGAAGTGATGTGCACACCCAAGTACTTCAAAGATTTTTATACAGCCGACAAGAATAAGCTTTTTTCAAAGTATGGATTTGAAACTGAACACTGCATCAGCTGCAATTATACTGTGGTTATGTGTTTGAATAAGAGTGAGGATTAAAATGGATACTAAAAAAGTGCTAAGAAGAATGAAACTTGTGATCCCTGCAATGATCCTTTGCATGATAGGTGATTACTGTATCGGTATAGAACCGGCGTCAAGTTACGAGATAGGGGGAATGGCAAGTACGGGATGGGTGACTATATCGGACTTCAGGATACTTCTTTCCAACTGTCTGGGAGCTGTGGGAAGTGTTCTTTATGCAATAGGAGCCATAGAATATATCAGATTTCTTATCTACGCGAATAAGGATAATAGAAGCAGAGCGGATCAGTTTTGGCTTAAAATGTACTATGCGGCTCTGGGATTGGGTTGTGTTTCATTCATGTATTTTCATATAGCTGTCGGAGGGCTTATACAGCATTTCAATGTTTTATACGATTCGCTTGGCGGCAATATCGATGCTGTTCTAAAAGCATGGAATCGCATGTTTTTGGTGGAGGCTGTTCCTTTTATCGTATTTTTCATCGGCTTTGATGTGTTTGCGACAGTTGCATGGATAGCCCTTATTATAAGAAGGATAATCCCCGAATCCAAGGTCTGGATCATTGCAGCCCCTCTTTTGATGACGTGTATAGGTTCACTCATTGATCTTTTGCCGTGGCCTGTAAACGGTATGAATTCGGGGTATGAAACTCTAGGATGGATGCTCATGTTCGTATGCGGTATCAGATATATAAAAAAGCAGGAGGCTTAAGAGGTTGAAAAAGTATATACCCGAAAAAATGATAAGCAACTCCAGATTCTCTGTGTTTTATGGCACATGGGGTAAGAAAGAGAAGAAACAGCTGACAGACAGGATAAATATACTGATAGAAGAAAACAAAGAGTATGCCGATAAAAATAATTATGCTCATCTTTGTAACCTTCTTACGTCTCTTGCAATGGTCATGATCCTTGAAGAGAACGGAAAGACAAGAGCGGAAGCTCAAAAGATAGTGGCGGATGCCATGTATAAATTTATTAATCCGCAGATAGCTTCCATGAAAAAACTGGCAAGTCACGGATGGTTTGTACCGTTCTTAAAGCTTGCAATGCCTATAAAATTTAAAAGAACCTTAGGATATGGATGGGATGTCAGATTTCCTGAATCTGACAGAGACACCTTTTCTATGACAACGCATAAATGCATATATAAACAGATATTTACCAAATACGGCATGCCCGAGATGACAGCAGTGTTCTGCAAAGTGGATGATATCCTTTACAGTGATCTTGAAAGAGCTGAGTTTTTGTATACGCAACAGATAGGAACAGGCGGAAGTGTCTGTGATTATTCATTTAAGAGAAGATGATACGTTAAGCAGCCATATTTGAAGAGGTAAGAAAAAGTCATATATTATATCAGATGGGTCGCAAACAGGATTCTGTATTGCGACTCATTTTCTATGTTATAATGTTAAAGACATGCTTATCAGGATCTGTTGGTAACATATATCAGAGGAATATGATTATGAAGATGGTATTTCCGAGCCTTAAATATAAAGACAAGGCTATAGATTATATAAATGAGTTTTACGAGTACGGATCGGAAATAAACGGCAGCGGAAGTCTGGACAGGTACCTTAAGGAAGCTACTTATGAAGAATGGCTTGAGAAGGTGTTTAGCTATATTGATATCGCAAATATAGAGAAAGGAAAGGTGCCCGATCTGACATATTTTTATGTCAGGGAAGAAGATGACACCATTGTCGGTATGGTAAACATACGCCTGGCACTTAACGATTTTCTGCGGACTGAAGGCGGTCATATCGGTTATTCGGTAAGACCCACGGAAAGACGAAAGCACTATGCGACACAAATGCTCAAAGAGGCTCTTACAGTTCTGTCGACTATCGGAGTCAATGAAGCGCTTGTGTCATGTGATAAGGATAATATTGCATCATCCGGGGTGATATTAAACTGTGGCGGAACACTGAAACGTGAATTCTACAGTGAAACATTAGAAGAGTACATACAGATGTATGAAATTAAATTATAGATTTCGGAGGATTATTATATCATGGATAAAAATACGTCACCTGCACCCAAAGTGATCTCTTTGATCTCATTTATCTTTTCTGTGGTCTCATTGATCAGTGCGATCAGTCTGATCATTACTTCAGGAGTTGCAGGAAAAAGCCTGGGGACAGCCACTGCTATTACAACAGGTGCTGTTGTTACGGTAACGGGAATGATACTTTTGACAGGTGTTACATGGGCATCTGCTATTTTCGGCAGTTTGATCGGTTTTATCATGCTCATAGTCGATCTGGTGATAAAGAGGATAAATATCATATGGATGCCGGTTGCGGCGATAATAATCGGAATAGCCAGTATTATGATCACTGCTTTGGCTTATTGACAATTGATAATGAGGTAGGGAATGAAAAACAGAAAGTATATACTGACAGCATTGATCATTCTTAACGTGCTGTTTTTAGCATCATGCGGTAAGGATAAAGAACAGGTTGAAACACAGACTGAAACAGAGGAGACTGCTGAGGTTTCTCAGAATAACGATGAAGAAGAACTGGTAACAGTGGCTGTCAAAGGAGATAAGAAGAGCGATATTGCTAAGATCACTCCTGAGACAGAGCAGGTTAAAGAGGATGAAGCAGGTGATCTAAAAAAAGACTTTATGGAAAAGACCGGCAAAAAAGAAGCTGATATAGCTTTCTTTGGGCAGGATGATTATGACGGTGACGGTAAAGAAGAAGCATTTATCCTTGTAGGTGAAGTAATCGAGGAGTACGAAGAGAACAAGATAGTAAACGGGAACTTGTGGTTTATCAGTGAGAAGGAGTGCAAAAAGCTGAGTGATACACTGAGCATGGGATTTAATGCTCCGTATCGTACGATGAAAATGGGTAAGATTAACTATGTTCTTATTGATGAGGTCTATGTAACATCCCGTTTGACACAGGCATGGTATGTTTCTGAAGGAAAAGCATGTGAGGCATCATTTTCTTTAGTTGGCGAAGTCATAGCGGGTATGGAAGGCGATCCGGACAGATTCAGGATAATGGACAGTTCCTATGATGCCACGTATGACCCTTCTTCTGATATGTGGCTTGGACATACATGGAAGAGCTATTATTTCTTCTATGACAGTGAGGATGATAAGATCCATGAGTACGGCGGTACTGAAATAGATGATGAGACTGCAGCATACTGGTGCGGTAAAGACATAGTTGATGAACTGTTGCCAAAGGGCGATAAGATAGACAGTTTGTTTTGCAGGGGCAACAGCCTTATCGTATTAAACTACGAACATGAGGAAGACGGACTTATAAATTATTATCATTATATATATGATTTTAACAAAGGATGCCTTGTGGATGATACGAGAAGTGAGACAAATAACGAGCCACTTGGCGGGACATATCATGATTCTTTGTGTCCTGAGCTTGCAAGCTATCCCGAGGTTCCGGGACCGAATATGTAATGGTTTTGATCGGAGAGAACATATATGAGTGAAGGTAGCGGATTTAGTGACTTTTTTAACGGATGGTTCACAGCTTTTGGGGAAGGTCTTGAAAAGATGGATGAAAAAGAGTGTTCAAGGCTCTTTTCGGAATGTGCCTGCCGCTGTGCGAAAGATGCCGTAAAGTATCTGTACAGGGATCTGTTTGACGAATGCAAAGGAGATCTTGATCTTTTCTTTTCAAAGCTTAATGAGAAAAACGGGATCGACGGTAAGGTCATTGAAAAGGGGAAGGTGTACGAACTTATATTCTACAGCTGTGAATGTCCTCTTAAAACAGAAGCAGGGATCAGTTCACCTCGTTTGTGTGAATGCTCAAAAGAGAGTATGATATTCGTTTTTAAAGAGCTTGTCAGGGACAGGGATTTTTCCGTTCAACAGATAGAAACGATACTGAAAGGTGATAATGCGTGTCATTACAGGATAACTTTTTAATAGTTCACATGAGGGGATGATATAGCAAAATGTTTGTTTATGATGTAAAGGAGGAACAGCATGAAGATCGCGATTTTTAACGGAAGTCCAAGGAAACAGAATACATTTGCACTGGCAGAGGCTTTTAAGGAAGGGGCTGAGAGTGCGGGACATGAAGCTGATATCTATAATGTCGGTCAGATGAAGATCGCAGGATGCCTCGGATGTGAGTATTGCCATACAAAGGGCGAGGGAAACTGTGTGCAGAAGGATGATCTTGATAAGATCTTGCCGGCATACAGGGAGGCGGATGTGATAGTATTTGCATCACCTGTATATTACTTTACCATGACAGCTCAGATGGAAGCTGCGATCCAGAGAGTTTACTGCATAGGAAAACCGCTCAGGGCTAAGAAGGCAGTCCTTCTTTTATCATCGGGTTCAGACGGTGTATATGAAGCGGCTGTTGCACAGTTCAAGGCATACATGGGTTATGCGGGGATAGAGGCTGCAGGCATCATCACGGCACACGGTGAAGAGAATAAGTCACAGGCAAAACTGGATGAAGTAAAAGAATTCGCAAAAAATATTTAAGAATACAAAGGAGATATATGGGATCTATCCTTATCAAAGATACAACCCGTGAAGAGAGAGAAGAGATAATAAGATCATCCATTGACTGCGGCGGAGGATGTGAAAACTGTTCCTCGTGCTGGCTGGGAGGTGGAAGCCCATGGGATATCTATCAGGATTATATTGACGGGAAACGTGAGATAAAAGATATCAATGAAGAGTACAATGCTCGTTATCGTCAGGGAAGGCAGATAAAATAACGCAAAATGAAAGAGATAACATATGATGAGCTTATGTCTATGCCAAAGGATACATATAAGCTAATAGACATAAGAGACGAAGGGCTGACAGCATACGGTATGATACCGGGAGCCGTAAATATCTATATTGAGGATCTTGAAAACAGTGATAAGCTTACAAAGATCGCGAAAGAAAACAAGCTCATATTCTATTGCGAGATCGGCCGCCGATCCCGCGAGATAGATGATACGCTTGAATGTTTTGAAGGCAGGGAGTGCTACAGCCTCTCAGAAGGATATGTCGGCTATATAAGAGCCGGAATTAAAAGCGAAGCGGACATAGATCAAAAGAGAAAGAAAGCGGAAGAGAGCATACAGAAGAAGTTTCATAAACAGCTTTTTTCTCCTTTTGCAAAGGCATGCAAGGCATACAGGCTGATAGAAGAAGGCGACAGGATAGCGGTATGCATATCGGGCGGCAAGGATTCCATGCTGATGGCCAAACTCTTTCAGGAGATAAAACGACACAGACAGGTTGAGTTTGATCTGACATTCCTTGTTATGGATCCAGGATACAACAAAGAGAACAGAGCCCTTATAGAGAGTAATGCTAAAGCACTGGGTATACCGATCACTATATTTGAGAGTACGATCTTTGATACGGTAGATACGATAGAAAAAAGTCCATGTTATCTGTGTGCAAGGATGAGACGCGGATATCTTTACAGCAAGGCAAAAGAACTTGGCTGTAACAAGATAGCTCTCGGACATCATTATGACGATGTTATAGAGACGATACTAATGGGCATGATCCACGGTGCACAGATACAGACAATGATGCCAAAGCTGCACAGTACGAATTTCGAAGGGATGGAGCTTATAAGACCGCTTTATCTTGTAAGAGAGAGCGACATATGTGCATGGAGGGATTACAATGAACTTCATTTCCTTCAGTGCGCATGCCATTTCACGGATACATGTACGACCTGCCATGAGGACGGCACAACATCGAGCAAGCGTCTTGAAACAAAGAAGCTCATCGCTGAACTTAAGAAGACAAATCCTTTTATTGAATCAAACATTTTCAGAAGTGTTGAAAATGTAAATCTTGATACTGTGATAGAATACAAAAAGGATGGAGTAAGGCATAATTTTTTGGATGAATATAAGGTAAAGAGTCATGAATGATAATAAGTCTGCATACAATTCGAACATATATGATGAGCATATCGTGAATGTCCTGCCCTACTACAGGGAGTATCATTTACAGATACTTGATCTTGTAAACTGTATGGATCTTAAAAACATAGACTGGCTCGATTGCGGCTGCGGTACGGGAACACTTGCACTAAAGGTACTCGAAAGCCGTAAGGATGTTAGGTTTACTCTTTGCGACCCTTCGGATAAGATGCTCTCCGAAGCAAAAGAAAAGCTTTCAGGAAGGGACATACGATTTTTAAATGTACCATCACAGCTACTTGAGTTTGAGTCTGAGTTTGATGTTGTCACGGCTGTACAGAGTCATCACTACTTTAAGCCTGATGAAAGAAGAGAAGCTGTCAAAAGGTGTTACAGGACGCTTCGTGACAACGGTGTGTTCATTACTTTTGAAAATATAAGAATGTCGACTGATGAAAGTGATGCCATAGCATTAAAAAGATGGTTGAATTTCCTTGAAGAACACGGAAATTCAAAAGAAGATGTACAGATGCATAAAAACAGAAGAGGTGTTGAGACATTCCCCATCACGATCGAAGAACATATAGGACTTTTAAGAGAGTGCGGTTTTAGATCGGTAGATCTGTTATGGACCTCCTATCTGCAGGCAGGACTCTTTGCAGTAAAATAAAACAGGTACAGACATATATAACAATACGGGCTTTTCATGTGATACATGGAGAGCCTTTTTTATTCACTTTACGTGAATGAATTTCGATGACATGAAAATAAGCATAGTATATAATAGGCGTAGTGAGTTTTTTTATAAGGAGAATTCAGATATGACAGAAAGAATGGGAAAGAATCCGATAATAACATCTATCTACACTGCAGATCCGGCACCTATGGTATACGGTGATACGCTGTATCTTTATACCACACATGATGAGGATGAGCTGATAAATGATTTTTATACTATGTTTGACTGGAGATGCTATTCAACCAAGGATATGGTCAACTGGACGGATCACGGAAAGATATTCTCACTTTCCGATATAAGCTGGGCGGATGACAGGGCATGGGCACCCCAGTGCATAGAGAGAAACGGGAAGTTTTATTTATACTGCCCCGTACATAAAACAGACGGTGGAATGGCTATTGCTGTAGGAGTATCCGACAATCCCTCAGGACCGTTTAAGGATCTTGGATATCCGCTTATCGATGAGGGAGACTGGAATGATATAGATCCGACCGTATTTATCGATGATGATGGTCAGGCATATCTTTACTTTGGAAATCCCGAACTCAGATATGTCCTTCTTAATGAGGATATGATATCGATCGATGAGAGTGTCGGCATCGTAAAGGTTCCGATGACTGTTGAGTCATTCGGAAAAGGAAGCCATATGACAGGGACAACATACGGTGAGGGACCGTGGTTCTATAAGAGAAACGGACTCTACTACATGGTCTTTGCAGGATTTGCCGAGGGTGAGAAGAGAAACGAGCATTTCGGATATGCGACATCTAAAAATGCAACAGGTCCCTGGGAATACAGAGGAGTGTTAATGGAGGAAGGACCCTGCTTTACAAATCATCCCGGTATCTGTGATTTCAAGGGACATTCATATCTGTTCTATCATACGGATGAACTTGAAGGCGGAAGCCTGTTCCACAGGAGCGTATGCGTGGCAGAGTTTGAATACAATGAAGACGGTACCATAGATCTTATAGAAAAGTGTGAAGGCGTAAGAGGGATTTAAACGGTTTTAAGAAAAGGAAAACATATATACATGGATACTATAGAAGAAGTAAGAGCAAGATTTGCGCATGACCGATATGCTACCGCCTTATCGGGAGCATTTATAGAAGAGATCGGTGAGAATTATGCCAGATGCAGTATGAAGGTTACTGATGATCACAGGAATGCGTATGGCGCCGTGATGGGCGGTGCTATATATACACTGGCTGATTTTGCTTTTGCCGTGGCATCAAATCACAGCCAGGAATTTGTTACGGTAAGCGTGGTCGGTCAGGTAAGCTTCATGTCCATATCCAAGGGCAGTGCGCTATATGCTGAGGCAAAGCTTGTCAAGGACGGAAAGAGCAACTGCTTTTACGATGTTACAGTAACGGATGATCTGGGAAAGCTGATCTCGGTTGTCAGCATCAACGGGGCTCATACACAGATAAAGTTTGTTAATCATATAGACTTAAGAGGATAGATATATTAAACATTTGCGGGGGAGATGTTATGGAAAACAGGAATTATCACGGAGTGGATGTTGACGGCATACTCAGGATAAGAGGTAAAAAAGGATATGGTGTCAGCGTCGCTGTTACAAAAGAAGATATGACTGATACCTACTGCACGGGCAGCGGGCGTTACGGACAGGAATACCCTGTCAATACCGATATGATATTTCAGGCAGGATCTGTGAGCAAACCTGTTTTTGCCATGACGCTGCTTAGGTATGTTGACAAAAAAGAGATAGATCTTGATGAAGATCTTTCGGATATGATATCTGATTTTATAAAGGGACCTGTGACATTTACGGCACTGTTATCTCACTCTGCAGGCTTAAATGTACACGGTTTTGACGGATATCCTGCCAGGTCAAAACTTTTGTCTTTGGAGGATGTGCTTTCGGGAAGAGGAAACTCGCCAAAGATAAGAAGGATCAAACCGTACGGAAAGCAGTTTTGTTATTCCGGAGGCGGGATAACATTGGCAGAACTTGCTTTTACAAGGATAACGGGAAAGACTTTGCCTGAAGCTTTTGATGAAGAGATCGCAAAACCGCTAAACCTGGTTCACAGCGGGTATTTTCAACCGCTTGATGATAACAGGTTATTAAATGCAGCCTTTGGAGGAAGACTGGGGATCAAGGAAGATGATAAAAAAGGTTATCATTTTTATCCGGAACATGCGGCTGCAGGATTCTGGTCAACACCCACAGAACTTAACCGGATGGGTATCGAACTGGGAATAAGCTATCGCAAGGGCGGCCTTATCAGTAAAGAAAGTGCCAGGAGGATGATGAAACCTGTTATGGCAAATTGCGGACTGTGTATCTTCAGGGGGGATGAGACCACACCGGAACTTGCTTACCACGGAGGATGGAACGAGGGATTTCTTACCGACTTCAGGTTTTCTTTAAAAGAAAAGCTTTGTGTCACTGCAATGATAAACAGAGCGAACATGAAAACGGCAAACGAAATGGCCGATGTGGGGGATAAACTGTATAGGGTTTTCAGATGACATATATGATGAGGGGGATATGATGGAAAGAATATTTACCGAGCGCGCACATCTCATGTGTCCTCATATGAATTTCGGGATCGTGATGAGCGTGGTTAAAGAGTTTGATGAAGAAAAGATAAGAAAAGCATTTGAGCGGCTGTCTGACGCTCATCCGTTCTTAAGAGCCTATCTTGGATATGACAAAGAGGATAATTCATATTTTTATGATGTTACCGACTCATCAAAGATCGGGATTAAGATCAGTGACAGTGAGCTTAAAGACTTTGATGATCCTAAGATCCTTTTGGAATATGACAGCCTTATCGGGTGTGACTGGGATATAAGCAAAGAGGGAATGCTAAAGACAGTGGTATGGAAACAGTCTGATAAGACTGTATTCTTACTTGCCTTTCATCATCTTTTGGCAGACGGAAGAGGAGCGTTAAACCTTGCCCTGGAACTTGCTGACATATATGCAAAGGATGAGGTTAGACAGGAAGTCACTGAGAAGCTGATATCATCGGCTGATGATCTTCCTCAAAACTTAGGGTTGCCGTTTTTAAGCAGAAAGCTGGTTGAAAAGGCTAACAGAGACTGGGAAAAGGAAGGCTGTGAGAACCTGTCATATCAAAGATATCATGAGTTTGCGGACAGCTTTGTCAAAAACGATAAGGTAACCATATCAATAAACAGGACTTGTCCCGATGATGTTAAAAAGATGGCGGGTGAATGCAGAGAGCATTCGGTAACGATAAACGACCTGCTGATGGCAAGAATGTATCAGAAGGAAAAGACCGATAAGATAATAATCGCCAAGGATATACGAGACAGCCTTTCATTTTACAATAAAGGTGCTCTGGGAAATTATTCAACTGCTTTCAGTGTAGTAATAAAGAACGCAGAAAAAGATATATGGACGCTTGCTGATAAGATCCATAAAAAGGTTCAAAAAACGCTGCAAAGTCCAAAAGATCTGTATCTTGTGCTACAATGTTATGCATGCTTAAAGCCTGAGGTCTTGGATGCGGCGTTCATGGCTGCAAAGGGTGCGTTTAAAAGCAAGAGTGCAGAGTTTATAGGAAAGATGTTTTTTGGCTTTGATTCTCCCAAAGGATACAGTATAACCAACCTTGGGAGGATTGAGAGTAAGAACGTTGAAAATGCGTTTTTCATACCGCCCGCGTCCCCTGCGATACGCAAGACTGCAGGAGTACTGACTATAAACGGTCAGATGACTGAATGTATATGCGAAAGAAATAAGACTATGGAGGATTAGTTACAGATGGCGGATAAAAAAAGAAAGAACTCATCAGGATTGATCATAGGGATATTATCAGGCATACTGCTTTTGATATGTGTCATACTGGTGATCGTAAATATCACTTCCGGCAGTAAAAAAAGCGGTAATCATGACAGAGACATCCTTGATTCATATCTGGCAAACAAGGATGCGGAGTACTCGCAGGAAGAAAAACAGGAAATTGTGACTGCATACAAGAATCTTTTGGAAAACGAAGGAGAGGAGTATGTAGATGAATTCTTATCAAAAGATGATCAGTACGAGCTGACGCTTATGGGCATGACGGTAAATGTTTATGTGTTCAGGGATTTTAAGAACTACGGATATCTTAATGCCGATGATTCTTTCATGGATGTCAGGGATTTTGATAAGATAGCGGGTTTCGATGTTGATGCTTCTGTGGGAGCCGACGGATTTGCAGACCTTGCGCATGTTGATATATCGATAGACGGAGTCAGCTATACCACAGCGGATCTTAGGGAAGAAGTAGCATCATTTCTGGAAAGATTCGAGAAAGCAAATGCTAATGAAAAGACAACCACCATCTACAGTGTGGATACGGTTGATGTTGATGAGAAGACAAGACTTTATATAACATATATGGATGTGCAGTATGATGATAATAAGAATGTGACTTCGCTTAGAGTCTCAGGGCACCTTGCTTTAAAGGATTAACGCCTGCTGTATATGCAGCCGCAGTAATCCTGACGGTAAAGATCATACTCTTTGGATAACTGGATGGATCGTTTGTATCCATCCTTTTTTTTGAAATCGGACACAAGGTATGTCGCATCATATTCATTTGAAAGCTTCTCACCGATCTCGTTCAGTTTGGCGGCATTCTTTAGCGGACTAAGCGTAAGGGTGGTCGCAAAGTAGTCAAAGCCTTTTAAACTGGCAACTTTTGCAGCTTCTCTTAATCTTAACTCATAGCAGATAAAACAGCGCTCCCCGCCTTCGGGGCAGCTCTCATATCCTTTGACCGATTCAAAGAACTCTTTTGGCTCATATCTTCCGTCTGTGAGTGATATGTCATGATAGGGCAGGGACGGATCAAACTCTTTTCCTACCTGTTTTGCCTCATTAAGTTTTTTTATAAAACTGCGTTCCTCTTCAAGTCTTTTTTCATATTCCGAAACATCGGTGATATTGGGGTTATAGTACAGTACTGTTATCTTAAAATACGGTACGAGAGCATAAAGACACGCACTCGAACAGGGTGCACAGCAGCTGTGTAATAACAGCGTCGGAACCCTGTTTTCAAACGTCGATATGGTATTTTCCATCTCTTTGTTGAAATTACGTACGTTCATGATTTTATCCCCTCTATAATATATCACAACGAAACCTTAAAATATATGACTGCTTTGCTGGAATACACAGTGGGTTTGTTGTAAAATAGAAATAGCGTACATTTGCAGATAAAGGGGAAAAGATCATGGCTCTTTTTGCTATATTGTGGGTATTGAGTCCTCTGGCGCTCATACCTTTACTGATATCTTTTATCATAAAGAACAATAACAAAGACAAAAGGATAGGCGAACTGGAGTCTCAGCTTCGCCAGGCGCGTAGCACTCCTCTAAAGAAAGTCGAACCCGTGGTACGACAGACTGCTGTTGAGGAAGAACCTGCGATCGATAAGCCTGTTGAGACTGTTGCAGCCGGCGAACCGGATATGAATGTATCCGTTGCAGAGAAGCTTAAGCAGCAGATGGCTGATGTTTCAGTTCCTGAAACAAAAACAGATATTGCCAGTATCGAACCGATCGTTAATAAGCAGATCGAATACGGATATGAATCAACTAACGATACTGCGCCCGTTTATATTGATGTGCCTAAAAAGGACAAAGAGAAATCCGGCATATATATGTTTGGCATCGGTGTACTGCTTGTTCTTATCGCCGGTACCATATTTGCGACGACCACATGGAAGAGCCTCGGACCTTTCGGCAAGATAGTTGTTTTGCTATCAACGGTTGCGATCTTCTATGCGAGTGCATGGATCGCTGAGAATAAGCTTAAGTTAAGAGAGACTAGTATCGCTTTCTTTACACTCGGAAGCGGTGCCTTGGCATTTATAAACCTTGCGGCTGCATATTTCGGATGGTTCGGTGACAGATATATCGGACTTGAGGAAGGCGCTCTGTTTGTCGCGGCCAACACATGTATTATCCTGACGGTTTGTCTGGCGGCGGGATGCCTTTTGTATATGAACAAACATATGTCATGGATCAGTTACTGCTTCAGCTTTCTGGCTGTAATACTGTATTCGTGTCATTTTGCGGATGATGCGCTTATCAGGATATCGCTGACAGGACTTTATCTTATCATCTCTCTTGTTTTCGTATGCCTTCACAGACGTACTCTTGGCGATGATGAGCTTCCTGGCAGGCTTGAGATCGTAAACGGATTCTTCATATCCGCTTTTTCATATATATATATTCTTGTTTCGTGGATGGTGGCAACGTTTGGCTATGAGAATGCTGACAGATGGAACACATCTGATGTAGCAGGGCTGTATCTCATGGCAGCAGTATCGGTTGTTCTGGCGATATTACTCATCTTTATGAGACATGTATCAAAATGGGAGTACTCACCGATCATCGGCATAGCTGCGCTTTTATCTGTTGACGGCCTCTTTATGGCGGACAGACTTCTTCCTTATGTGACTATAAGGATCTGCCTTGCGTGGGTGATAATCCTTGCGCTTTACGGCTACATGGTATTTACCAAAAAGCATGAGAAGTTCAGGCTCATTACGCTTATCTATGTTCAGGTACTGGCCTTATGGGCACTTATCAGCAGCAATGATATAGACGGGAAAGTATGCCTGTGGTTTATGATCGCGATAACTCTGATAGGTGTAGCTCAGTATTACATACACGGAAAAGAAAAGAAGAACCGTACGGCGTTTGTATCGGGGATTGTGTTCTATCTTGGAATGATGGGGACCGTAAATCAGATATTCCCGATACTTACGATCGGAAAAAGAGATCACAACACCCTGATGGCTGTCATACTGCTTGAAGTTATCGTGGCCATCACTGTGATAACAGCCAGATTTATACATAAGGATCTCATAATAAAAGATGAGGAAAGAACAAATATAGACTGGTGTTCAATGATCGCTGTGATACCATCACTTGCAGCACTTGTTGACATGACATATAACAACAATAAGATCGGATTTATCACACAGCTTTTGTTCGTTATGTATCTTTTAAGCTTTAAGGGCAGGATAAAACCTGTCGTTGAAAAAGTGATATTTACGTTCGCAGCCGTTGTGTTCTCACTGATAATAGGACTTCAGCCGTTTATTGAGATCCCGGATATGTTCATTTCGGAGTGGGTAATCCTTATCGTTATTATAGGAACCTCGCTTTTAAATCTGATACACAGAGAAAACAAAAAGGCTACGAGGATACTCTGGACGGTTTCACTTGGTGTTTCGATCTTTATCCAGCTGTTTGAGATAAACAGCATGGCTTACGACGAGTCTGTAGCTATCCTGTATTACAAGATAGCGATATACCTTGCAGGCATATTTACGATGTTTGCCGTTTCATATGTCAGAAAGAATAACTACATGCTGATAGAGACGGGCTTCGGACTGATGATGTTCAGCCTGCTTGCCGCAAATCTGGATATCCTGTTCATATATATCCTTGCGGCTGTCATAGGCCTTGCATATATGCTGTATCTGCACTATGTAAGACTTTCGGTTTGGGCATGGATGCCAGTCGTTCAGATATATATATTAATGTATGAGTACGATCCGCCAAGATGGGCATGGATAATCGCATATGCTGTATCCATTGCTGCAGGATTCATACTTCACAGGATCTATGACGGGTTTATGGAGGATGAGGTGCATAAGATAAGATATGGCAGGACTCTTATGGATGACTGGATAAACGTATCTGCGATCCTTCCCGTTTTACATGTCATAAACTCGAAGGATAATTCATATCGCTGTATCGGATTCATAATGCTTTCTATCTTTGTGCTCAGCTTCTTTAAACGCTATGACAGCGACGGTGAGTCAAAGTTAAACAGACGACTCCTTACGGCTTCATCGATCATCATGCTCATAGCATGGCTGTCACAGCCGTGGATCGAGATATCTTCCGAGTGGAAGACGGAGTGGTGGATAGTAGGCATAATGGCAACTGCCGTATTTAACATGCTTGCAGTTTACAAGGCAGGTACCGATGACAGAGCCGGATGGGTCACATTCTTTATTGCTACAGGATGTCTTTTGTGGCAGCTGATCGATGCCGTTGTGGGATATGATGCGGTTGATTCCGTTGAACTCGGTATAGTCCTTGCGATAGTTATAGCATGGTCATTCATGAAGAAGAGAAAACAGTGGTTTGGAATGTCGAGCGTATTTCTTATCCTGCTTTTGATAAGCTGTACGAGGATTTTGTGGATGAGCATAGCATGGTGGGTATATCTTCTTTTGGCAGGTGCGGTGCTTATCGGTATCGCTGCGAAGAACGAGTACAACAAACACCATAAAAACGGTGATGATCAGAAGGTATCCTTTACGGAACGCTTTGATGAGTGGACCTATTGATGTATTTGTAATTAGGAGCAAAAGAATATATAATATATCGGAGGTTTGCGCCAAAACGCGCAATTTACTATGATGACAAAGGAAAGATGTTATGAAGAAATTACTTGATCTTATAAGTGAAGAACTGGCAAAAGCATTTGAGGCAGCAGGCTATGATGCTTCTTTGGGCAAAGCGACCTGGTCCAACAGACCGGATCTGTGCGAGATACAGTGCAACGGAGCCATGGCAGGTGCAAAGCTTTATAAAAAGGCACCCATAATGATAGCCAACGATGTGGCTTCAAAGCTTGGCGACAGCAATACCGTGACCGATGTTGAGGCTGTTGCACCCGGATTCTTAAATATGAACATATCCGAAAGCTTCCTTACCGGATATGTTGAAAAGATGGGAGAGGCCGATAAGTTCGGTTTTGAGAGCGTAAAGAGTGATAAGATAATCATAGACTACGGCGGACCCAATGTTGCAAAGCCGCTCCATGTAGGACATTTAAGGAGTGCTGTCATAGGACAGTGTATAAAGAATCTCTGTACATACGTCGGAAATGATGTCACGGGTGATATACATCTTGGAGACTGGGGTCTTCAGATGGGCCTGATAATGACGGAACTCAGACACAGAAAACCTGAGCTTCCTTATTTTAATGAGAGCTTTACGGGAGAGTACCCGAAAGAATCACCCTTTACTCTTGCAGAACTTGAAGAGATCTATCCGGCTGCGTCAGCAAAGTCAAAGGCTGATGAGAAGTATAAGGAAGAAGCGATGAATGACACGTTCATGCTTCAGAAAGGTGAAAAGGGAAGGGTTGCCATATGGAAACACATAATGGCACTTTCGATACCTGACCTTAAGAAAAACTATGAGAATCTCAATGTATCGTTTGAACTCTGGAAGGGTGAATCCGATACGGGTGAGATCATAAATGATATGGTCGAGGGCATAAAGGCAGGTGGCTTTGCTTATGAAAGCGAAGGTGCTCTGGTAGTTGATGTCAAGGAAGAGAGCGATACAAAGGAGATACCTCCCTGTATGCTGCTTAAATCCGACGGTGCCGCACTTTATACGACAACGGATCTTGCCACACTCGATTTAAGACGCAAACTCTATGATCCAGACAGGGTCATATATGTAGTTGACAAGAGACAGGAGATGCATTTCACACAGGTATTCAGATGTGCGAAAAAGACAGGAATAGTACGTGAGGATACAAAGCTTGATTTCCTTGGATTCGGTACCATGAACGGCAAGGACGGAAAGCCGTTTAAAACACGTGAAGGCGGTGTTATGCGTCTTGAGATCCTTTTGAATGATATCAATGAGGAGATGTATAAGAAGATAACCGACAATCGCGAGGTTGATGAGAAAGAGGCAAGGGATACGGCAAAGATCGTTGCACTTGCAGCCGTAAAGTACGGTGATCTTTCAAATCAGGCAACAAAGGATTACATCTTTGATGTGGACAAGTTCACATCATTTGAGGGAAATACCGGTCCGTATATCCTCTATACTATAGTACGTATCAAATCGATACTTGCAAAGTATATTTCACTCGGTAAAAATGCCGATGATGCAAAACTGTACTTTGATGAGCAGGGATGTTCAAAACAGCAAAAGAACTTAATGATCGGTCTTACAAGATTCTGTGCTGCGATCGAATCGGCATATGATGAACTCGCACCTAATAAGATATGTGCATATATATATGATCTGGCTAACAGTTTTAACAGCTTCTATCATGAGACAAAGATAATGACGGAAGAAGATGCAAAAAAACAGGAAGGTTATATCGCTCTTCTTGTTATCGTTAAGCGTGTATTGGAAGACTGTATATCAATTCTTGGATTTAGTGCACCTGAAAAGATGTAACCAGTCGGGAGATGAAGGAGGAATATTGTGTTTTTTAAATGCAGAAACTGCGGAGGAAATATAGTATATAATCCGGATAAGAAGGCTATGTGCTGCCCTCACTGCGAATCACTGGATTCGGAAGAGAAGGTTGATTCACCTGCTTTGACGGAGACCTTAAAGGTGACCTGTGCCAGCTGTGGCGCACCTGTTGACATCAAGGAGCATACTTCTGCTACCAGATGTCCAAATTGCGGTAACTATTTTGTGATAGATGAGAGAGTCACCGGGAATTTCAAGCCGCATCTTATAATTCCGTTTAAGCTCGGAAAGGATACGGCAAAGGAACTTTTGAGAAAAGAGTTTGACAAAAGACCTTTCACGCCTCAGGGCTTTATGACAAATGCCAGCCTTGACAAGATGGAAGGAAACTATGTGCCGTTTTTCATGTATGATTATCATTCTGATATGAGTTACCAGGCGGTGGGTACAAAGGTAAGACACTGGTCGGACAGCTCCTATGAATATACTGAGACATCCTATTATGATGTAACCAGAGATATGAATGCGGATTTTGACAGGGTGCCTGTAGATGCATCTATCGAGATGGATGACGGCCTTATGGATCTTATAGAGCCCTATAATTATTCGGAGCTTGAAGAACATCAGGATAAGTATCTGTCGGGATTCCTTTCTGAGAAGTACAACATGGGAGAGAAAGAGCTCACTCCCAGAGCCGAACAGAAGGTATTAAAGGATTCTCAGGATATGCTGCATGCATCGGTATCGGGATATGCAACTTTAACAGAAGTAACTGAGACGATAACCCCTACAAAGAAAGCCGTGGATTATGCACTGCTCCCTGTATGGGAATACATATACGGCTATCAGGGCAAGCAATATAAATATCATGTAAACGGTCAGACAGGAAAGGTTTTGGGTGAGACACCTGTGGCAAAAGGCAAAGTCATTGCCTATGGATGCACGGTGTTTGGCATCATGGCTGTATTCGGTTTCCTGATCAGAGCGATACTTTTGGTAATGTAGGAGGGTAAGATGCAAAAGTTTTTTAAATATTTTAAAGTACCCTTCATATTACTGGCGATACTTGCTGTAGTTACAATAGGTATCAGGATAGCCCGTTCGGGGAAGGCAGATACAATAGAGAGAAACAATACAGAGACCGATCTTACGCAGAATGTTTATAACTATGCACAAAACCTTGAGCCTGAACATGTGGCGGCTCTGGAAGCTCTGATCGAGAGTACCGAAGAAGAGATCGGATGCGATATAGCTGTGATCACATTAGATCAGAGTCTTGAACTTTCATACACTTCCGAACCCAGATACTGGGTAAGGGATTATGCCGCGGATTTTGCTGCTGAGCATAAAATGGGATATGACAGACCAAACGGCAACATTGTCATATTCATTGATAATGTGTACAGAGAACCCAGGACCGGAAAGGTTTATTCATGGCTTTGGACAAACGGACTTGCTGAAATGAAGATCACTACGGAAGAATCCGAAGAGATCATGGATGTGGCATTGATGGATCTTACCGATTATTCCGATTCATCGGATTATTACAGTGCATATTCAAAGGTTATCGAGCTTCTGCCTGCAAATATGAGAAGCGGGGCTCAGTCAGCGCTAAGATTTTTCAGACCGTTATATATCTTTATATTCTCGCTTATCGTAGCTCTTTTGTATGTACTTATAAACTGGACGACAAAAGCAGGTGTGAGAACGACTTCCAGCACAACATATGTTGAAAACGGAAGACCTAATATGACACACAAGGGAGATGTTTTCCTAAGGAAGACGGTTACCAAGACAAAGATTCAGACAAGCAGCTCGAGCGGCGGCGGTGGCGGTGGCCATGGCGGCGGACACAGCCGTTAAGATTGATGGAATGATATTTTATTGATATTTGGGTGGAATTATGGAAGAGAACAAAGAGAACTTAACTGAAGAAGTCGTTGAAAATGCGACTGAAGAGACAAAAAACGAAACTGAAGCTAACGAGAATACGCCTGAAGCCGAAGTGAGCACAGATGATGCAAACAGCAGTCAGGATAATGACCCTGATAAGACTTCAGAGCAAAACGGTGAGGAAGATACACAAACACCAGCCCCTGAAGGAGATGGGGAGGCACAAAGTACTGAAGAAGAGAGTACAACGGAAGAGACAACAGGAGATTCGAAAGCTGATCTTGCCAAGAAGATAAAGATCGGTGTTGTTGCTGCAGGAGGCGTTTTCATTATAATCGCTGCACTTTATGCCGCATCCCTAATGGGCGGAAAAAATACTGCGATAGATAAGGAAAATCCTGTTATTCCTGTGGCTATCCCTACCGAGGAGCCAGAAAAGGTCACATATGCACCGATAACACCCCAGGTGGTTGAAGAGGAACCTCCTGTGGAGAGCATACTCGGTGTTGTTCAGGGAAATGCAAGATATGATGAATGTGTTTATGCAGACGGCGGAACTGTCATAGTCAGAAAAGGCGATCTTTACGGTGCCATCGATTATGAAGGCAAGGAGATAGTTCCTTTAAAATATGCCGAGATAGAAGAATATCCCACCAAAGAGGGAATGTTTGCTCTTTCAAATTCCAAGACCGAGAGCGTTACAAAGGAACAGGACGGTACGACTTATTCATATGAAGAAGTTACCACAACATACACACTCTTTGACAATACCGGAAAGAAACTCTATGAGGGAAATGATGCGGTTTTAGCTTCAGGAAGTGTATATATGCTCGCAAAAGAGGATCCCCAGGACACAAGGAAGAACAGGATCGAGTATTATAAGCTTGCAAGTCCTTCAAAAGCATTCATGGTACTGTATGTAAATGATCAGTTCTCGATGAACGGATTCAAAGACGGCATCACTTCCGTTATGGGATTCACTGCGGTACCTACGGAAGATCAGGATACAAATCCCACAAACCTTTTCTGTGGAACAATGGATGAAAAGGGCAAGGTTACATGGTTTGCAAAGGTTCCCGGGATCGATGAGTTTGATGAAGAAGTTGCCAAGTGGAAAGAGGAGAACAAGGTCGTTATAAAGAAGACCAAGAAGAATACCTCAACCAAGAAAAAAGTCAAGGAAAAGAAGTATGACGAGGACGGCAATGAGATAGAAGACGATGAGAACCTCGAAGACGACGAGAATACTGATGAAGAGGATCAGGATATAGACGAGACCGAAGAGGAAAAGGAAAACGACGAGGAACTGACCGACACAGAACAGAAAGACGAATCCGAAGAGGACGAGAACGAGATAGATGTGAGCGCAGGTCCCGTTTATCACATGAACGAGATACTTAATGCACCAAACGGCGGATACTTTGTTTACAAGGATCTGTTGGATGTTGAGGATTCATATTCATGGTATACCGATAAGGGTGTATGGTATGCCGATCTTGATACAGCATTTATGAAGGCTGATCAGAAGAAGGGCTTTGTCCTTGGCAATTTCAATAACGGTGCAGTTGAAGCCAAAGGATTTATATTTGACGGTGAGAAGTATTATAACCTTGGTCCCAACATGGTATTAAAGGTCGGTGACAAGGATGTGCTGATAGATATCTCCAAGGGTCAGGGCATGACAAAGGAGACATTAACGGATAAGATCGTTCTTTCCATCCATGATGAGATCAATATCTGCGAAGCTGATTACTGGATGTACAGGGACGGAAATAAATACGGATACCTTGACCGCAAGGGAAAAGAGACAAAGGATACTTACGATGATGCGACATCCTTCGTTAACGGATATGCCCTCGTAATAAAGGAAGGTAAGGCTGTCATAATCGATGATCAGTTCAAGGAAGTCGAGGAGATAAGTGCTGCAGACGATGTTGATGTTGCGGGAGATGTATTTATCATAAGTGCAAAAGACGGCATAAGAAGATATATGCTTAAGTCAGTGCGCGAAAATCCGACAGGAACAAAGACTACCTCATCGGGAGCTGAGACCACACCGGAAGCTAAGACAACTCCTGATGCGAAGGATAAGAAAAACAAGTAAGACAGATAGGAAGCATTATGGCTAGAGTAGATCAGTCGAAGATACGTAACTTTTGCATAGTTGCGCATATCGACCACGGAAAGTCCACATTGGCGGACAGGATAATAGAAAAAACCGGACTTTTGACCCAGCGTGAGATGCAGGAGCAGGTCCTTGACAACATGGATATCGAAAGAGAAAGAGGTATCACGATCAAAGCCCAGACCGTAAGAACGGTCTATAAGGCAAAGGACGGCCAGGAGTATATTTTCAATCTTATAGATACTCCCGGACATGTTGACTTTAACTATGAGGTCAGCAGGTCGCTGGCTGCATGTGACGGAGCGATCTTAGTTGTTGATGCGGCACAGGGCATAGAGGCGCAGACTCTTGCAAATGTGTATCTTGCACTCGATCATAACCTGGATGTTTTTCCTGTTATTAACAAGATAGATCTTCCGAGTGCCGACCCGCAGAGAGTTATTGAAGAGATAGAGGATGTGATAGGTCTTGAAGCCCAGGATGCTCCTCTTATAAGTGCAAAGAACGGAACCGGTATTGAGGAGGTGCTTGAGCAGATAGTCGAAAAGATACCTGCTCCGAACGGAGATCCGGAAGCACCGCTCAAGGCACTCATATTTGATTCGCTTTATGATTCGTACCGTGGTGTCATAGTATTCTGCAGACTGGTTGACGGTCATGTTGAGAGAGGCAGCAGGATCAGGATGATGGCCACAGGTGCCGTATGCGATGTTGTTGAAGTCGGTACATTCGGTGCTGGTCAGTTCATTCCTTGTGATGAGCTTAGCGCAGGTATGGTAGGATATATAACCGCTTCGATCAAAAATGTCAAAGATACCGCTGTCGGTGATACAATAACGGACGATGAGAATCCCTGTAAAGAGGCACTTCCCGGATACAAGGAAGTCCATTCGATGGTATATTGCGGAATGTATCCCGCAGACAGTGCAAAGTATGAGGATCTTAAGGATGCGCTTGCAAAGCTTCAGTTAAATGATGCCTCACTGCATTTTGAACCTGAAACATCCATTGCATTAGGCTTTGGTTTCAGATGCGGATTTTTGGGACTTTTGCATCTTGAGATAATACAGGAGAGACTCGAAAGAGAATATAATCTCGATCTTGTGACCACTGCTCCCGGTGTTATTTACAGGGTATATAAGACAAACGGTGAGATGATAGAACTTACAAATCCTTCAAATCTTCCCGATCCTTCTGAGATAGATTACATGGAGGAGCCCATCGTAAATGCGGAGATCATGGTAACGACCGAATTCATAGGCGCTATCATGCAGCTGTGCCAGGAAAGACGAGGAAGACATATAAGCATGGATTACATGGAAGAGACCAGAGTTCTGCTTAAGTATGAGCTTCCGTTAAATGAGATAATCTATGACTTTTTCGATGCCTTAAAGAGCCGTTCGAGAGGATATGCATCATTTGATTATGATCTTAAGGGCTATGAAAAGTCTGAACTGGTAAAACTTGATATACTCATCAATAAAGAAGAGGTTGATGCGCTCTCGTTTATCGTACATAAAGACGGTGCTTACGAGCGCGGAAGAAAAATGTGCGAGAAATTAAAGGAAGAGATCCCCAGACACCTGTTTGAGATACCCATTCAGGCTGCAGTCGGCGGTAAGGTCATTGCCAGAGAGACGGTTAAAGCCTTAAGAAAGGATGTACTTGCCAAGTGTTACGGTGGTGATATCACACGTAAGAAGAAACTTCTTGAGAAGCAGAAGGAAGGAAAGAAGCGAATGCGCCAGATAGGAACTGTGGAAGTACCGCAGAAGGCCTTCATGAGCGTTTTGAAACTTGATGAGGACTAGTTTATCCTTTTGAATTTAAGTCAACATACAAAAGACTATTTATGACGATGTTGTCACAAAGAGGTCCATGTCATATGGAAGAAAAGAAGAAACTGGGGATATATATACATATCCCCTTTTGCGTGAAAAAATGTCTGTACTGCGATTTTCTGTCGGATACAGCCGACAGTGATGTCGTTAACAGATACATAGAGGCTTTAAAAAAAGAAATAGGATATACGGCACTTAATTCGATTGACTTTAAAAGTCAATATACTGTTAAAACTGTTTTTTTCGGTGGAGGAACCCCTTCGCTGATGAATGGCGAGGTGATAGCAGACATCCTTGATTCCATAATAGAAAGATTTGATATCTCAAAGGATGCTGAGATAACTATCGAGTGCAATCCCGGGACCGTCACAAAGCAAAAACTCGATCAGTATAAAAAAATGGGCATCAACAGACTGAGCATTGGACTGCAGTCTGCAAACGAAGATGAACTGAAGCTTTTGGGACGCATACATGATTACAGTCAGTTTCTGGATACATATTCAAAAGCCAGGGAAGCGGGATTTGACAACATAAATATCGATCTTATGAGCGCGATCCCGGGACAGACCGTGGATTCATACAAAAAAACACTTGAAAAGATCATAGCGCTCTCACCCGAGCATATATCCGCATACAGTCTGATAATAGAACCGGATACCCCTTTTTATGATATTTATGGTGATGACGGGGTCACATGCTGCGATCAGTCATCATGCAAATATGAAAAATGGCCTCCCTTACCCGATGAGGACAGTGAGAGAGAAATGTATCACATCACAAAGGATATCCTTAAGGCGGCAGGCTATTACAGATACGAGATATCAAATTACAGT
Organism: Lachnospiraceae bacterium; assembly: GCA_016286035.1. Taxonomy (GTDB): domain Bacteria; phylum Bacillota; class Clostridia; order Lachnospirales; family Lachnospiraceae; genus Colinaster. The sequence continues at coordinate 28,753 of JAEERY010000028.1, forward strand.
CTTAAGGGGTGTGAATGCCGTCATAACATATCATACTGGGACGGCAGCGACTATCTGGGACTCGGAGTCGGAGCAGCAAGTTTTATGAACTCAGTCCGATACAGCAACACATCGGATATATATACATATATGAAAGCATGCGAGAAACTGGATAAGCTCCCTACGGCTGAATACCTTTTTGATGATGAGGAAGATATGGCAGATGATCCTGACTATATTAATATGGAAGGTTATCATGAAGCGATACAGCCTCTTTCAAAGAATGAGCGGATGGAAGAGTTCATGTTTTTGGGACTTCGCATGATGCGAGGTATATCAAAAAAAGAGTTTTTGGACCGTTTCCATACACAGATAGATGATATTTACGGGAATGTCATAGCAAAACTGATCGATCAGAAGCTTATTGAAGGTGATGGAGACATATTAAAACTCACGGAAAGAGGTATAGATGTCAGCAACGTTGTATTGGCTAATTTCCTACTGTAAATGGAAGATACTGATCGGTGTTTATATATAAATATGAAAAAATAGCCATAAAATCAAAAAAGATGTTGACATTGACGGGGGCATGATTTATCATAATTAAGCGTGTTTACATCGAATCGTCCGTGTCCGGCTTAGATGTATCACCGGTATACGTGGATTATTCTATAGGAGGTAGAAACGTGGCAAACATTAAATCAGCTAAGAAGAGAATTCTTGTAAGCGAGAGAAATGCAGAGAGAAACAAAGCCATCAAGAGCGGTGTTAAGACTTCTGTAAAGAAGGTTTACTCAGCTATCGAGTCAGGTGATAAGGCTGCAGCACAGTCAGCTCTGACAGCTGCTACAAAATCTATTGATATGGCTACAAGCAAGGGAGTATATCATAAGAATACTTCTTCGAGAAAGGTTTCTCGTATGGCACAGGCCGTTAACAAGATGGATTAATATATCGTATCTTAAAGAAATTTGGGATATATAGACGAAATAACAAAGACTTCGTACCGTCATGCGAGGTCTTTTTTTGTACTTTTTGCTAATTTACAATTAATTTACAAAATTATAGTAGTTATGTTTGAAAAAAAGTGTTAGAATATATAAGCGAAGGAAATTTTTAGTAAGGGGTAATTGCTATGAATGAAATTGATGAGATACTAGTAAAAGCCATTGATTCCGGTGCATCAGATGTACATCTTACGGTTGGATTGCCGCCGAAGATGCGTCTTAACGGCAGGTTGATACCGGTAGATGCCAGCTATAAGATCCTTATGCCGGCGGACACACAGAGACTTCTTGACTGTATCATGAATGATTGGCAGAAGAGGGCATATGAGCAGCACGGTGAGCACGACTTCTCGTATTCCATTCCAGAACATGGACGTTTCCGTGTTAACGCATTTAAGCAGAGAGGAACAGCAGCCATGGCATTGCGTCTGGTTAACTCAGAAGTTCCTTCACCTGCGGTATTGGGTGTTCCTGATTCAGTAATCGACCTTTGGAGCAGAAAGCGTGGACTTATCCTGGTTACAGGACCTACAGGTAGTGGTAAGTCAACAACCCTTGCTTCTATCATTAACACGATCAACCATAGAAGAGATGCACATATCATCACTCTGGAAGATCCTATCGAGTATCTGCACAGACATGACCTTTCGATCGTTAACCAGCGTGAGATCGGACTTGATACCGAGACCTATGCGAATGCGCTCAGAGCTGCACTCCGTGAAGATCCCGATGTTATCCTTGTCGGTGAGATGCGTGACTACGAGACAATTTCAACGGCTATAACCGCAGCCGAGACAGGACACCTTGTTCTTTCAACACTGCATACTATCGGTGCAGCAAGTACCGTAGACCGTGTAATCGACGTATTCCCGCCTCATCAGCAACAGCAGATCAGAGTTCAGTTTGCAGCCGTTCTGGAAGCGGTTATATCTCAGCAGCTTATGCCTACACTTGAAGGTGACGGTCGAGTAGCAGCATTTGAGGTATTGCATACGACCAACGCTGTTAAGAACATGATCCGTGAAGGTAAGTCACATCAGCTTAATTCAGTTATGCAGACGAACCGTAAGATGGGTATGATCACAATGGATGATTCACTCAAAGAGTTGTATGATGCATTCAAGATCGACAGAGAGACAGCTATCCAGTATTCGGTAGATCCCGATGCTATGGAGCAGAAGTTACTGTAATAAGTTTTATAAATATGATTTGGTTAAAAAGACCTCGCTTGCGAGGTCTTTTTTAGAGAAATAAGAAAGTTTAGGAGCACGACATGAGTTACGGACTTTTGGGGGAGAAACTCGGACACAGCTTTTCTAAGATACTGCATGGACAGATGGGAAATGAGGATTATGAGCTCATACCAGTTCCCAAGGATGTGGTGGATGACTACCTGTCTGCAGCCGATTTTGACGGTATCAATGTGACGATACCGTATAAAGAGGTGGCTATGAAGTATTGTACGCCCGATGAGATATCTTCTGAGATAGGATGTGTCAATACACTGTTTAAAAAGAACGGAAAAGTGTACGGATATAACACCGACTGTCTGGGATTTGCCTACCTGGCAAGGCAGATTGGAACCGAAAGCAACAATCGCAATATCTGGAAAGACAAGAAGGTAGTGATCTTAGGAAGCGGCGGTACATCAAAGACAGCTACATATGTCGCTCTAAAATGCGGTGCTTCAAAGGTTATCATAGTATCCAGAAAGAACATCGATAAAGAAGAAAAGCCTGGTGTTATCCATTCGACGTATGATGACAAGGATACGTGGGCGGATGCACAGATCCTTGTTAACACGACTCCTGTCGGAATGTTTCCGAATAATGAAGATATACCGATAGATCTTGATATTTTTTCAAATCTTGAAGCTGTTTTGGATGTGATATACAATCCGTTAAACACAAGACTTGTTTTGGAGGCATCAAAGAGAGGGATACCCGCAAGGAACGGTCTTGCCATGCTTGTTGCTCAGGGCTGGTATTCCGAACAGATCTGGAAGGAGAATAAGAGCGTAAGCCTTAATGTTGAAGATGAGCCTGATGAAAATATCTGCGCTCAGATCGATAGCATAACCGACAGGATATACAGATCAAAACAGAATATAGTCTTAACTGGTATGCCCGGAAGCGGAAAGAGCACCATAGGAAAGATGCTATCCGAAAAACTCGGGGTAAGATTTGTTGATACCGATGAGATGTTTACTCAAAAATACGGGATCACTCCGGCTGAGTGCATAACAAATGACGGAGAAGTAAGATTCCGTGACATGGAAAGCGAAGTCGTCAAAGAGGTTTCGGGAGAAAGCGGCATTGTTATAGCTACCGGAGGCGGAGCGGTGATAAGAGAAAAAAACCGCGATGCGCTTAAAGGAAACGGATTTATAGTATTTTTGAACAAAGATCCGAAGACCTTATCGACAGAAAAAAGACCCCTGTCGCAAACGGAAGGGGTCATGAAACTCTATAATGAGCGTATGCCGATCTATCGATCTTTTAAAGATGTTGAGATCACGGTATCAGATGATCCAAAAGAAACATTTGATGCCCTCAAGAACAAACTGTTTTAAAGAACAAACTGCAATGTGCAGAATGCGGCATAGATGATAAGCATTAGAATTCCCTGTATGCGTGACATCTTTCCTCGGATCAGAGCGGGTACTATCATTATCGCTGATACAAGAAGCATCACGGGGATATCAATGATCAGTGAGGAATTGATACCGGAAATGAGCTTGTCGCACGGAACATCAAACGGTGCGAGCGTTATGGAAAGACCACTTACAAGTACCAGATTGAAAAGGTTTGCTCCTATTATATTTCCCAGTGAGAGTGAACCGGAACCCTTGGCGAGAGATGTTATCGCAGTCACAAGCTCGGGAAGAGAAGTTCCCAAAGCTATAAATGTGAGAGCTATAACGGTACTCGGAACACCGAGCTGAGTAGCAATAATTGTACCGTTGTCAACAAGAAGCCTTGCACCGACAGCGATTAGAGCTGCTCCTATAACAAGGAGAACGACAAACTTTACGGTTGAGGTTTCCTTTGTAGCTTCATCTGTTTTATCTGAGCCTTCATCCGAATCTGCTGATTGAGTTTTTGCAAGGCTGTTATCCTTAACTGACAGAGCCTGCCTTACGGAAACGAACATATATATAATGAAGATAAGCAAAAGAGCTATACCGCTTATCCTTGAAAATGTTCCAGTGAAGTATGAAACAAACAGATATATTAGAAGTGCCAGAGAAAAGAAGATAACGGGAGTCTTCATACTCTTTTTATCAACGTCCGATGGCTTTACCGCTATGGTGATGGCTGATATCAGAGCGGTGTTGCATATGATCGAGCCGAGTGCATTACCGTAAGCTACGGAACCGAGGCCCTTTAGTGCACCGCCTGCCGAGACCATGACTTCGGGAAGTGTGGTACCGATGGAAACAACGGTTGCTCCGATTAAGATCTCCGGCATGTTGAACTTGTGTGCAATACCGACTGCACCGTCGACGAACCAGTCTCCGCCCTTGATCAAAAGAATAAGACCTACTATGAATAATAATACAGGTATCATTTGATTCCTCCTTGTCCACTCATATCAACACAGGTTGAATTTGCGGGAATTAAAACAGATATTTGTTTTCATTGTAAAAAAATAGACACATATACAGTAAAACTGTACATGAGTCTCACATTTTAAAATAAGCCAGACATATACTGTCGAGATTGTTGACTTATTCCGGGATAGACCGCTTGCTACTCCCTCATCACACACAGCCATATGGTAGCAGAAAGCTGAAAGTATGTCAATTGTCTTTGACTTTTTGCATATATGAAACGGAACATAAAATATGATAATAATCGAGAAAACAACGGAATTTAATATAGAAGAAGGATGCTGTGTCGCTATCGGCAAGTTTGACGGTATACACAAAGGTCATCAATCCCTGTTAAAGTATCTTGAGGATTACAGGAAAGACGGATATAAGATAGTCATATTCACATTTGATCCCAGTCCGGTCGCTTTTTTTTCAAATCAGGAATATAAAGGCGTGACAACACGAGATGAAAAGCGCCACATATTTGAAAGACTGGGGGTTGATGTCCTTATAGAATATCCGCTTACAAAAGAAAGCGCTAGTATAAGTCCCGAGGATTTTATAGAGGATATATTAATAGGAAGACTTCATGTCAAATGTGTGGTCTGCGGAAAGGATTTTACTTTTGGACGTGAGGGAAAAGGGAATACCGCTCTTTTGCAGGCATACGGATCAAGAAGAGGATTCGATGTTAAGGTATGCGATAAAGTAAAACAGGATGGTGTTGAGATAAGTTCTTCCCTGATAAGAAACGTGATAGAAGAGGGAAAGATGGAGGAGGCTGCCAGGTATATAGGGGCATATTACAGCGTTACCGGAGTTGTGAGCCGCGGAAGGCAGATAGGAAGAACACTAGGTATGCCTACAGTAAATATAGTTCCCGAAGCGGACAAACTCCTTCCTCCGTACGGCGTGTATGAAGCTGTGATATCTTATAACGGAGGTCACTACAGGGGGATCACAAATGTAGGTGTCAAACCGACGGTGACCGATGAGAAAAAACCTGTGGTCGAAACGTATATCTTTGATTTTGATGAACAATTATATGATCGTGTGATCACGGTCAATCTCATAAGAATGGTAAGGCATGAAAGAAAATTTGATTCGCTCGATGAATTAAAAGGGCAGATAAAGAATGATATCGAGTCGGTTAAGTCAGGCTTATAGTTTAAAAGGAGTGGCGGATTGTCACTTCTTTTTTTGAGTAAATAATGAATTTTCATGAGCATAAATATGGTAAAATATGCTTGATGTGTTTTATAACACAAAGGTTTGACGATATATACAGAGGATTTGATGATGCCTAAAAAAAACAGAGAAAATGATATCAGGGAATGGACATATATGATCGCAAATAATGCCGGGAAGGATAAAGAATTTGCGGATGAGCTTCTTAACAGGCTTAATTCTTCGGAGGATATTATGAAAGAATATGTCTACTACATGGATAACCGCTCTTTTCTTGGAGAGTACAGCGTGGGCGGTATGACCGTAGTCGATATAATGATATGGCAGATGGATCATTTTAAATCCGATCTGGACAGGGGGCTTTATGACATGCAGAGCAATCCTGACAAGATGTTTCTTATGGCCTTTGATACCATGCTTAAGATGGAAGAATCACCTGATGAGTTTTTAAGGCAGTACGGGCAGGATACCGGGACGGATTATCCCGGCAAATATTGAGTAAATGTGCCTGATATGGTAAAATATCAGTTTGTGAGTGTTATAAATTTATAAGATATATTAAGGAAATGATTAGATGATAGTTGCAATAGGAAAAGTTTTCGCTGCACTTCTGGCAGGATGCTATAAGATCATACCGGATTATGGGTGGTCTATCGTGTTTTTTACATTACTCAGTAAGGTGATATTGATACCGATCTCTGTTCTTGTACAGTACAATTCGATCAAAATGGTCAAGATGTACCCTGATATGAACAGGATCAAAGCCAAGTTCTACGGAAATTCGGATATGATATCCGAGGAGAACTATAAACTCTACAAAAAGGAAAACTATCATCCCATGCTGGATCTTGTTCCCGTTATCGTACAGCTCATAGTACTGATGGGCGTGGTAGAGGGACTTAAAAGGTTTAGTGTAACAGATACGATGTTTTGCGGCTTTGACCTTGGCATCATACCCGCAAAAGTAATGGGCAGATATATACTGGTGCCTCTCATCGCGGCTGTATCAGCGTGGTTCATGTGTTTTGTACAGAACAAGGCAAATGTGCTCCAGTCAGAACAGAGCAAGGCAAATAAGTATACGACCATGGGTATTTCTGTGGGTCTTTCACTCTATCTGGGATTCTTTGTTACCGCAGGTGTGGCACTGTACTGGACGATAGGAAATCTTCTGGCTGTAGTTCAGCTTTTTATACTTAATGCATGCATCAGCCCCAAAAAGTATATAGATTATGAGGCATTAAAGGAAAGCAGAGCAGAGCTTGACAAGGTCGAGCAGTATCACAAGACTGCAAAAAAACAGGTCAGCAAAGAGAATCAGGCAAGAGAAAAGCAGGATTACAAGAGATTCTTTAAATACGGATACAAGCAGATTGTATTCTATTCGGAGAAAAACGGATTCTATAAGTATTTTAAAAACGTTATCGAATTCATACTTGCAAAGACCGATATCGTTATCCATTACATCACGGGTGATCCCAATGATGAGATCTTTAAGCTTACTTCGGACAGATTTCAGACATATTATATAGGTGAGAACAAGTTCATTGTTCTTATGATGAAGCTTGAAGCAGACATTATGGTCATGACGACACCTGACCTTCAGACATATCATATAAAGAAATCTTTGGTCCAGGACAATATAGAATACATATACATGGATCATGCTATGGGCGATGTGAACTTAAGCTACAGGAAGCATGCGCTTGATAATTTCAGCACGATCTTTGTTCCCAATGAGCTGACTGAGCGAGAGATCAGAGCACAGGAAAAGACATATGATCTTAAAGCAAAAAACATTGTCCGCACCGGTTATGGACTTATTGACGATATGATCTCGCAGTATAAACCTGAAGAGAGAGATGCTGATAAGATACCCGAGATCCTTATCGCACCGTCTTGGCAGCAGGACAACCTTATTGATATGTGCATCGATGAGATACTGGATCAGATACTAGGGAAGGGATATCATGTTATACTCCGTCCTCATCCGCAGTATGTCAGACACTTTGAGGAGAAGCTTAACTCGATAAAGGAAAAATATGCTTCTCACGAAGATTTTGAACTCCAGATGGATTTCTCTTCAAATAAGACAGTATTTGATGCAGATGTGCTCATGACAGACTGGTCGGGTATCGCATATGAGTATTCGTTTACGACACTCAGACCGACTTTATATATCAATACACCAATGAAGATAATGAACCCTGATTATGAGGAGATAGGAATCGAACCTTTTGATATCACAGTCAGGGATGAGATAGGAATATCAGTTGATACGGATAAGCTTTCAGATCTTGCATCTGCTGTAGACAGACTCCTTAATGACGAAGTGTATTCGCCTGAATCGATAGCTTCTATCAGAGAGAAGTATCTGTTTAACATAGGCAAGAGCGGAGAAGTGGGAGCTCGTTACATCATCAACAAACTTATTGAGTATTCAAAGGCTTAATCTTTGAACAAAGGAGAACTATGGAAAAGATCAAGAGAAACATTTTGTTGAATCCGGGACCGTCAACAACGACGGATACTGTAAAGTACGCACAGGTAGTACCTGATATCTGTCCTAGAGAGCAGGAGTTTGCGGGTCTTATGAAGGGACTCAGAGAGGATCTTTTAAAGACGGTGCATGCTGATCCGAAGGACTATACCTCTGTACTCTTTTGCGGATCCGGAACGATAAATATTGATATATGCATAAATTCCCTTGTGCCTGAAGGCGGAAAAGTACTCGTTGTGAATAACGGTGCATACAGTACAAGAGCGGTCGAGATATGTCAGTACTACGGACTTGATCATATAGATCTTAAGTTTCCTGTGGATGAGCTTCCCGATCTAAATATGGTTGAACAGGTTTTAAAAGATAATCCTGACATAAAGCTTGTACATACTACTCATAATGAGACCGGTACGGGTATACTCAATCCGATAAGAGAGATAGGTGCGCTTGCTCATAAGTACGGCGCTGTCTTTACTGTCGACACCACATCTACTCTTGCTATGAGACCCATAAATGTTTATGAGGACAACATTGATTTTTGCATGGCATCAGCCCAGAAGGGTATCATGGCAATGACCGGACTCTCATTTATAATAGGAAGAACTTCCGAGATCATAAAGTCAAAGGATTATCCGAAGAGATCATATTACTGCAATCTCTATCTTCAATATGATTACTTTGAAAAGACAGGAGAGATGCATTTCACACCTCCCGTTCAGACCATATATGCGACCATCCAGGGACTCAAAGAGTACTTTGAAGAAGGTGAAGAGGCTAAATGGGCAAGACATACCAGAGTATTCAATGCCATTCATGAGGGACTGGACGAGCTTGGCTTTAAAGATGTGATCAAAAGAGAATGGCAGTCAGGACTTGTGGTTTCGGTCATTTATCCTGATGATCCCAACTGGGATTTTGTAAAGGTTCATGACTATTGCTATGAGAGAGGCTTTACTATATATCCCGGAAAGATATCTACGACAAATACCTTCCGTCTTTGTGCTCTGGGTGCCATCGATGAGCAGGATATAAGGGATTTCTTTGTGGTATTTAAAGAAGCATTAGTGCATTACGGCATTTCTGTTCCCGCAGTTTATAAGGATTAAGGAGTTAAAAATGGCAACTGTTTATACATGTTTTTGTACCGATGTGATCCATGCCGGTCACATGAACATAATCAATGAAGCAAAAAAATACGGTGATGTGATCGTAGGTGTCATAAGCGACAAGGCTATGGTCAGATTCAACAGATTCTCTACGATCTCATTTGAAGAGAGGATAAAACTGGTTGAGAGCATTCCTGAGGTTTCAAATGTGGTAGTACAGGATACCATTATGTATGATGATGTTATTGCTGATCTTAAGCCTGATTATGTCATACATGGTGACAACTGGCTTGAAGAGCCCATGAAGGCAATAAGAGACAATGTTGAAAGTCTGCTTTCCGAGTACGGCGGCAAGATCATAGATGTGCCTTATACATATAATGAAGAAGTAAAACATGTTGATACCATCATGAGAGAAAGACTTGCGATGCCCGAATACAGAAGACCTAGACTTCGCAAGCTTATAAATATCTGTGATATTGTTAAGACCATAGAGGTCCACAGCGGACTTACAGGTCTTATTGCCGAAAAGACAATAGTTGAGAATAACGGAGAACTCGATCAGTTCGATGCAATGTGGATCAGTTCTCTTTGTGATTCGACCGCAAAGGGAAAACCTGATATCGAACTTGTGGATATGACGAGCAGATTCCGTACTATAGATGATGTAACGGAAGTTACAACAAAACCGATCATATTTGACGGTGATACGGGCGGACTTACGGAGCATTTTGTATATACCGTAAGATCTCTTGAGAAGATGGGGGTTTCTGCGGTCATAATCGAGGATAAAGTCGGACTTAAGAAGAATTCCTTGTTCGGTACCGAGGTTAAACAGACCCAGGATACCATCGAGCATTTTTGCGAAAAGATCAAAGCGGGTAAAAAAGTACAGCTTACGGATGACTTTATGATCATAGCCCGTATTGAGAGTCTGATACTTGAACAGGGAATGGACGATGCACTTGCAAGGGCAAAGGCGTATGTTGAAGCCGGTGCTGACGGCATCATGATCCACAGCAGGAAGAAAGATCCTGATGAGATACTTGAATTCTGCGATAAGTTTAGAGCTAATGATAAAACAACTCCCATAGTTGTCGTTCCTTCATCATTTAATACGATCACGGAAGCAGAACTTGCCGAGCATGGTGTCAATATCGTTATATATGCCAACCAGCTTACAAGAAGTGCGTTCCCCGCAATGGAACAGACTGCAAAGGATATCCTTAAGTATCACAGAGCAAAGGAAGTTGACAGCAGATTGATGCCCATAAAGCAGATAATATCTCTGATCGACGAGTTATAAAAGGAAGAGTTTAATGAATGCAATTTTGATGGCGTCCGGTATGGGGACGCGTATGAGACCGCTTACGGAAACTACTCCCAAGCCGCTCATTAAGGTATGTGATAAACCGATGATAAAGACTGTTATAGACGGACTTATCAGAGCAGGTGTCGATAATATCTATATAGTTGTCGGATATCTGGGAGATCAGTTTGACGCTCTTTTGGATGAGTATGACAATATACACATCCTTAAGAATACATATTTTGAGACGGTCAACAATATCTCTTCTGTATATGTTGCAAGAGATGTCATGAGAGTAGATGACTGCTTCGTATGTGAAGCAGATCTTTATGTTATGGATGATGATCTGTTTAAGGACCATCCCGATCATTCATGTTACTACGGGATATACAGAGAAGGTTTTGTTAATGACTGGGGCTTTGAGACAGATGATAACGGTATCATCACCAGAGTCGGAAAAGGCGTGACTGACTGTTACAACATGGTCGGAGTATCTTATATAAGGAAGAAAGAGGCCATAAGGATCGCTGATGAAGTTGAAAGACTCTTTGGCAAGGCAGCTGGTTATGAGGATATGTTCTGGGATGATGTTGTTGATAGCATAACAGATAAGCTTAAGCTTAAGGTCTGGCCGATAAAAGAAGGATCCATAGCTGAACTCGATACCCCTGAAGAATTGTATGAGCTTGAAGAAAAGCTTAAAGAGGGAAAGGAAATATCATGAAAGTAGAAGAACTTGTTGATATAATCGGAGCTGATTTTTATACGGGAGTACCCGATTCTCAGCTTAAGGCGCTTTGCAATTATCTTATGAATACCTACGGTATAGATAATATGCATCATGTGATAGCGGCAAATGAGGGTAACTGTACCGCGCTTGCGGCAGGGTATCATATTGCGACAGGAAAGGTACCTGTCGTATATATGCAAAACAGCGGAGAAGGAAACATCATAAATCCAGTAGCTTCACTTTTAAATGATGCTGTATATGCTATTCCGGTACTGTTCATAGTAGGATGGAGAGGTGAACCCGGAGTCCATGACGAACCTCAACATGTATATCAGGGTCAGGTTACATGCAAGCTTTTGGAAGATATGGATATCGCTTACACGGTTATTGATAAAGAGACCACACCGGAGCAGATAAAGGATGCTATGAAGACTTACCGAGAGCTGTTTGCGAGTGGCAAGAGTGCTGCTTTTGTTGTTAAAAAAGGTGCACTTTCCTATGATGAGAAGGTTGTTTATAAAAATGAGCATTCCATGGTCAGGGAGGAGATCATTCGACATATCGTTAATTATACGGAGGATGATGTCATAGTATCCACTACAGGAAAGGCAAGCAGAGAGCTTTTTGAAATTAGAGAAGCGCTTGGTCAGGATCACAGCAGAGATTTCCTTACAGTAGGATCGATGGGACACAGCAGCTCGATAGCTATGGGAATTGCTTCGCAGAAACCCGAAAAGAGAGTATGGGTTGTTGACGGAGACGGTGCTGTTCTCATGCATATGGGTTCGATGGCTCTTATGGGTGCCAACAAACTTGAAAATATGATTCACATCGTGATCAACAACGGAGCACATGAAACTGTTGGCGGTATGAATACGGTAGCTGATGATATAGATCTTGCTGCTGTTGCAAAAGCATGCGGATATCCCCATGTGACCTGTGTTTATGATTATGACGATCTTGACAATGCACTTGAAGAAGCTAAGGAAAATCTGGAATTGACATTCATAGAGGCCAAATGTGCGATAGGTGCAAGGGATGATCTGGGCAGACCTACGACAACGGCAAGGGAGAATAAGGAAAGCCTGATGAAGTTTCTTGGCAGCATGTAAAAGCACCGTAGTTTGACAAAAACGCGCCAAAAGTAAAATTGTCAGAAAATTTATAGTGCAATTTACAGATAAATGTGATATGATTAACTTAGATTAGTATCTTTACAGGAAGGAGGATGCCCATGTCACCATTCGGGATCGGTTCATACGGATATGGTATGAATAACGGATACGGCGGCGCATACAGTGCGGCTGTTGGAGCAGGTGCGGGCATAACAGGCACTCCTGAGACAGGAAAAGCCATTGTAAATCCTGGTGAAGATACAAGAGTACATCCTGGCAAGAGAGTATCCCCGGCCGAATGTCAGACCTGTAAAGAACGAAAATATCAGGATGGATCGGATGAATCAAACGTTTCATTCCAGACCGCACAGCATATAGATCCGAGTGCGGCAGGCGCTGCGGTAAGAGCACATGAGGGCGAGCATGTATCAAATGCTTACAAGAAAGCAGCTCAGGATGGCGGAAAAGTCTTACAGGCATCCGTTGCCATTCATACGGCTGTATGTCCTGAGTGCGGCAGAGTATATGTGTCTGGCGGAACAACGACCACTAAGATTCAGTACAAAAATGAGGACAATCCTTATACAAAGAACATGAAAAACCGCGATAAGGGATTGCTGAGCGGAATGAATTTTGAAGCCGCGGGCTGAGCGGATGAATCTAATTCTTCTAAAATGAGATAAAGCGATGAATCAACAGGAGATCCAAAACGGTCTCCTGTTTGTTGGTTATAAGGATGTTTAAAAGAAAAAGGTAGTAAGATCATGGATTATAAAGACATATTAAATATAGCAATGAAACAATCGGCTGAAGATATCGGCTGCAGACAGGAAGATTTTCTTATGAATAAGAATGTTTCCGTACCTTTCAGACTGGGCCCGGAGGCAAAAAAGTATTACAAGCTTCCTATCGGATGCAACTTTATATCATACGGAAACAATGTTGTGGCAGCATTAACGCCAGAGCTGACAGACGTGGTCAATGAGTATATAGGCAGATTTGAGTTCTATCACTGCTTTGAGACACCGAATATGTACTGGTTAAATGAGAGGTTAAAACCGTTCGGACAGACAGTCTGCTTTATGGCTGAATATTATCTATGCGATCCGAAAAGCCTTAAGGAACTGCCTTGTGAATATGAACTTAAAGTATTAGAGCAGGCAGATTTTGAGGATCTTTACCTGCCTCAGTGGTCCAATGCACTTTGCAGTGACAGGAAGAATCTTGATGTTTTAGGGGTAGGAGCATATGACGGGGATAAGCTGATAGGCCTGTCCGGATGTTCTGCGGATGCCAAAGAGATGTGGCAGATAGGAGTTGATGTATTACCTGAATACAGAAGAAAAGGCATCGCATCAGCGATAACAGCCAGACTTGCACTTGAGATACTTAAAAGAGACAAGGTGCCGTTTTATTGTTCGGCCTGGTCAAATATACGCTCGGTAAGGAATGCGGTTAGGAGCGGATTTTTGCCTGCATGGGTAGAAATGAGCGTAAAGCCAATTGAAGCAGTCGAAGAAATGAATGTCAAAGATAAGTGATGACAGAGGGACAGATAAATGAATGAAGAACATATGAAGAAAATGATAGCGCCAATCATTGTGACAGTATTGGTAATTCTGTATTACGTACTGTATTTTGGAATACTGATCTATGTGGTTCCGGGTGTATTTAAGATTATAATTGGTATCATTCCGCTGATATTTACGGGTTTAATGATATACGTTTGTGTAGAACGAATCAAAGAGATTAATGGAGGAGAAGAGGATGATCTTAGTAAATACTGATTACATCAGTGGCAAGCAACTGGAGATGCTGGGGCTGGTAAAAGGCAGTACGATCCAGTCAAAAAACGTCGGAAAGGATATCACTCAGGGATTTAAGACTCTTGTTGGAGGTGAGCTTACCGCATACAATGACATGATGAACGAGGCGAGAGCACTGGCTACAAAGCGTATGGTAATGGAAGCAGAGAACCTCGGTGCAGATGCTATAGTTAACATAAAGTACTCATCGTCTGCCATAATGCAGGGAGCAGCCGAGGTTATAGCTTATGGTACAGCTGTAAAGTTTATATAGCAAAAAGCTTAAAAATGGTAAAGAAGATGGGATTATTCAAGCGTTTAAAGGATGGTAACAGAATAAAGCTTTGTAATGAAAAGCACGTGATCACAGATACTGAGGCAGGCTTTGAGTATGAGATCGATACTGCTTTCAGGCAGACAAGATCCAATGCAATGGAGGTCGAAGCACTGTCCATATATGTCTCTGACGGCAAAGAAAACAAACAAAATGACGTTCCTTGCGTCATGGTTTTGACTGATCCGGTTATATATGAAGCCATTGAGACTTATAAAGAAAAAGGGATATCTGGGGATGAAACAACCAGTTTGGAGCCTTTGAAAGGTCAGTTTTTGTACAGAGCGGTCACTGAGTATTACGGGGATATGCTATATTATTATGCCTTTGAAAAGGAAAAAAGAGGCCATAAAGAGAAGCTTGGATTGTGCCTTGAGTACCCCATGGAATACGCCAAAACGAACGATGAAAGGGTACTTAAAGGAGTTCTGGATGAGGTTGCTGACAGCTTTAAAGTGATAAATCTGTGACCATTTTCGATAAAAAACAGGGAAGATCAAGGCGGAAAATGAGTTTCAACAGCCTATAGGAAGGCGATATTTGACAGATTTTAGATGCTGGTCAGGTGGATAACTGGCCTGTTTTGACTCAAAAAACTTCCGTTTGTCACATCACGATACGGAAAAACAGGTATCGAAAAGAGAACTCAAAGAAGGAAAAATCAAATAAAAAACCAAAGTTATTTAATAAAAGCTCGCGGTATAAATATACATTTTTAATGCATATTTATACCGCGAGCTTTTATTCTTGAATCAGGTTTTTGAAAGACGAAGATGAAAAAGCCGATGCAACCAATCGGATGTGATACCCTGTCCGAGATGATAAAATTTTATCTCGACCAAAAAAACAGATCGCTGTCGATCAAAAATTTATCTTTACGAGAAGGATGTCATCCGAAAGACATGATCCAATAAATTTACCAAAGGTAATACACACTTTAATAGGAAGAAACAGGATAGATCATCATTCTTTTTTGAAAACCAAAATCAGGATACATTTTTTGGTTTAACATCAGATCGTTATCTTCTCAGGAAGACTGGGACTGGATTGTTTTCGAAAAAACGTTTGGTATACATAATTTGCAGAATAACAACACAGTGTCCGTGCACGAAAAATTTTTTTTGCATTTCGTGCACGAATTTCTGCATTTCGTGCACACTTTTACACAAGATGAAAAATGTGTGATAGAATTTCAAACGTGGGATACTATTGTCTTTTTGCGTTCAAAAATCATGTCTCAAAAAGATAAAAAACCATAAAAAACAAATGTAAATAAATCTTTTTTAGGGAAGGTAAACATATACCAAGGGAAAAGAAGAGTATGAATAAGAGAAAAAAGAAGATATGGATTCGTGTGACGGCGCTATTTATGGTCTTGACCATGGCAGTCACGTACTGGGCAGGGACGGTTACAAGCATAAAGATCTCTGCGGCAGAGACCAATGAAGCCATGAAATACCTGGCCGAAAACACGGAGTATATAAATCAAAAGAGATCGGAGAGGACCTGGAACCTGATCCAGACGCTCAAAGGAACGGACGATCTGAACGACTGTTACCTGACAGCGAGCATCTATATCGGATCTGCTAGGTACGAAGAAGCACTCACCTATATCAAAAAGAGCTTGAAACTGTGTAGCCCGACAGAAAGACCTGAGTTTTACACAGAGCTCTTAACCAAGAAAGGATGTCTGCTGACTCTGCTGGGACAGAACGAGGAAGCCTTGGAAACACTGGATCTTGTGACATACAGAGATCCTCAGGCGGCGGATGTTTATCTGGTAAAAGCTCAGATCTATTTTGAACAGAACAACCTGGAAAAACTTGCTGAGACATCAGCACAGTATCTGGAAGTTGTACCTGATGATGTAAGCGTGAGAATAACATACCTGCAGACGCTGGCAGCGCTTGATATAGTGGATGAAGCAAAGAAGCAGGGACGGATAATAATCGAAGATGCCTCGGCAGGCACGGGAGCGAAGGATGATGCATATCACATACTCGCGATGCTGGCATTAAGAGAAGAGAACTTCAAGGAAGCACTAAGAAACCTGCAACAGGTTAAGGATACAAAAGAGAAGTATCCGGATGTGAATTACGACATCGGAGTTTGTCAGATGTCAAAAGGAGAATTCGATGAGGCTATCGAATACTTCACAAGATCGATTGAACAGGATTACAACAAACAAGGGTGTTACTACTCAAGAGGCGTATGTGAGTTTTCAAATGACCCGGTTGATTATCAATCAGCATATTTCGATCTGCTAGCTGCAGTCGAGTACGACGAAGAAGACAGGGATGAAGAAACGGCAGCTTTGGCAGAGTCAATACTGGAACAGGCATACAAAGTTATCGAAGAATAAATATACAAAAAATATTCAAAAAATATTCAAAAGACACAAAGCAGTTTGAATCGAAGATATGAATAAGAATCCCGGATTGCAGATGCGATAGATGCAGAAGGGAAAAGGAAGAGTTGATATGAAAAAGAGATTAGTTAAGTACATGATGATGACAATTATCGTCTTCACACTGGCGGGCACAAGAGCATATGCCGCAGAACCTTCAGGAGGTGCTGGACAACAGCAGCAGGCTGAAGAAGATGATGATGAAGATGAAGAAGATGGAGACGGGGATGTGGAAGATGATCCCGTAGAACCCAACGAAGGTTCAGCATCCATTATCGAGCATGGTTATGGACCTGCACCTGTAGCAGGAGTAGATCCTAATACAACTTTAGTCAACAAGCTTGATAAGTTCTACGATGCGAACAAGAAAGAGACGGAAGCTGATCTCACATTCGACAATGATCTTCCGGTGATCACAATGGAAGAGACATTCGCGGAGAAGGATGGATACGAAGTTGATAACAACGGAGTTACTATTCCGAAAGCTTCACCTTCACCAAAGGCGAATGCAACAGCTACTCCCGGTGCCACAGCAGCAGCGTCACCTTCACCTAAGGTAACAGCGGCACCCACAGCGGCTTCATCAGAGAGCTTGAGATTTTATAAGGTAAATCCAAACGCAGATCCAAAAGATGTCAAATTCTATGTCGAAGGAGAGGAAGTCACTCTTGAAGACGGAGATAAGTTCATATTTGAAGGAATAGATAAGACTAATAAACCGGTAAGAAAAGAAGAAAATGTAGACGATGAAGGAAAGACCACTGTTGTTTACATAAGGTCTACAGAATCTGAATCGCACAACGCACTGGAAAAAGCAGTTACAAAAGCACTTGGTTCGATAGATTCTAACAGCCGGTTTGTAACGATCAGAGTTAGTGAAGGCGAGTACGATGGTGACCTAAACATAACATCTGATATGGTGACCAACAAAAACGTACCTGATGATTTCACTCTCTACATATTAAATGAGAGTTCATACAATCCGCTGACTGAAGAAGAGGTCAAGGCAGGAAAGAAATTCATTGATAAGGATTCGATAAACTCAAAAGCGGATGGAGAAGCAAGAGTAAACGGTAATATTAATATAGAAGGAATCAATGTAGTACTCGCAGGTATCTATCTCTCACTAGAGAATACGGTCAAGGTAAAGAACGCGGCGTTCACCT
This sequence comes from Lachnospiraceae bacterium, assembly GCA_016286035.1. Taxonomy (GTDB): domain Bacteria; phylum Bacillota; class Clostridia; order Lachnospirales; family Lachnospiraceae; genus Colinaster. The sequence goes on from JAEERY010000028.1 coordinate 46,994, forward strand.
ACTATGGTTCAAGTGATGATGACAAGATAAATATAGAAAGAGCCTGTGACGATAAGGAAGGCGGTAAGTACAAAGAATACGGATTCAAGATAGACACCGGAGAAGGAAATGACGAGATAGTCTATTCAGAAGCGACACACATCGACGATCTGGATATATCGACCGGAGATGGTAATGATGAAGTAACGATTACTAACTCAGCCGGAAACGCACCTGACAGATCATTACTGCCGGCAAAGAAGATGAAGGTGGATCCGGATGATGCGACCAAGCAGATCGAGAAGCGTCCGACAGTCAATACCGGAGCAGGAGAAGACATCGTAAATGTTAATATCGGAATAGCTCAGGTTCTTGGCGAAGATCGAATCCTGGACATCCTGATGGATGATGACTTCGACACATTGATCTTAGTAGGAAAGCTTGATGGTGATGGAAGCAAAAACTTAGTCACACCTGAATTGATCAATGGAGTCAAGAATTATACCATCGATGTTAAAGAGTCCGGACATAACATGCTTCATATACATACCGAAGCAGAAGACCTTACGGACGAACTTGAGAACAAGCCGACCATAGATGTAACGACCGATAAGATCCACGGTGGTGTGTATGTGGCAGAGAACTCATTCACGAACTACAAATTTGATCCTAAGATGTTCGAGAATGCTGGATACAGAAATATCAGAGTCGGTGGAGAACCTTACTTTGCAAAAGTTCTTATCGAAGGAAAAGATTTCACGATCTATAACTTCGATGCAGGTAAGCTGGATGTCAAGATCACGGGTAAGCAGATCACGATCGGAGACGAGAAGACAGCATACAGTCTCAAGGGTAAGCTGATCGGTATATATGCAGATGATGCTGACTCGAGTGAAACGGCAGATGCGGTCAAAGAGTTCGCTCCTAATATACCTGGACTTCATGCTGAACTTAACTTTGGATCATGCGACCTTATAACAAATGCATGTATCTATGTAAAGAAGGCAGCAAGTGTGATAGCAAGTAGCACGATCGAGATGTTCGCCACCAGTACACAGAACAGCACACTTAAGATCAGTGCTCTCGGTTCAAGTATTCAGATGCCTCTGGCAATTAAGCTCGGAAATGCCAAAGTCACAATAGATGGAACAGTTACTGCTAAAGGAGCAGTGGAGATAGCTTCTACTTCTATTATTAATATAGAAGCAGACAGTTCGGGACTTGCAAAGTACTACGTTCCTTTCTCTGTTATAATAGCGATCTCAAATGCTGAGACAACTCTTTCGTCTACAGGTACGATCAACTCAGGAGCAACAACTTATCTGACAAGTAAGACTGATGTCAGGACAAATGCACTGTCAACTGTAGGTAAGCTTCCTTTCTCACTTGCACTCAGTGTTGTAAGTGTTGACTCACATGTTAATGTCGAAGGTAACATTTTCTCTGAGTCGGGTGTAGAGCTTCTCGCAATGGGTGATTCTGATATCACAACTCAGTCAAGAGAAAAGGCTCCTCAGACAACAAAGACTACGATCAGTGTGACAAATGAAAGAGCTGGTCAGTCTTCAGGTCAGAGTGTGTCTGGTACAAGAGGCGGAAACACTTATGGCGGATTCTTTGCTGTAGCAGTTGTACTTCAGGATGTCAAAGCAAGTGTGACCGGTGATGCAAAAGTTAAGGCTGGCGGTGAGATTAAGATTGACAGTAAGTCTAACGAGAAGGTTACTACCAATGCTGTATCTGCAACGGCAGGTGCGGATTCCACAACAGGAGAATCTCAGACAGCTGAAAGTATAACAGATGTCATAAATGGAATCCTTGACAGCATTACGACAAATCCTGTATTCAGTAACTTCTTAACCATAAGTGAGACAGTTGGTAAGACCAGTCTTTCCAATCTGTTAAGCAAAGCGACCAAGAAGACAGCTGGCGGACAGTTTGATATCACATTTGATAATGACTCTACAGGTACTATCACAGCACCTGCAAAAGCTAATGCCGGTGAGAAAGTTACGATCCGTCTTGTGCCCAATGAGGGTTATACAATCGGAGCAGTAGGATATCATTATACGAAAGAAGATGGTACATGGGGTTCTGTAACTGTAAAGCAACCTAATGATACTGCAACTTCAAGTGATATAACTATAACAATGCCTAAGTCAGCAGTTAAGTTTGTTATAACTTTCCGTAAGCTGGCTAAAGATGAGCAGCCTGTAACAGTTGAGACTTCTTCTATAAGTAATAATGCGGGTATAGCAGGCAGCACTCAGGCAGCGACCAATGCAGGTTCAGAACCTTTTGTTGCTCCTACATATGTAGATAAGTATAAGGTAAAGGCAGAAGGTACTACACAGCAGGATACTCAGAATAACAACGGCGGCAATAACGGCGGCAATAACGGCGGCAATAACGGCGGCAATAACGGCGGCAATAACGGCGGCAATAACGGCGGCAATAACGGCGGCAATAACGGCGGCAATAATGGCGGCAACAATAACAATAACCAGAATACACAGGCAGAGCCTGTGCATGGTAAGGTTAGTATAGACACTCCTTATGCTGACAAGGATCAGCAGGTACTTGTACATGTTAATCCTGACAAAGGATATGTTATAGAGAGAGTCTATGCAAAATATAAAGAAGGTAATGCTGATAAGACAGAAGAGATAGCAGCAGACAGTGCTGGCAGATATATCTTTACGATGAAGGCATCAGATGTTGTATTTGGTGCTTCATTCAGTGGTGATTCATCTGCAGCAGGACAGGGAAGCACAGGTTCTTCTTCTATGAAGAAAGGACAGGTTGTCGGTGCTATAGCTGTTGCATTTGTTGAGAATGAGAACAATGCGTTCATAGCTGTCAGCAATAAAGGGTATGTTAAGACTGATTCACAGTTGAGCATCAATGCAGAAGCATCAACTTCTAACAATTCAGTTGCTGATGCATCTCCGATTGAAAGACCTGAGGCTATCACAACTAACAGTCTTGGCTCAACAGCTATTGCTGAGGTTACTGATGAATATACAACAGCATATACTAAGGAAGTAGAACTTGGCACATATGGTAAGAAGCAGGTCGTAGTAGATGCTCTTGTTAACGGAAAAGTAGAATTTAAAACAAGTTCAGTAGGCTCTAAAGGACCTGAGTATAAGTTTGAAGTTAAAGCAAGAGATGGCTTTAAGATCACGAAGATCTGGTACGAATATGAATACACAGATTCTAATGACAATAATAAAGTAAAGAAAGCAGAAAATGTTAAGGTGGTTGAGCCTAGCAAACAGAATGCTTGTACAACTATCGATTACAACATAAATGCTGAGGGTATTGCTGATGCTGCGCTCTCTGCTTGGGGAGGCGCTAAGAAGATAACTGTTCATGCTACATTCGAGAGAATGGAGTATCTGATATCTCAGGCAACTGGTTCTAACTACTCATTTACCGCAGAAGGATCAGGATCTTCTTCAGGTAATAATGGCAGAGTGGACAAGGCAAATGCATTATATGGCAGTATAGTTACAATAAATAGTATACAGGGACATGTATCAAACACAACTCAGGATTACACGAATAAGAATATCGCACTCGTTGTTAAGACTAAGAAAGATGACAAGGAAATAGAGGTTATTCCAGACAATGAACATGGTGGATTCCAGTTCCTTATGCCTGCGGATGATGTGGTTATTTCATTCCGTGCAAAGGGTGTTACAGTAATCTTATTGGATGCAAGCTTATCAACAGAGGTTAATCCTGATCCTGCAACAAGTGCGTTCAGTCTTGGAGATTACACGGATGGAGCAACCGGTAAGGTAGCAACAGTTACAGGTAAGGTTGACAAGGGTGACAGTGTCAACGTATTTATTTCGCAGACTGCCTATGATTCTGGTGCTAAATACGATTTGGTGCTTGAAGGATACCATTCAACTTCAAATAATGGAAAAACATATTATACAAAGATTGAAAATATTGAAGAGTTTAAAGCAACAGAAATAACTCTTAATAATGGTATTTACACATTCAAGGTACCTGCAAGTCTTGGATCTGGAAACAATACAATAGATACTATTTTTGTCAGATACTCAACAAATAAGAGTAAGGCAAATAGTGTTGTTGTCAAGGCAACAGCAACCGGAGCAGCAACAACTACAACACCACCTACGAGTGGTGGTACAACCACACCTCCTACACCTGCACCGCTTACATCTGTGAGCAATACTGCACAGGGAAGCATCTCCGCAACCAAGGCTGTAGATGATGGTGAAACTATATATATAACTGTTAATCCTTTTGAGGGATACTATCTCAAGAAGGAAACTCTTAAGATTACATTTACATATGCTGATGGTTCTCAGGGAAAATTTGCTGTAGGTATGAATGATAATGCGGCATATTATTACACACTTCCTCAGAACATGAAGGCACTGGCAACAGGTGCAAATGCGACCCCTATATTAATAGAAGGAACATTTGCAAAGAACAGGGGTGGTGTGCATACAACCCAGAAGACCACATTCTCTGCCGGTGTCGGTGTTGATGTGGCTATAACAGAGCATACAAACAACGCATATATCGAGAGTGGTCTTATTGAGGCATTTGGGCTTTGCATTAATTCTGAGTCAAAGGGCATTGCATCAAGTGCTGAATCAAAAGCCGGATATTCAGAAGGCGATATCGGTGTTGCAGGTGCTATTACAGTTCACATTGTAAGCGCATCTACAGAAAGCTATATTTCTAAAGAGAATACAACGATTATATTGAAGGGTGGAGACCTCAAGGTTACTTCATCTTCTAATGGTGTTGCTTACACAACAAACGCAGAAGGATCAAGTGCGGAAGACGCGGCTAAAGCTTCTAACTTTGGTGTTGGTGCAGGAATTGCAGTAGCAGTACTTGGTACAGATACAGTTGCTTACATTCCTGACGGAGCAAATGTTTCACTTGAAAATGAATTTGTTGATTTTGGATCAGTAGAAGTAAAAGCAGAACAGGATATCAATGAAGCTATGGTAGCTAAGGCTGGATCAGCCGGAGGTACTTCTATTACTCCTGTCCTCGCACTTACAGTTTCTGCTGCAACTTCAGAAGCTTTTATCGGTAAGACCAAGATGACCGAGATCAGAGCTGAAGAGATCATTGTTGAAGCAGTTAACAACATAAACAGACAGATGACAGCAAATGCTTCTGCAGCAGGCGACAGTGTAGGCCTTGGTGGATCATTTGCGATATCAGTACTTAATGACAATGCAACAGCAAGCTTAAAGAACAGTGTAGCTACTAAGAATCTTTCAGTTAAGGCTGTTGGAAGAAGCTCACTTAAGTCAACATCTCGAGCAGGAGCAAAAGGTGCCGGTACTCCGGAAGCAGGAGAAGAAGGCAATGACTCCGGGGATCCTGCCTCGGGTGGCAAACAGGAGAGTAACAGTAAGAGCGAATCGGATCAGCAGGCTGATAATGCTCTGACAGGAGCAACAAGGCTTTCAAATGGTAAAAACAGAGGATTGTCAGGCAATCCTACAATGGCAAAGAGCAATACAAGAGAGGGCGCACAGACTGATGAAGGTAGCGTCTCTGTTGCTGCTGCATTCGTACTGAATGTAATGGACAATGAGAGTATTGCTTATATAGACGGAGATATCTCTGTTGAAGCAACAGGTAAGGTATCTATTATCGCTAACAACGATACAGATGCTGCAGTATACGCGAACGCAAGTGCTACAGAATCCAGCGTCGGTGTTGGTGTCGGTGTTGCTGTCAATATCGTTGAATATCACAATAAGGCATACATCGGCAAGGTAGTTATCGAAGCTGATGAACTCGAGCTCCTTGCAGAGATGTTTGATGATGGTTCAGAAGGCAGAAAGACTGCATATGATAAGGCTAAGGAGAAGGATAATGCAGAGAATAATATCCTTAAGGTCCTTATCACAAAAGCGATGACAAAGGCTATCGATGAAGCGATCGATAAGCTTGACGCTGAAGCAAGATATGGAAAGACTGTTGCAAAAAAACTTGGTGATTTTACAACAGATATAGTTTCTGAATTTGTTGGTGAATTCCTTAAAGTTATAGCTAATGAAGTTGGGCTTGGAGGATTCCTGTCATCTGATATCGAAGCTAAACTTGCAGATTTCAAGAACAATGCAGGTCAGAAGTTTGGCGATGCTGCAATGGGAGTTCTTAAAGATGTCGTATTAGCATATTTCCTGGAAAAGCTTCAGGGTATGGAGAATACGCTTCTTATGAATGCGCAGAACAAGGTAACAAATACTACCGTTGTATCTGCTCCTACTCAGACTCAGACACAGAATGGTGAACAGAACAAGAAACTCAGTCAGACAATCAATGCTAAGCTCGATAAGATCACTGATCCCACTACAAAGGCACAGGCTAAAGCAGATCTTAAGACGTTATCTCTCAATGCACTTGAGAAGTTCCTTAATGATTCGTTTGAGGGCTTAGTTGATGTAACACAGCTTAAGCAGTATATCATCAACTGTTCTAATAACGGATTACTTCCGAGTATACAGGAATCATTACTCAAGGCTCTTCGTGATGCCGGTGCAGCTGTTACAGAAAGTGCACTTGATTCGTTGTCAGACTGGCTTAATGCGCCGGTAGTACCGGAGGATGATAAGCCTACGCACAGGTTTACAACGCATGCGATCTCTGGTGCAGGTGCCACAGATGTAGGTATAGCAGGTAGTGCTGCAATAGCAATAATAAATGGCGATTCAGTTGCATTCATAACAGAGATTGATGCTGACGATGTTGATAAGTATACAATTAATGTAGCTAAGGGACTTGTATTAAATAGCAAGAATTCTCAGTATGTCGATACAATAGCGACAGCAGCAGTAAATGCTAAAGGCGAAGCAGACAAGAACCTTGGAGCAGCAGGAAATGATGCTGCGACTCCTGCTCAGACTGCAGCTAAGTCAAAGGTATATGATGAGGGTATTACTACAATCGCTCCTACAACAAATGGTGTAGTAAAAAATGTAGAAGTTACCAGAAAAGGAACTGAAGCTACTTTAGGAACTGGCGCTGAAGCGTTTAAGCATCAGGAAGCCGATATCGTAATTACTGTTCAGGCAAACCCTGGATATAAGGTTACCAGTATAAAACTGTATGCAAAGAAGGGAGAGACAGCTGTTGAGGGTACAACAAGAGAATTCCCTAATCCCAATATTTCAAATGAAAATAAATTCAGTGTGGATTACGGTTTTATTCCTACAAAGGTTGCTCCTGTGGATGGAACAGCTTCAACTCAGCCTGTTCTTGTCATAGAAGTAACATTTGATTATATTGCAGGTGAGAAGCTTACATTCAGTACAGAGAATCCTAATAATACAGATCATACATATACAGTAAAGAACAGCGATTCAAAAGATATAGGAACCTACAAGATCGAAAAGGATGGAGAAACAACCGGATCAGCAGAAGGTACAACAACACCTAAGGTTGAAGTTAAGAGTGGTGATAAGCTTAAGGCAGGAACAAAAGTATATGTAACCGTAACGCCTAAGAACGTACCCAAGGAAGGTGGCGGCACTCAGGAATATGTTCTCGATAAGATTACAATATCTTATAAAGCACTTGGCAATATCGACAAGACTATATCTGTAACGACTACAGTAGAGGCAGCAAAAAATGCAGGCAAGAAAAAGAAAACAGGTTCTACACCTACACCGACACCTGCAACACCTACATCTACAGTATATTATTTCGTTATGCCTGAAGTATTCCAGGATGGAACGACAGGGGATAGGGAAGTTAAACTTAATGTAACCTTTAAGGTTAAACCTACGCCTCAGAATCCTGAAACACCGCCCACTCCTCCCGCAGGCGGAGGAGCAACAACCGCTCAGGGTACGAGTGTTGGTGTTGGTGCATCATTCGCATTCAGCTATGTAAACAGGATTCAGACTGAAGATAATCAGAAGGAAAACGGCGGTGGCTATGATGTCTGGAAAGATGTAGAGAATAAGGATGATATCATAACTTCCGGCGCTGTTATCGGCAGCAACAGAAAGATAACTGCCGGTACGCTTACCATGTCAGCAATAGCTGATAACAGAGTTGAGACAACAGCAGTAGCCGGTTCAGATCCTTTAAATCAGAGCGGTACTGAGAAAGCAATGGATGTTGCGTTTGATGCGGCAGTAGCTATCGGACTTGTAAACAACATTGCAAGAGCAGTTGTATCAAAAGATGTTATCATTTCCACAGGAAAGGATATATACGAAAAAGAAACAAAGATTGAAAAAGATGATAAGGGCAATGAGACTGAAAAGGTATATGATGTCTTAAAGGCTCTTGGAGCAGGCATAACAGCAGAAGCTAACGGCAAGACTCTTTCAAGCTCAAGCGGATTTGCTATCGGTGGATCGACAGCAGTAGGTGCTTCAGCAGCTGCGAATATCACAGAATCATCTGCGATCGTTCAGATGGATGGAAAGATCACATCAGAAGGTTCAGTAGTGATCTATGCTCATACATTCAACAAAGATGATGCATATGGCATAGCAACAGCTATGGGTGCTGATATGCAGAGACATCAGCAGGGACTTAATGCCGGAGAAGAGACTACGTCAAATGTTCTGAATGGTAAGTACCCTTCGAGCCAGAAAGCAACATCAAAGGGTGGCGGTGCAGGTACACCTGATTCACCTGACACTACAGGAAAGACTGATACCAAGGGTGCTGCTGAAACCGGTAAAGCTCCAAGCTCTACAGGTGGAAACAAGATCCAGGTAGCAGCAGCAGTAGCACTCAATTATACATCTCATGCTGCAAAGGCTCTTGTTAACGGAATCATCAATGCCGATGCAGTAAAGGTTACGGCAGAGAATAACTGCAACTTCAGAACCAGAGCAACAGCTGAGACAGTTACATTGGCACAGAGTGATTTCTCTGTAGCAGCAGCTATCGCTATATCACTTAACAAAGATACAGCAAAAGCTATAAACAATGGCACTATCATTGCAACAGGTGATAAGAGCAAATCACCAAACTACAATACTGAAGAAGATGTAGAGATAATGGCAGGTGATGTTATCGTTCAGGCTAACCTTACAGCCAATATGGATGACATCTATCGTGGAACGCTTGGTGCGCAGGCAGTTGCAGGTGCTATAACAGGTACTAATTCAAAGTTCACAGTAAGCTTTGCGATATCTATTCTCAGATCAAATGTAGAGACACTTGCAGAACTTACAAAGAACAGTGTCACCAAGGCAAATGAAAATCTGCTCGTATCAGCAAATGATAAGACAAAGCTTGCTGTTAGAGCAGGTGGCGTAAGCATAAGCAAGGGTACTTCAATGGGTATGGGTGCATCATTTGCACTTATATATGCTAACAATCTCATTGAAGCTATCGTTGAAGATGATGCAAAGGAAGTAGAAGGAAAGAACGTAACAGTAGAAGCCATCAAAAAGCGTGTGGATATCAGTGACTTCCATCTTTCTCTTGATCAGCATGCTCTTATGACTGATTCAACAGGATTGGCTGATGGTACATATACTCCTGGTATTTTGGATTACAAGAAGGATTCGTCAGGCTCAGGTTATCAGGTGACGATCAATATAGATTCATCTACTTTGGTCAACTCACTTGATCTGCTCAACTTCCTGTCATCTACGAACTACTATGCAGAAGCTATAGCAGGATCTATATCATCAGGAGCATCTACCGATGCTTCTATAGCAGGTGCGTTTGCACTCATATTCGGTAACAATAAGACAAAAGCATATGTCGGAAAGAATGTAAGAGTAACAGCTAAAGAAGATATAAAAGTTGATGCTCAGACCAATACAAATGCGAGACTTATCGCAGGTTCGCTCAGTGCAGCTCCTTCTAAGATCGGTATAGCACTTACAGTAGGTGTTATCGGTAAGGCGGGAAGCAGCAGCGAAGATCTTTCAGGCAGATGCGATGAAACAATAGCAGAGGTTGCTGATAATGCGATCCTCAATGCAGGAAAGAACATAATAGTATCAGCTCTTAACAAGGCTGATTACATGTCAATAACGATCGGAGCGTCTATCTCTACACTTGCATCAGGCGGTGCAGCACAGGTAGGCGGAAGTCTGAATGTTATAGATATGGAAAACAAAGTGCTCACAAGAGTTGGAAAGGGAGCACAGCTTACCGCTGGAGAAGATGTTGAGATCACAGCTAAGGATGATGCATGGCTTCTCATAGTACCGATCGGTGCTGCAGTGGGTGGCGGAGTTGCTGCAGGAGTCAGCTTGGCAGCAATCATAACAGAAAGCATAGTAAATATCGTTGTTGATAATGGCGCGAAGATAATTGCAGGCGGAGACATCAACATCAAAGCATTGTCTGAGATGTGGCTTCTTAACACTGTAATAGCAGGAGCTATCAATACTGGTTCAAGCGGTGGAGCAGTAGCAATACCTGTCAGCGTACTTGTAAGTAAAGAAGTTATCACTACTGAGATCAGAGATGCAGTACTTACAGCTGAGAATGATATCAACGTATTATCTTCATCAGATAACAAACTTTTCACAGCAGTACTTAGTATCGCAGCAGGTGGTCAGGTGGCAGTTGGAGCTTCTTTGGCAGTTCATGTATTTGACCGCGAAGTACTGACATGGATTTCAGCCGGATCTAAGCTTACAGCTAAGAAGGGTTCTATCACAGTAGCATCTTGGGGAGATGATACAGCAGTAACAGCTGTACTTGCAGCCGGCATATCTCCTTCAGGAGCAGGCGCTTCAGGTTCTATACCTGTAATAGTAAATGACAGTGAGATCAAGACAGTTATCGAAGGTACAGATGCTAGCCATAAGACAGAGCTTACAGCTGGCGATTCTATCGCGATATACTCTGATCTTGATTCTACTAATATAATCGCAGCAGGTGCTATTGCAGGCGGATCAAATGCCGCTATCGGAGCAACTGTAAATACGGCGGTATATAGTAATACGATAAAGACAACTGTAGGTGACTTTACGGAGATTCTGTGCACAGGTACAGGATCTACTGAGGGTGCTTACAGACCTAACAGAAAAGACAGAAGACGCGGTGTATATATTGGAGCAAACGGCAATGAGTTAATCGGAGCATTTGCCGTGTCAGGTGCGATTTCCGGAAGTGTATCAGTAGGTGGCGTTGTTAATACATTGGTAGTAAGCAATGAAGTTAATACATCAGTATCTGATAAGGCAAGGATCACATCAAGAGAGCATAAGACGCATGGTAGTGGATCATCATCAACTCCTACAAGTGGAGAAGATGGGGATGTACACATAGAAGCTACAGACGAAAGCTTACTTATGGATTGTGCCGGTTCACTGGCAATTGGCGGTTCAGCAGGAATTGGAGTTACAATTGTCGCTCTGGTATATGATAAAGAAGTAACTGCAAATGTTGCAGGTACAATAGATGCAGATGGTAATGTAAGCGTTATCGCTAATTCGAACGATGACTTGTTCTTACTTGCTATCACATTTGCGGCATCAGGTTCCGCAAGTGTTGCTGCAGGAGCAAACGCGCTTGTATTCCAGAACAAGACTACAGCAGCAATTGCTACAGTAAAGAATGCAAAGAGCGTAACATTGAAAGCTGATTCGGATGAAAGCCTCTACAACATAGCTTCATCTTTGGCTGCAAGTGGAGCAGCTGGAGTAGGTGCGTTAGCAGTTGTTACATATTTTGAGAATGAGACTGTTGCGTATGTACATGACTATGCTAAAATCGGTACATCAACAACGCCTATAAAAGGTAATGTGACTATTGCTGCAACCACTAAGGAATTTGTAACAAGTGATGCAGCCGGTGCAGCTGGTGGAATAGCTGGAGTGCAGGGTACATGTGATGTAATCGTTACAGCATTCCAGACAAAGGCATATACTGGAAATTATGTAGAGATATATGCAATAGGTAATGTGGCAATATCAGCAAATGATACTTACGAACTCTATGCGGTAGTTGCTAGTTTGGCTGTCGGTGAAGGTGGCGTTGGCGTAACAGCTCTTGTAAGCGTAAGTTATAACACGGTATCAGCATACATCGGTGATCACAACTTTATAGAGGCTAATAGTGTCAGTGTAATTGCTAATTCAGACAGAAATATCTTATCTGTATCTGCTACAATAGCGGGTGGTGCAGGAGCCGGCGGCGCTACAGTTACAGTAATTCTTGTTGGAAACAAGATGAGTCAGGATTCGCATGATATGCTGTATGGAATCTCTTATGATAAAGACAATAAAGAGGTTCATGATCAGCGCGCAATGGATCCTCAGACACAGTCCGATGCTGCACTTGGTGGAGCAAATCAGGGAGCAATAGGAAACAGAAAGCCTAAGACAAATCTGGCAACTGCTCTTGAGGGTGATGGTCAGAAGACTGATTCTGCAAGCTATTCAGAATATGGCCAGGATATAAGTGAAGACGATAAAAAGGCCTATGATAAAGCAAACGGTATAGAAAATGATGATGAAAATAAGGAAAAAGAGAAGAATAAATTAGCAAAGGATCCCACTCCGGTTGATGGTGACGGTAACAGCACACAGGATGTAACGGAATATAATAATACGGCCAATGGAACAGGAACAGATTTTAAATCAGAATCTGTTGAGGGATTACAGGATGCAACTTCAGCAGCAATTGGAGTTAACTCAATTATAACTGCTAAGAATGGAAACATTGATGTTAAGGCAGGAGATATCATTAACTCCAATGTTATAAGTGGAACTTTGGCAGCAGGTGGTTTTGGCGTCGGTCTCGGAGTTACAGTCGCAATCCTTAACTCTAATGTTGTTGCTTGCGTAAATGATGGTGCTATTCTCAGTGCTCCTAATGGTGATATTAATATAGAAGCATCAACGGGGTCAAAAAAGAATGTAAGCGTTGATGCAAATAAGGATAAGGTATCAAGTAAAGTAACTAGAAGAGCGAAAGATAACAACGATCCTAATGACAAGGGAACAGAGGTAAGTGTTGATCTCGAATCAAGCAATAAGTCACTTAGTGATACGAAAAAGGATACTTCCACTACATCAACTATCCGTCTCATTGCTATTATGGGAAGCGGTGGCGGATTTGCGGTAGGACTTAATGCTGCAGTTCTTATAGTGTTCTCTGAAGTGGATGCAAAGCTTAACGGTAGTGTAGTCAATGCTAAAAATGTTAATGTCAAGACAGATGTTGACTTCGGTGAAGTGGTAACTATAAATACCATGATCAGTGCAGGAGGAACAGCAGTAAATGGTTCCGTAGCATTAACACTGTTTAAAGCGAATTCTGTTGCAGCTATTGATGGCGATGCTAACATCACTGGTGTAGATGGAATCATAAATGTTCACACAAATGGTAATACTAATTCAAAAGTAATATCAGCTTCATTGGCAGGTGGAGGAACTGCAGTAAATGTCGGCCTTGCGCTTGCATTAAATAGAAGCAATGCTCAGACTTACATTGGCAGAAATGTAACAATAATTTGTCCTGAGGCAGTAATAACTGTTGGTCATAAATATCAGTCAGATGCTGATGGCACAATGGTTTCAGCAGCAGTTGGTGGAACAGCTGTAGGGGCAACTGCTACAATAGCAATAAATGCTTTGAATGCAGAATCTTATGTTGGAAGCCTTAAGAATGATTTGTCTGTCAGTGGTAAGATCGTTGCAAAATCTCTCAGTATGACCGCAGACGCTACAGGTAAGAGCGTTGTTTATGAGGTGGGTGCATCAGGCGGTGCTACAGCAGTAAATGGAATGGTAGCACTTGCATTCAACAAGATCGGTAATAAGGCAATTGTTGGAAGAATGCCGATAGAACTTACTGAAGATCTTATTGTACTTGCTTTAATAGAAGGTAATACTGATGTTACAACAACAGCAATAACTGGTGGTCTAATCGCTGTTGGTGCTTCTATAGGTTACGCTGAGAGTGGATCTTCAAATATTGCTGAGGTCAAACTTGGAAATGGAGATATTACAGCAAGAAATATCAATATAAATGCTGGAACCACGAAAAAACCTAACTATACTCGCGCAGATGTGGTTGTTATATCAGGTAATGCAGGTAAATATGCAATCGCATTAAATATAGCTTTAGCGAGAAATACAGGAACGAATTCAGCATTGATCACTGGAACTGGAAAATGTGGTACTCTCTGTGCTAATGAAGTAACAGTTCATGCTATAGGAGATGGAAGAGCATACTCTGTCGTGGCTTCAGCAGGAGGAGGACAGTTTACTGTACTTGCTTCAGTAGCATTTGCATGGACTCAGAACATTCAGGAAGCCGGTGCAAGAACTGAGGGTACAATAATTGCGGATAAGATTGGTATCTTATCTGAACAAAAGAGTGCTAAAGACACAAATGGAAAAGATGTTAATAATCTGAATTTGACATTGAAATTAGCACAAGATTTGGGTATGGAATTTGATACCACAGCAAAAGCGTTTATTTTCTCAGCTGGAGTAGGAGAAATTTCTGCTAATGTCAATGCAGCAGCTGCACTTTCAGATTCTACAAGCAGAGCAATACTTAATGCCAAAGCTATTGGTAAAAAGGATTCTGGATGTGTAGTCTCAGTTGTTAATGATGGAGTATCCACAGCAAAAGCAGAAACCAATAATCTTTCATTTGGTGGAGTTACTATAGGTCTCATGCTTTCATACTCGTATGCTTCAGGTACATTTGAGGCATTGTTTGAGACGTGTGGTGATGCTGAATCAATCAGCGTAACAAATACATACATTTCAGATACAAAATCGATAGCTACACCAGCTGTCGGAGGAGTTAAAGCATCTATAGGAAATCTTGAGGTAAATATATCTTATGCAGACAGTGTCACAAAAGCTAATACAGTATTTACTAACACTGATAAGCTTGATATAACAGGTAATCTTGAGGTAAAGACAGAAGGAGTTACATTTGCTGAAGCTATAGTAAATGGCGTTAAGGTGTCGATAAGCGGTGCTTCTATTGCAGCCAATTGGGCAAGAGCTCAACTTAAAGCAAATCAAAGTGTTAAAATCACCAATAAGGGAGAACTCAATGTTGGCAAAGAAGTAAACATCTTATCTAATCTGTATACTATAGGAAAGGATATACACGATAATGATACGATCGTTCCTGTAACGGCTAAAGCCAGTGTGGGTTCTTCAGATGGTGTTAGTATATCTGGACTAACTGCAAGGGCAGATATAGTAGATGCAAAGGCATTGACAACAAATGTATTGCTGGTAACCGGAGAGAACACCAATCTTCTCAAGAGTAAAGATAGTGTTACCATATCAGCTGATACAAGAACTGATGTAAATGCTAAATCGTTAGTTGGTACTTCAGTAGGTATCATACAGATAGCAGGTGTTGTGGTTACTGCGGAAACATGCGATACAGTAAAGACAATTATTAGAAAAGCAAATATAGAGTCAACAGAAAAAAATATCATCATTAAATCTAACGGTGATACAAATGCGGATGCTCGTGCTGAATCAGGAAACATGATTGCAGCAGTAGATGTTCGCGTAGTAGAAGCATTTGCTAATGTTGGAACGAGTAACAATAAGCAAACTTCTTATGTTGTTATAGATGACGCTCAGATTGTTTCGCAGGGCAGTATGTTGGTTAAAGCCGAAAATAATGGTAAGGCCAAAGCAGAATGTCAGGGAGATAAAACGGTAAGCGGCATCCATGTTGGTGTAACCATACTTCCGACAAAGAGTTATTTTGATACAAAGGTTGATATTTGTAATAATGCAAAACTGGAGTCAAAACGAGGAAGTATTAACATTGAGACATCAGATAAAGAGACTGCCAATAGCGAAGTGGAAAGTGATGCGATTGGCATAGCTTTAAGTGCTGAGATTACATATGGTGATAACAGAGTATATTCGAATAATACTATTAATGTAAACGGATCTGTCGATGCGTATGAAAATGTTAATATTAAGACGGCATCGAATGTGAATCTTACCGCAAGGACATTGGCAAATAATAATGGATTCATAGCAGGAACATTCCTCAATGCATCAAATATTCTTGTTCGAAATGTTAATCTTGTATTAGATGGTGCAAAGATTAGTGCAAACTTTGGAAACATTAAAATTGAGGCACTTGCAGGATCACAAGATGTTATTAATACAACGGCTGAAATAGATTCAAGCGGATTTGTTACTCTTGGAGATGCATATGCAAATGATAAGACGAAAGATGGTGTTGTTCCATCAATAACAAATAATGCTTATCTTGTTATAAAGAATGGCACTCAGATTATTGACAGGTTTAATAGTGTTTATCTTCGTGCTTATGCATCCGAAGGAAATACAAAGGCATATACACATGTAGATGCATCAGGACTTGGAACAGCGCCTTACGCTAAGTCAAAGATTAATTATAATTCAGATGTGAAGATCAGTGCAGAGGGAGCTGATAATCTGGTAGAGGGAAGAAATGTTTATGTTCTGTCACGAATAGATGATCTTTATCTTGAAGCTAAGGCTGATTCAACTGGTTCAGCACTTGGTGCTAATATTGATGCACATGCATGCATTGATACAAATATTAATTCGAAGGTAGTATTGGATAGCATTAAGATCATAGGACATGACTTAGCAGAGATTAGATCTTCAGCAAAACCTTCTTACAGAAGTTCGAACATTTATGGTTATGCAAGTGTTCAGCTCAATGCTATTGGTGATGCTTATGCTATCATGGAGGGCACGATAAGAACAAATGCATATACACATCTGGGAGATGGATTTGTATATCGTGGAGCTAATCTTACTGTAGATTCGGATGCATTTGACAATGATAGGATCAGGTCTTCATTACATAAGGGAGGATTCATATACAAACATTCAGATAATGATTGCAACATTTATTCTTCATCTAATGTAACCTTGGGATCTATTGATCTGTACTTGGGTGATGCTGCGGGTGGAATATACATTGATATTTCAGAATATAATGGCAAAGTTGTTGTCAGAGAAGAGGGTGCAAGAAATCAGGAACCGAATGGATATGCGTTTGATGATGGTACTACTGTAGAAGTATTCAATATCAGCAACAATAAAAAGGGAATTGCAATGATCAATGCAATAGGCTACCTTTCATCGTGCACTGTATATGATCAGACAATGATACCGTCTGTTACAATAACTAACTCAACGACCAGAAATGTTATTGTTAAGAATATCACTATGCAGAACAGTGGATTTATTAAACCGCTCGTTTCAGGCAGACAGTTAACGTCTGTTGCAGAAGATTTATATCCTGTAATAAACATCATTAACACATATGATGGTATTAATAAATCTTCTAATCAGAACGGCTCAGTAAGTATTGCAGGATTTATTGCAAATCCCAAGGGAAGATTAAATGTACTTTGGAATGGAACAATTCACGGATCGCTTACTGCTGTTAATGAAGCAAATAATATATCTGCAAAAGCAAAGGTTTCTCCTATATGGGCACATGAACTTGTAGTAGACGGTGCAGGTAGCATAGGAACAGTAGATCAATACCTTAATGCAGAGGTATTTGCTGGTAGATCCTCAAATGGTATAGCCGAAGGTGGCAGAGTATGTGTAGATGCAATAGGTGATATTTATATCAATATAACACCTGCAGAATTTGTCATTACTGATAAAGACTATAATCCAATAAAAGATGGATCCGGTAATCCGTTGTATGTATACAGGCAACCATTATATGTTGAGAGAATCGTATCATCTGAAGGTAATGTAAACTTTGATGTAGCTGAACCTATAGAGATGTTGATGGTAAAGGATTCAACAACAATTACTATGCCTACACCTGGAAATCTTGAGTATTTTACGGAGGCTGATAAAGTAGCTCTTGACAATGAAATAGAAATCAGTACTCTCTTTACTTTGGATGGAAAGAGTATGTTGGAGCATTACCTTGTTGGTTATGATTCAACTACAGAACTGTATATTTACAGACTACCCAATGATACAGTCTTCTATATGGACGCTTACGGCAATGTATCAAGTATTATTGAGAAATATGCTGATAAATTGCGATATATGTCAACTGAAACAGATGATCAGGGTAACATCGTTAAAAAGAATTATTGGTATGAAGATGTTATTTCATCTAATACGATGGAAGTTGGCGATTATGAGTTTGTATACGATGCAACAACTCATGAGGTTACAGATATTAAAGTAGGTGGTGGAATAACCATCAACCTTAAAGATGGTTTACTCAAAGTTGATAAAGACTTTTCGTATGAAGTACTGTTATCAGCAATATCTGATAAGTGGTTTGAAGATCTTGATCTTTTCGATGAAAATGGAAGCGATCAGATAAAGATTAAGATAACTCAGGTTACTAAGAAAAAGAAAACTGAAGAAGATGGTACAGTGACTGAGTATTACGATGCCGATGACAATGAAGTATACCTCACATATATGCGTACCGATGGAAATCTTATATATTATGGAGTTGGAGGTATACCAAAGTTTAATGATATAGCCGGTAAAAAGACTACTAACAAAGAATTAAGTTATATCATTGTGCGTGATACAAAGAATAAATGTATATATGCATATGCTTTAGTTAATGCTGGTGAGGTTAAGGCTACTACCGAAGATTGGATAAAAACTGAAAATCTCGAGCCTAATGGTCAAACGGTTAAACGTGGTGGTACTACATATTATGAAACAAAGCATAAGTGGACTAAGGCTGCATTGTGGTTTGACAGATATAACGATCCCACATATCTTTATGAAGTAGTAGGTCGTACGAATAAAAAGCATTATGAAATTAGTGAATTCTTAGGAACAGATTATACGGTTATTATTGACTTTAAAGATGATAACTCGACGATTGATCACATGTATTTGAAGATAAGTGATAAGGTGTCAAAAGAGATTCACCTATTACATGATGATTATCTCATGTATTATCTTGATCCAACAAATAATCAGTATCTCTTCGAGAATGCTAGGACATTGTATAATGAACTGGCTACCAGATATTGGGATGCGAAATATACAGGATATACAGTAAAACAACATGTTCACGGCGATACAGTATATAAAGCACAGAATGATCTTTTCTATTTCGCAGAGTTGACTGGTTATAGAAAAATCAGCACAGAATATTATGATACAACAACTTATAAGCTTAATGGTTACGAAGCAGTGTTCCGCTTTGTTCAGATGCTGCCAGTAGACATAACAATATCTGGAGAAAGTTATGGCTCAGCGTTAAAGCTTAGCAGTGGTGATTATGTAATATATCAAGCTGAGGATGGATTATTCTACGATTCGCAGGATAAGGATACTAGAAAAGAGATAATCTTTAAGGATGAGCTGGTACATGTTAAAGGAAAGGATAATAAGGATCTCCAGATACTATATCTTGTAGATGGCAATAATAATAGGTATCAACTTGATGGTAAAGATGTCTGGATTTATTCTGACGCAATACCGTTCTTTAATCTGAACAAAAAAGATTACTTTGTGTTAGATAGTCATCCTGAGAAAGAAGATGAAAACAATAATGAAAAACGTTTATATGTAGAAAGAACATTAAACAGTAATGGTAAATACTCTTACAGACTTACCAATCTTGATATGATGATTGATAACGCAGAGATTAGCGGAAATCATGAGATCGCTCAGGTCAAGCTGATATATACAGAGAAAGTAACAGAGGGTGAAGGAAATAAAGCGCATGAAGTTACTCATACATATGTTGCATACGAAAAGAGGGATCTGAATGGTTTCACTAAAAACATTACATTTAAAGAGGGTAACGTTGAGAAAACCATAACAGTTACTAAGTCTGGCGGATCATATTCAGGAATGCTTGGTAATCAGAGTGTTACAATTACTTATGAGACAACTGATGTACCTAATTTCGTAGATTATAATTATTATAATGTAAAGAATGACTCTGGCTATATAACGTTAAAATTTGAGTTTGATGAAATGGTTACTGAGGGCGAGGGTGATGAGCAACATGAGGTTAAGCATACATTCCAATCTGAGTCGGTATATCATTATCCGAGTTATGGTGCATTTGATGAAACTGTAAGATTTTACGATTTAGCAGGTACAGCACAAGATAAGTATGTTCGTATAAATTCAAATGATGTATTCCTGATACATAAGAATGAGCAGGGTGAATATGTAATGCCAGTTGATGATCAGGGCCATCTTATAGATCCGGAAAATACAAATAAACGATTTGTATATGTGATTAAAGAGGATAGGTATACATATAAGATTTCTTATACTGCAAATAATAAAACGGCATACATTAAAGTTAATACATTAACTGATGGAAAGGAATTAGAGCTTTATAGCTATAATTCTGGAACAGATACTTATTCTAAGATTTCTGACTTTATATTTGTGAAACGTTCGGGATCAAGTACAGTAGATATATATGATCTGGACAGCATCATAAACTATAAAGATAGTGTCGTATACAGTACATCTGGTGAAGATGTAATGGAACCTAGCGGTAGAGTATATGCCGTTTATAAGAATAATCAGAATAAGCTTTATGGTAATGGAACAGATAAGATCTTTTTTGATAATTGTGAAAAAGAAACTGTAATCACTCCACTTATTGGTGAAGATAACAAGGCAAAGTTTATACCTGTTCTTAGATTTGGAGGTATCAATTCACTAGGAGATCTTGAAGGCAACAATACAAATAACGTAGCTAATGCTACAGATTCTATTGCTATGCTAAAAGGAGAGGTTTCAGATGTAATAATCAACCAGACTAAAGTCCCGACAAGCAATATAAATGGTAGTGTAGATGGCTACAGATTAACTGATGTACTCTATCTTACAAAGAGTGGACTTGTTCTCAATATTAAGCAGGATTCCGAAGACAACGATAAAGTAGTATTCGCTGCAAAACTTGATGGAAGTAAAGAAAACGAAGTAGTGTATGAATCTTACAATACCGTGTCATCAAATATGGGAACAGTTGGTGATAAGAGAGCTGATGGTGATAAGACCAAGATTAAGATAAAGAAAGATCAGCAGATTTATCGTGAGATTCTTACAAATCATGTTGCAAAAGATATAGTTGGCAATTACTATTATTACTATTATGATAATAATGGTAAACTGATTATAGACAAAGCAACTATGACGATGGAAAAGAAAACTGTTGGAGAAGGAGCAAATCAGGAAGAGATAGACGAAATGGTTATCAGTCATGGCGGTAAGATTTGGCTGAGAGTCACAAATGAGATTGAAACTGATGTGGATAGTGAGTCTTATGGTGATAAACTCCTTTACTTCTTGCTTCCTGAGGACAGCTTGCTAGTATCTTCTGATGGAAACTTAAAGAATCTTGATCCGGAAGCAAAGCTGTCGCAGAAGATAATTAAGAATAACGGTAAAGTTGATGTTCTGATTGGTTATGTTGCAGCTGAGGGTCAGGATAAAAACGTCACATTTGATGTTGTGGGTATCCGTACAAGCCTGATCGATGCAGATACTCCGATGGGTAAACCTGAGGATACTGATATCAGAACGGACGGCGGTACGGTTATCATTAAGATGACAGGATATGGAACTATAGGTACTCCGACAGATCTGCTTGACGTGAATACAAATGGAGGTACTTATATACCATATGCTCAGAGTGATAAGACTGCGGTTTATGCAGTAGATACCTACTTAGAGTCACATGAGGAATTACGCCTTGCTGATAATGTCTGGATTGAGGGTGCAAAAGTTGTTATCGACTGTGATGACAACGTCATAGGAAAGAACCTTACAATCGAGAATGTTAATGGTACTGATGGAGAGTTGCATATTGACGCTGGCAAGAGTGTCGAGTTTAATAATGTGACTATAACTTCAGGATTGATGGATGTAAATGCAGATGGTAATGTGATTATCCCGACAGTTACAATTACTACTGGATTGCTTGATATAGACGCAAAGGGTAACGTAGATATCACAAAGGCAACTGCAACATCAAGTACAGTCGATGTGAACGCAGACGGAAATGCACACTTTGAGACTGTTGATGCAACATCAAGTACAGTAAATGTTACAACACTTGGAAGCACAGACTTTGATAAGATGACAACAACTTCAAGTGTGGTAGATATCAAGGCACTCGATGATATCAGATTC
>JAEERY010000029.1 GCA_016286035.1 Lachnospiraceae bacterium
CCATCCACATCGAAAGGTCCGTTTCGCTGTTCCAGTCAGATGAATTTCCAAGATTATAAGGTCCGGTTTCCGCTTCAGGATAATACTCATCAGTATCATTTTCCTTAACGTATGTTCCGAATATAGTGAAAGCAACTCTGATACCAAAGTCACTTTCGGGATCCTGATATTTAACTACCTTTTCAACAATGAGTCCTGAGATGTTATAAAGCCACAGTAGATCAAAGATTGTATCAGAGGCATATTCCAGCCTGTCAATAAGATCATCAAAGTCTCGCACGTATTTAACTTTCGGGTTTGCCGGTAGCGTTCTTTTTGTGCCATCCCATACATGATACTTTTGTCTCTTTATCGGGTTAATGTTTTCCATATCTTCATTTTCCAGCGGATCAAAACAGTCTCCCCGATATAGATGTATATCCAATTCACCGATATAAATCCCATGTGTATATATGTGCGTAATGCGGTGATCCGATTCATCGGAATGAATATAGATCCCTTCTATCCCATAGGTTATCCTTGCGTTAAAATCATCCGACATAGACTCGCTTGCTTTTTTCTTGTTCACAAGCAGAGCATTCAGTCCGTCAAGACATATTACCTTGGAATTCATAATGCATATCTGGCTCAGCTTCACAAGCTCCCTTAAGAAAGAAATGTTCCAAAGGTGCTTGGCATTATAAATATAGAGCTGTGTCAGGTTCTTCATTTCCGATATAAAACTATAGTCCTTAAGATCGGATGTCACCACAAGTGTCTCCACTTCAAGCGGATCTGTTATCATCTTGCTGATACTGTCATCCGGGATGAATATCTTCGGAGTGTGAAAGTTATAGCAGTACCCATCCGATCTCCACGGCATGGGATATGCTTCATTTTCAATTTGGGATTCTTTTGGATAGATTTGAATATAAGACATAAGAAAACCTCCATAGCATAAGCGTTTATTGTTACACTTATATTATGGAGGTATATACCTTCAATTATTTGAAATATAATAGTTTTTCCTAAAACAACTCTTCGTCAAATTCATATAGTTCGGCTACCGTTCCAAAAACATATTTAAACAATTCCTTTATATTGTCTTGATCAGTCTTATCTAATTCATTCATTTTTTTATATAAAATCCTGTAACTTCTTTGAATAATTAGTTTGGTGTTATTAATCCAAAACTCCTTCAGTATTCTCGTGTCTACTTTTTTGGGCAAATAATCATAATGCCAATCGGCATTTTTGATCATATCCTTTATATTCTCAACCTTGAAAGGATAATTGGTATACTCTACCATATCAATTAAAAAAAAGCATTTAACAAAATCTTCAAAACCATTTATACAACATGTTCTCTTCATCCACTGAATCCAGAGTTTATACTTTGGATCTCTATGCCCGCTTTTACCTTTAGATAATTCATCCACAATTCTCCGTCTCAATTCCTCATCACTAATTGGATTATTTTCTAAATCAGTGTTATACCATTTCTTCATAAGCTCCATCTTGCGTTTCCATGTATCTGCTGAACCTCCTTGAAATGAATAAATAACTGGCATCATATTTCCAATCCAATAGTAAACAAAAGCAAAAGCTTTGCAATATGGTCTTATACTTTTTTCATATTTATCATTATGTCCTTCTAAAATATATGACCTTATATAATCACCCTTTTCGTATATAGGAGTATTTCCGGCCAACAAAAGTGAAGTGTTGAATGGTGTTCTTATTGAAGTAAGAATATCAGCCGAAAAAGAGAAATAACTATGATTATCATATTCTATACGAAATTTGTCATTTCGTTTAAGTTTATCGCTAAAGCAATCATAGTATTGATTGTATACACTGATTGCTTTTAATGTTACTTCATATTCGCAAGATTTATCCTCTTTGGCTCGTTCAACCTGAACCTCTTTCAAAAATGATTCTCGATTAAAACTCATATTCTTTTCCTATCTCCCGTATCTCTTTTCGAATCTTCTCCCGTATCTCCTCATTCATAATCTCCATAGCTGTGCCATACTGCATCGCCCAATGGACGATCATAAAAGGAGATATTCTGTCAACAACTATACACAATAATCAACTGAGCTTCTTTTTCTGTAAGAGCCCGATTCAAACGTTCAATTTCTTTCTCACGTCCAATAAGATCATTCATATGCGCCTCCCAGTTTTATCTTTATGTCATATTTTACATGCGATAAAGATAAAA
>JAEERY010000030.1 GCA_016286035.1 Lachnospiraceae bacterium
AGTAAGAGCCATACTGTCATTTGCGCATACAAAGGCATCGGGAAGATCAAGACCCGATTCAACAAACTGTTCGATCGCTTTGATGCCGTCATAGCTTCTGAAGCGGCCGGCAAAGAATCGTCTCTCATCAAACTCTATACCGTGTTCCTTAAGAGAATCCCTGAAGGCTCTCAGTCTTTCATTTGCTTCGGGGTTGGTGGAAGGACCGGAGATAAAGTTAAATGTTTTTGCCTTGTGGACCGTTATCAGATGATCGACCAGTTTTTTCATAACGGAATAGTTGTCTATGCCGATATTGTAGAATTCATCATAATCCTCGCACTCAAATATGATCGTAGGTATATTGGCGGCTTTTACCCTGTCTATTATAAGTCCTCTGACTGTTTTGTTTGCGAAAGTGTTTGAAAGAAGAAGTGCTCCGTCAAATTCGGAAAAATCCGGGAGCCCGTAGATGCTGTATTCTCCAAGGTCGAAATCCCTGCTGTCGATTATGCCTCCGAATGCAGCAAAATAAGAAACATTTATATCATGTTCTCTCGCGTATTCATTGATACCGGTTATGATGTGATATGGATATTCTTCATCCATTCCGGAAACAACTGCGGCGACGTTTTTTATCATAAAGTGTAACCCTTTCTGTTTTCTGCCTCTTTGTATAATTCTATAATACCGTTATTTTTGAGGCAAGCTGTTTTATTATACTATTTAATATAGGATCAAAAACCTATGGTATCTTCCTCAATGGATCCCCAGTAATCCGACCTGGAGGTGGCATCAGTGCCTTCCATATCAAGAACCTGCCTGAACTGTGTTTCATAAAGCTCTTTATATATACCGCCTCTGGAAAGAAGAGATTCATGCGAACCCTGTTCGGCTATCACTCCGTCTTTTACAACAAGGATAGAATCCGCTTTAAGGATGGTTGAGAGTCTGTGGGCTATCACAATGCTGGTCCTTCCCTTCATGAGCATTTCAAGCGCATCCTGTATCGCGTTTTCGGAAATGGAATCTAGAGCACTTGTGGCCTCGTCCAGTATCAGTATTTTGGGATCTTTGAGTATCACTCTTGCGATAGAGAGTCTCTGTTTCTCACCGCCTGAGAGTTTTAATCCGCGGTTTCCGACAACGGTTTCATAACCGTCGGGCTGATTGATTATGAATTCATGGATGCTCGCACATTTGCAGGCTTCTATCAGTTCTTCATCGGTGGCATCCTCTTTGGCATAAAGAAGATTCTCTTTGATGGTCCCGTTGAACAGATAGGTCTCCTGGGTCACGACACCTATGTTTGATCTCAGATAGGAAAGATCAAAATCCCTTACATCTGTATTTCCTATGCGAACGGCACCTTCAAGCACATCATAGAGTCTGGGTATCAGGTTTACAACAGTGGATTTTCCCGAACCTGAGGGTCCGACTATGGCATACATCTTTCCGCCCGGAACGGTGAAGTTGACATCTTTTAATATGGGTACTTCAGGATCGTATGCAAAGGCAACATGATCATATACTATATCCATGCAGGTAACATCGGGTTTTGCACCGTTTGGTGGACTGACGATCGAACTCTTCATGTCAAAATAATCGAATATCCTGCTGAAAAGAGCAAGACTTCTTGTGAATTCAACCTGTATGTTTAACAGATCCTGCACCGGACGGTACAGTCTGTTTATAAGAGCTACCATCGCTGTTATCGTTCCGACAGTCAGGTTTTCATCCATGCGGGAGATGATAAGATAGCCGCCGGCAAAGTATATGAGAAGCGGACCCACCTGAGTGAACATGCCCATGACAACCCTGAACCAGCTTCCGCTCCTTCTTTCCTTAAGATTAAGAGCCGTAAGCTCCGAGTTTACTTTAACGAATCTGTCATATTCCTTTTCTTCTCTTGTGAAGAGTTTTACAAGAACCGATCCGCTGATGCTTAACGATTCATTGATGAGCTGATTCATCTCATCGTTTTTTGCCTGCGAATCGGAACGGATCTTCCATTGCTGCTTGCCGACTCTTTTTGTCGGAAGAATAAGAAGGGGTATGATCACTATACCGACTATCGCAAGTCTCCAGCTCATGGTGAAAAGAGCGACAAGAGTGGTTATAACGGTAGCCAGATTGGATACCACATTTGACAGAGTGTTGGATATAACGGTGCTGACACCGCTGATATCCGTGTTCATTCGTGTGATGATATCCCCCTGTTTTTCCGTTGTGAAGAAAGAATGGGGCATATACTGCAGATGACGGTACATCTGATTCTTCATATCAAATATGATACGCTGAGATATCCAGGAATTTATATATGATTCCAAAACGCCTACTATCTGGGAAGCCGCCAGTGTAACAAAGGCCATCAAAAGCAGACGTACAAGGAGAGCCATATCCTTGTTTATTAAAGCCTGATCGACGATCTTACCCGTGATTATGGAGGGCAGGAGTCCTACAACGGCACTTAGGAGTATGGCAATAAAAACAAACGTGAACTGCAGCCAGTACGGCTTCAGATAAGAGAGAATTCGTTTTATCAGCTTACCATCCACTTTTGGAAGGTTTTCTTTCTCCTGTTCTGTAAGAAATCCTCTTGGTCCTAAATTGTTTCCCATCGGTCCCGGCATGATCATTCCTCCCAATATAGAACACCTATAGGGATATTATAAGGGATGATTGTGTCTTTTTCATGTAATATTTGACATATTTATGAATGTGTAACGTGCACATAAAACAACTTTCCGTGCTTTTTGCACGAAAATGATTTCAAGATCTTTTTTAGAGGGCTATTTTCTTGCTTTTTACCTTTTCATCTTCTATTATTAAAGATAGGATGTCGCGATATGCGGCCAAACATAAATCACAAAATGGAGAGAAAAAACTATGAAATTTGGTTACTTTGATGATGCCAACAAAGAATATGTCATCACAACACCGAAGACTCCGCTTCCGTGGATCAACTATCTTGGAAACAACGGTTTCTTCTCATTGATATCCAACACATGCGGCGGATATTCTTTTTACAAGGATGCAAAGCTTTTAAGGATCACACGTTATCGTTATAACGGCATTCCGGCTGATTTCAACGGAAAGTATTTCTATATCAAGGATGGAGATACGGTATGGAATCCCGGATGGCAGCCCACAAAGACCACACTTGACGAGTATGAGTGCCGTCACGGTATCGGCTACAGCAAGTTCAAGGGTGTAAAGAATGATGTTGAAGCAAATGTTCTCACATTTGTTCCCAATGAGGACACCTGTGAGATCAGCCAGGTAAAGCTTACAAATAAGTCTTCACAGACCAAGGAGATCAAACTCTTCTCATATGTTGAGTGGTGTCTCTGGAACGCAGATGATGATTCAAGAAACTTCCAGCGTAACTTCTCTACAGGTGAAGTTGAAGTCATCGATTCTACCATCTATCACAAGACAGAGTACAGAGAGCGTCGTAATCACTACGCAGTTTACTCTGTAAATACAAAGATTGACGGATTTGATACATCAAGAGATGCTTTCCTTGGTGCATATCATGACAACCGTGATCCCGAGGTTGTATTTGAGAAAGGTGCCTGCACAGGTTCGATCGCACACGGCTGGTCACCTGTTGCCGTTCATCAGATCAATGTAACACTCAATCCCGGTGAGACAAAGTCATTTGTATTCGTACTCGGATACTGCGAGAATCCTCAGGATCAGAAATGGGAGTCAAAGGGTGTTGTCAATAAGGCACCTGCAAAGGCACTCCTTGCAAAATATCAGACCGATGCAGATGTTGAAGCTGCATTTGACAGACTCAACAATTACTGGAACGATCTTCTTTCCATCTACACTGTTAAGTCAGCTAATGACAAGGTTAATCGTATGGTTAACATCTGGAACCAGTATCAGTGTATGGTAACCTTTAACATGTCACGTTCTGCTTCATACTATGAGTCAGGTATCG
Source organism: Lachnospiraceae bacterium (assembly GCA_016286035.1). Lineage (GTDB taxonomy): Bacteria > Bacillota > Clostridia > Lachnospirales > Lachnospiraceae > Colinaster. The sequence goes on from JAEERY010000030.1 coordinate 3,932, forward strand.
GACGTGGTATGGGATTCAGAGATTCAAACCAGGATCTTTTGGGATTTGTTCATCTTATCCCCGAACGTGCAAGAGAGCGTATCATCGATATCGCTTCAACACAGTTCCAGGATGGATCGGCATACCATCAGTATCAGCCTCTTACAAAGAAGGGTAACTCAGATATCGGATCAGGATTCAATGACGATCCGCTCTGGCTCATCGCAGGAACGAGTGCTTACATCCGTGAGACAGGTGATACATCGATCCTTAAAGAGATGGTTCCTTATGACAATGATATGAGCGTTGCAACAACCATGATGGAACACCTTAAGAGATCATTTGATTATACAGTAAATCACAAGGGACCTCACAATCTGCCTCTTATCGGACGTGCAGACTGGAACGACTGTCTTAACCTTAACTGCTTCTCAGAGCATCCCGGTGAGTCATTCCAGTGCTTCGGACCTTCAGAAGGACCTGTTGCAGAGTCTGTATTCATTGCAGGTATGTTTGTTAAGTACGGTGAAGAGTATGCACAGCTTGCTGAACTGCTCGGAGATCAGACAGAGGCTGACAGAGCACGTAAGGAAGTTCAGATTATGTACGATGCTGTTCTTAAGGATGGATGGGACGGTGACTGGTTCGTAAGAGCTTACGACGCATACAGCAACAAGATCGGTTCAAAGGAATGTGAAGAAGGTAAGATCTTTATCGAGTCAAACGGTTTCTGCTCACTTGCAGGTATCGGTGTTAAGGAAGGTCTTGCTGAGAAGGCACTTGATTCGGTTAAGAAGTATCTTGACTGTGAATACGGTGTAATGATCCTTCAGCCGGCATATACGGTTTATCATCTCGAACTTGGTGAGATCACCTCATATCCTCCGGGATACAAAGAGAACGCAGGTATCTTCTGTCATAACAATCCTTGGGTATCTATTGCCGAGACAGTTATCGGACGTGGTGACAGAGCATTCGAGATCTACAAGAAGACATGTCCCGCTTACACGGAAGAGATCTCCGAGATCCATAAGACAGAGCCTTACGTATACTGCCAGATGGTAGCAGGTAATGATGCTTACATCCCCGGTGAAGGTAAGAACTCATGGCTGACAGGTACTGCAGCATGGACATTCTGCAATATATCTCAGTACATCCTTGGTGTATATCCTACACACAAGGGACTCCAGGTTGATCCCTGTGTACCTTCAGACTTCGGTGATTACACTGTTACACGTAAGTATCGCGGTGGTACATACAATATCAGTGTTAAGACAAACGGCTCACAGAAGGGAGTTAAGTCTATGACTGTTAACGGACAGGCTGTTGAAGGAAACATCATCCCGTTTGTTGAGGGTCAGAAGGAATACAATGTAGAAGTTGTGATGTAATATATAAGCATTAAATAAGAATGAGGCGTGATCAAATGGTCACGCCTCATTAGTTTTATAAATACTCATTCAGTTTCTTAATGATATGATCTTTTAACACACTGTTTAATTCTTCCGCGCATTCTATAAGATGTCTGATCTTATCGGTCTCATTTTTGGTTTTGTATATATCTGCTGTCATATAGTAGATATTGCTCACATCTGCTTTGCATTCGATCGCATATTCAAAGACTCTTAATGCCGCATCTGTCTGTTCAAGTACATTAAGCTTTGTTCCCCATGTGTTCAGTATGCGTACTAACTGGGTATAGTTAAGATCGCACTGCTGCAGAAAGGGAAGATTGGCGGGTCCGTATTTTAATTTAAGATCCGTATTTGTCATACCTGTGAAATTGACTATGCTTTCATCAGCCAGTTTGCGCAGGTCTTCAATGCATTCCTTTATGATATCATCGTTAGAGCAGACGTCTGTCGGAAGCATCTCAAGGGGGATCTTTATATACTCAAGATCGTCTAGAGGCTGCTTTCGTGTATTGTTTGCCTCGTTCTCCCTCTCAAAGTAATCCTGCATGATCTTGGCACTGCTCCGATCGGCTTTTTTTCTGTTGTGATAAAATACCGCACAAAGCACAAGAAAGCTTGCAAAGAAGGGGTATTTCATATATAATTCCTTTCGTAATTTAAACTAAGTTTACAGGAGAAAGACCATGTTTAACATGAATAACAGGAAGACCAAAAAGATCGTTTCTTCCATAATCATAATCATTCTTGTTCTTGCGATGATATTACCTCTTTTAATATCCGCTCTTGTATAATTTATCATATTTTCAGATAAAACGGAATGAGACTTAAAATGAGAAGGCATAGAGTAGTGACTTTGGCTGTCTGCTGCATGATACTTGTGCTATGTTTATCAGCACCTTTGCAGGCGGCAGTCATACATAAAGGAATATATATAGATAATACCGATGTTGCGGGCATGACACAGGAAGAGGCCAAAAATATGGTTGAATCGAAGATCGCAGACAGATACGATGCGATTCTGACATTCACCTCTCCCACAGGTTATGAAGTAAAGGTACATCCTGCTCAGCTTGGCATGAGCTGGACCAATACTGATATAGCAAAAAAAGCGGCATCCTACGGGACAACGGGCAATATCCTGAAAAGATATATGATCGCAAAGGATCTTGAGAGGAGCAACATCAATTATAATCTCGAGCTGAGCTTTGACAGAGACAAGCTTACCGCACTCATAGAGGAGAATCTTGACGGATTCAATCAGGAAGCAGTAGATTATGAGCTTTCAAAGAATGATAACGGCATAATGGTAAAAGAAGGCTGTGCCGGAATAGTTGTGGATGAAGAAGCGGCTATAGAAGATGCACTTGCTTTTCTTAAGAACGATTGGGACGGAAAGGATGCTGTCATTGAGCTTACTTCACATGTGGACGAGCCGCAGGGAAGCGTTGAAGGTCTTACCCAGATCACTGATATAATAGGAAGTTTTACGACAAGCTACAAGAAATCGGGAGCATCAAGATGCAGTAATGTAGCAAACGGATGCAGGCTTATAAACGGTTCGACGGTATATCCGGGCGAGCAGTTTTCTGTGCTTGAGCATCTTGTGCCGTTTACCACGCAGAACGGTTATGAGCTGGCAGGCTCATACATGAACGGTCTGGTTGTGGATACACTGGGCGGCGGTATCTGTCAGGTGTCTTCAACTCTTTACAATGCCGTGCTTTTGGCAGAGCTTCAGGTGGATGAGAGACAGAACCATTCAATGATAGTGGACTATGTGGATCCTTCGGGAGATGCAGCTATCGCCGAATCTTCAGGCAAGGATTTCAAATTCACAAACAATAAAGATTTTCCTATATATATAGAAGGATATGTCACCGATGAAAAAGAGATTACCTTCAATATATACGGAGTTGAGACAAGACCGTCCAACAGAACCGTATCTTTCAGAAGCGAAGTTCTTGAAAGAACGGTGGCCGATTATGAGAGCATAATACCGGATGCCGGAAAACCTGTCGGATATCTTTCTTTGACATCATCGCATGCCGGTATCAAGGCAAGGTATATAAAAGAGGTCAGTGTCGACGGAGTTTTGCAGAGCAGTGAAGTTATAAACAACAGCAGTTACAAGATGGTTCCGAGGACTCTTGTTGTTGGTGTCGGAACAGATAATGCCGAAGCATACAATCAGCTGCAGGAAGCGATTGCCACAGGCAGTATAGATCAGGTAAGGGCTACAGCAAATTACTGGGCAGGACAGCTGGCTGCACAGCCGACGCCTCAGGAGCAACCTGCAGGAGATCCTTGATAGTGAGAAACATAGGAAAGATAAGCGAAACGGTACTGGACCGTTCTGTTATAAAACCTCAAAAGCAATATAAAGTATATGATAAAGGCGCTTCCACACAGTTGGACTGCGCCTTTTTTTCAGACAAGGGGATGGCTACGGGATATGTTGCACACAAGGATGAAAGAGCCTGTGAACATGCGATCCTTCAGGCTTGCAACAACCTATATGCTTCAGGGGTCATTCCTCGTACGTTAAGTATCTCTATATCGATGCCTGACAGTTACAGGGAGATAAGATTAAAGGAGATCATGCGACAGGCATGCGAAACCGCAAAAGCCCTTGATGTCACCATATCCGGGGGACATACGGAGTTTGTTAAAAGTCTTGATCAACCACTGATAAGTGTCACTGCGCTGGGTGATCCCGATGAGACATATCAGTCGCAGTATAAAAACGGATTTGATCCTGACAGCTGTGATATAGTCATGACCAAATGGATGGCGCTTTTAGGAACATCCCTGATCGCAACAGAAAAAAGAGATGAGCTTATCACAAGGCTTCCTTCATACTATGTAGATGACGCAGCAGGACTCGGAGCCTTTTTGAGTATCGAAAAAGAAGCAAAAGAGGCAATGCATAAAGAAGATACCGTTGCCATGCATGATGTGGCGGGAGGCGGACTGTTTGGAGCTTTATGGGAACTTTGTTCCCATCTTAAATGCGGCTGCAGGATAAATCTTAAGGATATCCCCATACGTCAGGAAACAATAGAGGTGAGTGAATTCTTTGATATAAATCCGTACAGACTTAGGGGAGACGGCTCACTGCTCATTGTGACAAAAGACGGGGTTTCACTTGCAGAAAGACTGATCGAGAACGGTGTGCTTGCAACTGTAATAGGCCAGACCAGCAAATGTATCGACAGGGTGATCTTAAGAGATGAAGAGGTTAGATATCTTGAATCTCCCGACACAGATGAAATACATAGAGTTTTGTGATATAGTATATGGAGTATCTGTGCATAAGCACTAAATAGAAATGTAAGGAGATAATAGCATGAGAGAAAAGATTCTTCGCATCATCGAAAAGAACAGTAAGATCGGGATTGATGAACTGGCGGTAAGGCTTGGGGCAGAGCAGATAGATGTCGCGAACGAGCTTAAGGCGCTGGAAGAAGAAGGCATCATATGCGGTTATCATACAATGATAGACTGGGAGAAGACGAGCCTTGAAAAGGTATCGGCTCTCATAGAGGTCAAGGTCACTCCTCAGAGAGGACAGGGTTTTGATCATATGGCAGAGAGGATATACCAGTATCCTGAAGTAAATGCCGTTTATCTTATTTCGGGCGGATATGATCTGCTTGTAAACCTTGAGGGAAAATCCATCAAGGAAGTGGCCAGCTTTGTTTCCGACAAGCTTTCCACGCTTGACAATGTGCTTAGCACATCAACACATTTTATACTGAAGAAATACAAGGATCACGGAACGGTCCTTGGAGTAAAACATAAAGACGAAAGAGAGATGATAATGCCATGAGAGATCCGTTGTCAGAAAAGTGCGTAGCACTTAAGCCCTCAGGGATAAGAAAGTTTTTTGATATAGTAGCTGAGATGAAGGATGCGATCTCTCTCGGAGTTGGTGAGCCTGATTTTGATACCCCCTGGCATATCAGAGATGAGGGTATCTACTCACTGGAGAAGGGACGTACTTTCTATACATCCAATGCCGGACTCATGGAGCTTAGGCAGGAGATATGCAGATATCTTGACAGAAGATTTGACTGCAAATACGATCCACGTACAGAGACACTTATAACCGTCGGAGGTTCCGAGGGTATAGATATGGCTCTGCGTGCCATGGTAAATCCCGGAGATGAGGTCATCATACCTCAACCCAGCTATGTGTCTTACGAACCCTGTGCTATCCTTGCGGATGCAAAGCCCGTTATAATAAATCTTAAAAATGAGAATGAGTTCAGACTTACTGCTAAGGAACTTGAAGAAGCAATAACCGATAAGACAAAGCTCCTTATTCTTCCTTTCCCCAACAATCCTACCGGTGCGATAATGGAAAGAGAAGATTTAGAGGCTATAAGAGAAGTCATAATAAAGCATGATATATATGTGCTTTCCGATGAGATATATGCCGAGCTTTCCTATAAAGGCAAGCACGTTTCAATAGCTTCATTGCCGGGTATGAAGGAAAGGACCATACTTATCAACGGTTTCTCAAAGTCATATGCCATGACCGGATGGAGACTCGGATATGCATGCGGTCCGGCAAATATCATAGCTCAGATGACAAAGATACACCAGTTTGCCATCATGTGCGCACCTACGACCAGCCAGTATGCTGCTATCGAGGCGTTAAAAAACGGTGATGATGATGTAAGAGAGATGGCAGAGGCATATGATCAGAGAAGAAGATTTTTAATGAGTGAGTTCGAAAAGATCGGTCTTCCCTGCTTTGAACCTTACGGCGCATTTTATGTATTTCCATGTATAAAGGAATTTGGAATGACAAGTGAGGAATTCGCAACAAAGCTCCTTGAAGAGGAGAAGGTTGCTGTGGTTCCGGGAACCGCTTTCGGTGACTGCGGAGAAGGTTTCTTAAGGATAAGTTATGCTTATTCCATAGAAAACCTGAAGGTCGCACTTGATCGTATCGGTGATTTTGTCGCAAGATTAAGAGAGAGAGCCTGATTCTTTTTGAGCCGGCTTCTTAAACAGAGTATAGATCATAAAAGCTGCCCATATGCATATGTGCAGCTTTTTTATCGGAGGAACGTATGAACATCGTACTTCATCAGCCGGAGATACCGGCAAATACCGGAAATATAGGAAGGACCTGTGTTGCAACGGGTACTGCTCTCCATCTGATAGAGCCTCTCGGTTTCAGACTCGGTGAAAAAGAGCTGAAACGTGCAGGTATGGACTACTGGGATAAACTTAATGTTAGCAGGTATATGAATTATTCCGAGTTTTTGGAAAAGAACCAGGGAGCTAAGATATGGATGGCTACGACAAAAGCCAGGAAAGTCTATACAGAAGTGGAATTCTCACCTGACGATTATATAATGTTCGGCAAGGAAAGTGCGGGAATACCCGAGGAAATACTTGTCGAGAATGAGGATAGATGCATCCGTATCCCAATGCTTGACAGCATACGCAGTCTGAATCTTTCAAATTCGGTAGCGATCATATTGTATGAGGCACTCAGGCAGCAGGATTTTTCCAACATGCAGCTTAAGGGTGAATTGCACAGACTACAGTGGACAAAAAACGAAGCCTAAAGTATACTTTTTCTTATGGAAGAGATGAACAATCAGGAGGAATATGAGCTCGTCCGTGAGCGCATAAAAACCCGCCCAATCAACAGAAAAAAGCTTTTCAGACGTACAGTCATTACTGCGGCAATGGCTGTTATATTTGGTGTGCTCGCCTGTATCACTTTTCTGGTATTGGAACCGGTTTTCAGTAACATGCTGACACCGGAGGAGGAACCGGTACCTGATGAGATAAGGATACCTCTTGATGAGGAGGAGACTTCACCCGAGGACTTTATCCTTGAGGATGAAGAGGAACCCAGAACCCAGATCATATATCAGGAAACCGAGAGAACGACCACATCTATAGAGGATTATCAGAATCTTTACAATGAACTGTATGATCTTGCAAAGACATGTCAGAAATCCCTTGTTACAGTCACAGGCGTGAGTCAGGACGTTGACTGGTTCAATAACTCATATGAGAGTGAAGATGTGACAACAGGTCTTATAGTGGCTAACAACGGTATAGAGCTTTTGATACTTACTGACGGAAGCATCTTAAAGGATTCCGAGAACATAGAAGTCACATTTTTCAATGAACTCGTGGCGCCCGGAACGATAAAGGAATCTGATAAGAACACGGGTCTTGCAATTGTCGGGGTTCCCGTAGACAATCTGACGGCGACTCTTTTGGATCCCGATATAATAGCAAAACTCGGTAACTCAAAAACGAACAGGCTTATGTTTGCACCTGTTATCGCACTCGGACGTCCTATTGGAAATACCGTGTCGTATGAGACAGGAATGATCACATACAAAGCAAACAGTTACAATCTTATTGATAACAATTATGATATGTTTGTTACCAACATGAACGGATCGGCTTCCTCAAACGGAGTCATATTCAATCTCTCGGGAGAAGTTCTCGGTATCATTTATCAGAAGAATAAGACTCTCGATAAAAACTATCTTTGTGCTCTCGGAATATCAGATCTTAAAAGAAGCATAGAGAGAATGTCAAACGGAAGAAAGAGAGCTTACCTTGGTGTCATAGGAACGGATGTCACACTGGATGCAATCTCACAGGGTGTTCCCGTGGGTGCATATGTCTTGGAGATAGATATGGAATCCGCTGCCATGAAGGCAGGCATACAAAGCGGAGATGTTATAACAAAAGTTGACGGTTATGAGATAACCACGTTCATGGTATTTACGGAAGCTATCAGTTCTCATCAGCCTGAGGACGAGGTTGTGCTGACTATCAAGAGATTAAGCGGCGAGGAATATAGAGAGATGGAAGTATCCGTCACTTTAAGTGAATAGAAATAATGGAAAGGAAGAGCCGTTTTTGCGGCTAGAATTCATATGAAGTTTATTAAGGATCTCAGTGACGGAGACAGAGTCGCTGATATATACATGTGTAAACAGCGAATAAGCGCTGTTACCAAGAACGGTAAGAATTATTTAAGTATAATACTTCAGGACAAAACAGGAATCATTGATGCAAAGGTATGGGATCCTTCAAGTCCCGGCATAGCTGATTTTGAACCCATGGATTACATTGATGTCATGGGTGATGTGAGCATGTTCAACGGCTCGCTCCAGATGAGCATTAAGAGAATAAGAGTATGCAGAGAGGGAGAGTACAACCCTTCCGATTATCTTCCTACATCCTCAAGAGATATAGAAGAGATGTATTCCGAACTTTTGGCTATAGTCGGTCGTACGAAGAATGAATATCTCAAGGCTCTTCTTACGGATTTATTTGTAAATGATGCTGATTTTATAAAGGCTTTCAAGTTTTCATCAGCCGCAAAATCTGTTCATCACGGTTTTGTCGGCGGACTTTTGGAGCATACCTTAAGTGTTGCTACAATGTGTGAATACTATGCAAAGCATTATCCTATGTTAAAAAGAGATCTGCTCGTTACCGCAGCGCTCTGTCATGACATAGGAAAGATAAGGGAGCTGGATGCATTTCCCTTAAATGATTATTCTGATGAAGGAAATCTGCTTGGTCATATAGTCATGGGATCCGAGATGGTAGGTGAGAGAATAAGAAAAATACCCAGATTCCCCAAAATACTAGAGAATGAATTAAAACACTGTATAATCGCACATCACGGCGAGTATGAGTTTGGTTCTCCAAAGAAACCCGCACTCATGGAGGCCATGGCTCTTAACATGGCGGATAACCTTGATGCAAAGATGGAGACTTTCAAGGAACTCATAGAAGCAAACGCCAGCCAGGAATGGCTCGGGTTCCAGAGAGTCATGGATTCAAACGTACGCATGACGAGAATGCCGGAATAAACTTATGTCTGAAAAACAAGCAGGAAATATCAAATATCCGATAAAGAACAAGCTGCTGACTCTTGTGTTGGTAGCTTTGATTCCGCTTGTAATAATCACTATATATCTTATCTTTTCACTGCTGAATTACAGCAGAGCTTATGAACACATCATAAGCAACATGACGGTCGCGAATAAGTATAACGTATTCTTCAAAGAGGACATGGACGAGAGTCTTTACAAACTGACTGTCGGATATGTCACATTTGAAAATATAGAAGAAGACGAATCGTTAAAAAATCCCTATACGATGATAAATGATATAAGGAATGAGTGCGGAGGCCTGATGGATGACACGGACAATGAAAGCCGTGACTGGCTGATGAGTCTTCTTAGAAATATCGATACACTTGAGATGAAGGTCGATATGATAAAGGCCAATCTCGAACAGGGTGAGATGTACGATGTTAACATGGATATGCTGGACAACGATATCTATATTCTGACAGATCTTATCGAGGAAGATATCCAGCATTTCATTTATTTCCAGACACAGGATATCGAAAACCTTCAGCTGCAGATGCATGACAGGGTATATCGGTTTATAGCATTCTGGGGAATAGTCAGTGCTATCATCGTTTTAGTGGCTATCATAATGGCTATCTTTATGGTGAGGGATATCACCCGTCCGATAAGCAAGCTCTGTGATGTTACCGAAAGGATCGCCAAGGGTGATTTTAAATCAAGGGCAGATATAAAGACCGATGATGAGATCATGGTTTTGGCCAATTCCGTAAATGACATGTCGGGTCACCTTGAAGTCATGGTGGATACGATAAAAGAAGATGAAGCCAAGATGCGTCACACAGAACTCAGACTTTTGCAGGAACAGATCAATCCTCATTTTTTATACAACACACTGGATACGATCGTATGGCTTGTCGAAAGCGGAAAGTATGAGGAGGCAATAAATGTTGTTATGAGCCTTTCTGATTTCTTCAGGCTTGTACTTAGCCACGGAAAAGAGCTTATAACCATAAGAGATGAGGAACAGCATATAAGGAGCTATCTGGATATACAGCAGGTAAGATACAGGGATATCCTTGATTTTGAGATAGATATAGATGAGGATTTGTATGATTACAGCATACTTAAGATGACGCTGCAGCCGCTGGTCGAGAATTCTCTGTATCATGGTATAAAGAATAAGAGAACAAGCGGTAAGATCTATATAACGGGATCAAGAGATGGTGACAACATCGTACTGAGCGTAGCCGATGACGGAGTAGGAATGGATGACGAAACCCTAGAAAAGTTAAAGGATGAGATATCCGGTAATAATAACGATTCGGGAAAAGGTTTTGGTTTAGCCAACGTAAATGAGAGAATAAAGATGCATTTCGGTAAGGAATACGGTATGCAGATCGAATCTCAAAAAGGCAGCGGAACAACCGTAAAGGTTGTGATACCGGCAATAAAAAAGACAGAAACGGAGGTACAGTGATCATATGAAAAAGAACATACTGTATCCGCTTTTTGTCGCGCTTATAACATTAAGCCTGTGCGCTATCATGATAATAGGTGAGATGAGTGGACTGTTTCTCAATCCCAAGGGTGAAGAGGATCAGACGGTATCCGATGACAAGCTTATAGTTGTCGGTGTGTCACAGCTTGGAAGTGAATCTGTATGGAGAACAGCCAATACAGAGTCGATCCAGAAATCGCTATCAAGAGAAAACGGATATTTTGCGATACTCAACAATGCAAGACAGAAACAGGATAATCAGATCAAGGATATAAGAAGCTTTATTTCTCAAAGGGTTGATTACATAGTATTCTCTCCTGTGACGGAGGACGGCTTCGAGAATGTTCTGATCGAGGCTAGGGATGCAGGCATACCTGTTATCCTGATGGACAGAACCGTTAATGTGGAGGACGATTCCCTATACGTGACTCACGTCGGATCCAATATGGAGGAAGAGGGAAGAAAAGCCGGTGAGTGGCTCGAGAGAGAACTCGTCAAAAGACAGATGTCAGAAGATGAGATCAATATAATAGTATTAAAAGGAACAGAAGGTTCCACATCCGAGATAGGAAGAAGCAAAGGATTTCATGATATAGCAAAAAAGCATCCCGGATGGAACATACTTGCTGAAGTCGATGCGGATTTTACAAACACAAAAGCACAGGAAGAGATGGGAAAGCTTTTGAGACAGTACAGCGATATCGATGTGGTGATCTCCCAGAATGACGATATGACTTTTGGAGCAATAGAAGCCATGAGAAAAAGAGGTATTTCAACCGGTATAGACGGAGATGTCATGATCGTTTCCTTTGATGCCTGTCACGAGGCACTCACGATGGTCTATAACGGTCTTATAAATGTAGATATAGAATGTAATCCGATTCAGGGAGATTATGTATCCGAGGTAATAAGAAAGCTTGAGAACGGAGAGACAGTCGAAAAAGAGTACTTTGTTGATGAGCAGGTGTTCACAAAGTCGAATGTTGCCGACAGCCTGAGCAATCGGGCATATTGATATATTTAAGGGGTTCATATGTTAAAGGTATTTCTGGTAGAAGATGAGAGAATAATGAGAGAGGGTTTGCGTGACAGCATACCGTGGGAAAAGTACGGCTATGTTTTTGTCGGTGAAGCCTCAGACGGAGAGATGGCACTGCCTCTTATAAGAAAGACAAGGCCGGATGTTCTCATAACCGATATAAAGATGCCGTTCATGGACGGTTTGGCTCTCAGCCAAATAGTTACAAACGAATTTCCGGCAACAAAGATAATAATCATAAGCGGGTATGACGATTTTGAATATGCCAGACAGGCCATAGACATAGGTGTCGAGCAGTACCTGTTAAAGCCGGTCACAAGAACGGCAATGCAGAAAGTCCTTTCCCAGGTTTCGGATAAGATCGAGAACGAAAAGATGCAGAACGACTATCTGGAAAAATACCGGGAGGATTACCGTGAGTATGAACAGCTCGCCGTAAGACATTTCTTTGAGAAGGTGTTTGACAGGAAACTGTCTGTAAAAGAAATGTATGAGGAGGCATCCAAGCTTTCAATAGATCTTAATGCACCTGCCTATGATATAGCACTGGTTTATATAAATGAGAATCCGGATGAGCTTGTAAGATATTTCATGCGCTTTAAGGAGTATCTGATCTTCAGGTGGAACATAAGTACATACTGTATCCTTATTCTGGGTGATACAGAAAACATTGAGATATTAAGAGACAGATGCGTCAAGAACATAGTAAGGATATGTGAATCATTCGGTGAGGATTTTGCATGGTATGTTGCAACAGGAAAACATGTGGAAAGATTAAGTCTGCTTCCGGAATGCTTTGCAGAAGTAAACAACGTATTTTCATACAGATTCTTAAAGCCGTCAATGCATGTCATAACGGGAAACGATATCGCAAACAGTCATGAGGGAAACACGGGGAATTATAAAGAGCCGGAGCTTTCGCAGATCGATCCCGAGATAATAAAGGGATTTCTTGTAAACGGACAGGCATCCGAAACTGAAGCGTTTGCGGGAGGCTTTGCAGACAGTCTTTCAGATGCGCTTGAATCAAAGATGTTCAGGGATTATCTGATACTTAATATAAGATTTACGATCCTGGCATTTGTCAGTGAGCTTGGGGTAAGTAAAGAGGAGTTTTTGGAGAATACCGATCTTGGTATGCTCAATGAGATGAGCATGGACAGCGGCATGATCAAAACCTATATAAGAAACATGCTGGATTCGGCTATCTCTTTCAGGGACAAGGCAAGCTCAAGCCAGTACAAGGGTATGATCAAGAAGGCTCTTGCATATATAGACGAGAATTTCACCGATGATTCATTATCGTTAAATGCAGTGGCTGGATACAGCAACGTGTCTCCAAATTATTTCAGCGGAATATTTTCAAATGAGATGGATATGACATTTGTTGAGTATGTCACATCCAAAAGGATGGAGCTGGCAAAGAAACTGTTAAAGACTACGAACATGCATACCGGTGAGATCGCAAGTGAGGTTGGCTACAAGGACCAGCATTACTTCAGCGTAGTTTTCAAAAAGACACAGGGAATGTCACCGAGAGACTACCGGAATTCCTGACAGTATCATTTTTATCACGATCCATAATGGCCATAAGCCGCTTTATCACGGCTTGGGCCATTTCTTTTTTATCGGGAGAATAGGAAACGAAATCATACTCCGGAAGTCTGCTCAGATAGCTTTTGTCAAAAGAACATATAGCCGGCATATCTTTTTTCTTATCTATAAGATCACATACACAGGCGGCTATCTCATCATTATGACAAAGAAGAGCAACGTTTCTGTTGCTATCCGATGTTATCTCCTTAACAAAATCCTTAAGACACTTGATCGATGATAAGGTTCTGTATTCACGAAGCTCTTCAGAAGAGATCCATTTTACATGAATGTTTTCGGGACTTAGTTTTTTTTCTGTAGCGGCCTGTATAAATCCGCTGAATCTGTAATGCGAGCATACACTGTCGGTAAGAAATATACCGTAAAGACAGGATGATTCCTTTAAAAGATCAAGTGTCACGCGGTATGCACTGAATGTGTCATCATATCTTACGCAGGGTATATCCTTTATATAGCTGTATGTATCCATATAGAAGATACTCGGTATGCGCATCTTTATGAGCTCTGAATAAACACTTTCAAAAGGAGCGGGCAGAGCACTTCTTACAGGTATAGATATGATACCGCGGACTGGATTAGCCTTTATGCTGTTTAGTACATCGAACAGGGTGGACATGTGACCGTTAGTGACATGTATGTCAAGGGAAAAGCCGTGAGGCCTCACTGCATCCTTAAGATAACTGATAAGTTCGGGGTAGATATAATCCTCTTCACTTTCAACTATCAGTGCAATTTTGTTTCTGGCTGAGAAATATGCATCGGAAACATAGATACCGCTTCCCTGTATCTTATATATGTAATGATCCTTTATCAGAAGATCGAGAGCTTCTCTAATGGTCTGTCTGCTTACACCGTGGATCAAAGCAAGTTCTCTTTCAGTGGGGAGACGTCTTTCGAATAGCTCATCACTGTTGATATGATCTTTTATCTTTTCTGCGACCAGTTTGTATTTTGCTATCATGTCTAATTTAATAAAAAGTTGATTTTTTTTAATATTGTTCCAAAAAACTTTAACTTTTCGGTGTAAAAAAACCAATCCGAGATGAAATAATTGAAATAAACATCATTTTCGTTGTGTAATATGCACAAGCCGTCAGTCAGAGCAGCAGAGCGTTTTAAAACACGTTGTTTTTAAAGAAATCGGGCACGTAACATAAAAAAACCAACAAAAAAGTAAAATATTTCAAATAAGAGATAAATATGTAGTTATTGTAACATCATTCAGAAAAAATTGGTATTGATATTATGACGAAACATAAAAAATAGGTATTTATTCTGTTGAAGAAGTCATCAAAATCACAGTAGACTCTAATCAGAAGGTCGCCAGTGACCTAATATTCATTGTTTAATCAAAGGGAGGACAAATAATGAAGAAAAAATTACTCAGCGCAATCATGAGCGTTGCAATGGCAGCAACATTGTTAGTAGGATGCGGTGGATCAACAGCACCGACAACAACTGAGACTTCTGCTCCTGCAGCAACTACAGAAGAGAAGACAGAGACAGCAGCTCCTGCTACAGAAGATGCAGGCGGAAAGCTTATCAAGGTTGGTATCATCAACAACGATCCCAACGAGTCAGGTTATCGTACAGCTAACGATAAGGATCTGAAGGCTACATTCTGTGAGGCAAACGGATACGATGCACAGTTCGCATACAGCCTTAAGAATGACGAGCAGATCGCAGCAGCACAGAAGTTCGTACAGGACGGAGTTGATTACCTTCTTCTTTCAGCAGCTGATACAGCAGGTTGGGATTCAGTTTTGAAGGATGCTCAGAACGAAGGCATCAAGGTTATCCTTTTCGACCGTACAATAGACGCTGATCCTTCTTTATATGAAGCTTCTATCGTTTCTGATATGGCTAAGGAAGGTGAGACAGCAGTTACATGGCTTGCTAGCCAGAACCTTTCAGAGTACAACGTAATCCATATCCAGGGTGTTATGGGTTCTGCAGCACAGAAGGGTCGTTCAGGCGCTCTTGACAGCAAGGTAGCAGCAGAAGCTAACTGGAACATCGTTACACAGCAGACAGCTG
>JAEERY010000003.1 GCA_016286035.1 Lachnospiraceae bacterium
GCCCATCGGACCTGAAGGTTCTCTGGTGGGTTTTGCCTCCGTTAACGGTCCGTTCCATGAACTGACGGGAGTAAATATGTTCTGGTATAAAGAATCGGAAGTCCTTGGGTATGCGGCACTTTTATCCTGCGCCTTTTTCGGTCTTTTCGGTCTTGTTCAGATCATTAAAAGAAAGAGTCTCTTAAAGGTTGACAGAGATCTGTTGTATCTTGGGATCTATTATGTGGTAGTATTGGCATTTTATGCGCTTTTTGAAAAGGTCATTATCAATTACAGACCGGTGATACTAAAAGAAGGTTTAGAAGCATCCTATCCCTCATCACATACAATGCTGACTGTTTGTACCATGTCAGCCGCAATGCTGCAGATCAAGAGAAGAGCAAGCGATATTAGGGTGAAAGCCCTGCTCATGACTCTGTGTTCTTTGGTCATGGCGGGTACATTGATCGGTAGACTTTTAAGCGGTGTACACTGGCTTACAGATATAATAGGAGCACTGCTTCTGTCCGTTGCTTTGGTATATACATATCGCATGGTTCTTAAATCTGAGTAGAACGAATATCGTTATAAATCTCACTAATAAGTAATTTTTGACTCTTTTCTAACTCATTTCTGCCATATTCGATTCAAAACCCTAAAAAAATGAGAATCTTTGTGTTCCAAAAACCCGTGAAACGCAGGTGAAACAAGGCTTGACGAAATCTCGGGGGGGGTGATAAACTGTTAGAATCGAGGGTTTTTGATGCAATTTGCATGTTACAGTTTTGTTACGTTAACTGTGTTACGTTTTTTATACGCGATTTGCATGACAGCTAAACAGAAAACAGTTGCATAATATGGAGGGAGTGACAACTATGGATAAGCGTAATAAGAAATCTTTGGGATTGATATTGAAATTGGTATTGATGTCTTTGGGTATGGTGATACTTACCGCTGCTATATTGGTAATCATTAGCAGAGCCAGACTTAAGGCAACATATGTTTCACTTATTGAAGAAGAACTTAAGGTAGCTTGTGAGGAGTTGGACAGCAAGCTTTCATACGAATATGATGGAGATTGGGCACTTACGGATGACGGGCTTATGAAAGGACCTGATCTGGTTCAGGCAGAATATGAGAGAGAGATGGATGAGATCAAGGCTAAGACCGGTCTTGAGTACACTCTCTTCTACGGTGACACCCGTATAGTAACGACTATAGAGAAGACGGATGGATCAGGCAGGCTTGTAGGTACCAAGGCATCTGACGCAGTCATTAAGGATACACTTCAAGGCGGTAAGGATTATCTGGGAACCAACTTAAATATTGAGGGGCAGAAGTTCTACGGATATTACACACCCCTTAAGAACTCCGACGGATCTGTAGTCGGCATGTGCTTTAGCGGACGTCTGGCTGAGGATGTGAGCAAGGGGATAAACAGTGCAGTTATGATGTGTATAGTTGCAGCTGTTGTAATAGTATTAATAATCATAGTACTTGGCTACATGCTCAACAGAGTTTTATCTGCTCAGATGCAGAGTGTTGCTGACAGCATCGAATCTCTTGCGGAAGGCAGACTCGATACAAAGGTTGATGATAAGGTTTTATCAAGAGGGGATGAGATAGGTGTCATCGGAAGAAGCACCAAGACCCTTATAGACGAGATAGGCGGCATCGTAGGAAAGCTTAAGGAAGCAGCCGGAGATCTTAACGCGGACAGCGAGGAACTTTCGTCATCATGTGATCAGGCAACACAGGCTTCAAGCCAGATCACGGCAGCTATGGATGATATATCCAAGGGAGCTGTTTCTCAGGCAGACAGCATTCAGAGTGCCGTATCGGATACAGAATCAATCGGTATGAGTGTAGAGGCTATAGCAGAGAGCGTGACAAGTCTTAATGATGCATCCGATGAGATGAAGACTTCCTGCCACGACACTATGGTCACTCTTAATAACCTCATCGCTCATTCGGAGAAGGTTACTGAATCCGTGGATACCATTGCATCTACTATAGACAGTACAAATAAGTCGGCTAATGCGATAAGTGAATTTACTGATGCCATTAATTCGATCGCTTCACAGACCAATCTTCTTTCTCTTAATGCTTCGATCGAGGCAGCAAGAGCAGGTGAAGCAGGTAAGGGATTTGCAGTTGTTGCGGGAGAGATATCAGATCTGGCTGAACAGTCTAAGGCAAGTGCTGACAAGATCAATGAGATCGTCACGCAGCTTATAAGAGATGCAAGTGAATCGGTTGATGTCATGAAGGTCCTCTCAGAGAATGTTATAGAGCAGGGAGAACAGTTATCGGCTACAAAGGTCGATATGGAGAAGATGTCTTCGAATATAGAGAATGTGGTATCAAGTGCAAGCGAGATCTCAGGCAGGATCGGCAACTTAAGATCAGCCAAGGAAGGTCTTGGAGAGATCATCGAAGATCTGTCAGCCATATCAGAAGAGAATGCGGCTTCAACGCAGGAGACCAACGCTTCCATGGAAGAGTTGTCGGCTACATTCCAGTTGATCAATGCTGATGCTGACAAGCTTAGCAAGCTGGCTACCGAAATGAATGATACGATCAGCTTCTTCAACTGATAACTGACAGTAAAGCAGATTATAAAGATACTTCATACATGAATACTCAACAGACCGCAGACATTAGTGTCTGCGGTCTTTGGTATATATGTATTACAGAATTTCTCCTATCTTACCGGATGAAATGATATGAGGATACAAATCATCGGAAGCATCTTCTTCGCTGATCAGTCGGTTAAGCCTTCTGGCGGTTTCTTTTGAAGTATAACTAAATGTATTAAGATATATGCTGTGCATACCGCACCTTAATGCAATGGCGATATCGCTTTCAATCTCATTGCCGACCATTACGGTTTCGTCGGGATTAAGTCCTTCTTCTTTAAGCAGTATCTGCATATATTCCTTTTCGGGTTTCATCATTCCGTAGTCTGATGATATGTATATCTTATCAAGTGTCCTGTTTAATCCGGTCGCTTCTATTTCAGGCATTGTAAAAAGCCTTTGTGCATTGGACAGCAGATAAAGGCGACAACCGCGAGCCTTCAAAGCGTTAAGAGTATCCATCGTATCGGCATAAGGGCTGACATATTCCCTTGAAACGGTTCTGAAAAGATTTGCCGTTGAGACAGCCCATTCGCTTTTTTCTGTAACTGACAATACTCCTTCGATATCGGTCTTATATCTTTCTCTAAGCTCATCGACAGGTATTCCGCCTATTGAAAAACTGCATGAATGAGAAGGACATCCCTCAAAAAGAAGCCGTGCAAAGACTCGTTCTATACGAATCTCAGGTCGCAGGATTCCTGTAAGGACACGCTGCCTTTGCCTTTCTCCCGCATCAAACAGGAAAAAGGTATCGCGCATGCGCTTTTTCTTCCATTCGCAACCGTATGCATTGTAGAAGTCCTTCATGATCTTCCACAGTTTTAAGTCTCTTTCGTCCGTACGAATATCGAGAAGTGTTCCGTACAGATCGAAAACATAGTTCTTATAGTTTTCCATAGAACATATCATAGCATCGGGGAGTATCGCTTTCAAGTTACTGTGTGCAGGCTCGTTGTTATAGTATATAATAATGTTTGTGACCGTATTTGATTATTGAAAGAGAGACTTATGGAAGGAAAAACAAAGACCAAAGGATTCTGGACATTAAGATACACGTTATTAAACTCGACATATTTTATCGCATTCTGCACGGTACATGCTTATGCAGCGGTATACCTTTTGGCCAACGGCTTTACCAATACGGAAGTCGGTGTGCTGCTTGCCATAGCCAATATAGTGTCTGCTATTTGTCAGCCGGCTATTGCGGGAGTGATTGACCGTCCGGGACCTCTTACCAACAGAAGGTTTATATTCATATCCGTTACCACGATTCTGGCCGGATCAATCATACTGTGGATATTGCCCTGCACAAAGGCAGCGATTTTTATCATATATGCGGTCATATATATGATTCAGTTTGCTTATCAGCCTGTTATGACAGCCTTATGTTTTGAGTATCAGAAGGCGGGATGTGA
>JAEERY010000004.1 GCA_016286035.1 Lachnospiraceae bacterium
AGGGCCGCCAAGAAATGCCGGAATTATCCGAATGTTGTGTTCAAGAAAGCTGATATTACAAATATCAAATGCAAAAATGATCGCTTTGACAAAGTGGTTGCAGGTAACGTGATCCACTTGTTGCCGGAACCGGAGAAGGCGCTTCATGAATTGGAAAGGGTAGTTAAGCCGGGAGGTAAGATCATCATTCCGACTTACATCAATATGTCAAAGGGAACAGGAACAGCTGCGGTTAAGTTTATTACTTTGCTTGGAGCAGATTTTAAGAGACAGTTTAATCTGGATTCCTACAAGAA
Organism: Lachnospiraceae bacterium; assembly: GCA_016286035.1. Classification (GTDB taxonomy): domain Bacteria; phylum Bacillota; class Clostridia; order Lachnospirales; family Lachnospiraceae; genus Colinaster. The sequence goes on from JAEERY010000004.1 coordinate 297, forward strand.
ATTTTTTGAAGAGAAGGGATATACCGGAGTCCGATACCATGTGGTTGACGGTCGTATGCCCTGTGCAATTGCTGTAATAACCAAGGCAAAGTGAATATAGTCAAGCAAACGGGGATTTGAGCGAAAAATCGAAACAGATGAATGGGGATTTGCGTAGGAAATGCATTTACACGAACGGGGATTTGCGCTATATTATGCGATTTGGTTTGATAAATAAACAGAAAGATATATGAATGGTGATAAGGGGGACACTATCAATGAAATGTAGCAACTGTGGCGGAACATTAAGATACGACATTGCCAGTTACGGGCTGGTGTGTGATTTCTGTGGAACGGTAAAACGCCTTCACAGACCGGAAGAAGGTGCTGTGATAGGTGAATTCGATTTTGCGACCGCATTAAGAGGCAACGGCACTGATTGGGGTATGGCGAGAAGGCTCGTGTCTTGTAAGAGTTGCGGAGCCGGGCTTCTTTATGATCCGGACCGGATGTCAGGCATGTGCCCATACTGTGGTTCGGCAGTTGTGTTGTCGGCAGAAGATGCTGATTGCGGCGTTGCTCCTACTGCGATAATTCCATTCACCCTCACCAGGGAGCAGGTTGCCGAGAAGTTCTACAGATGGAATAAATTCGCATTCTGGTCACCGGAGAAATTCAGAAAAGGGAAGGTGTTATCGGAGCTTGTTCCGCTCTATATTCCATACTGGTGCTTTGAAGCAGATGCAGTAACGACATACTCCGGCAGGTTCGGACATAATGTGGGAAGCGGAGACAGTGAGAGGACCAACTGGTATCAAAAGACCGGCATAGCCGAAAAGCACATCAGCGAATTCAATGTCTGTGGAAGCAGAAAGTTCTTTAATGACAAGATGCTGAATTCCGTTGTTTCATTCAGAAGTGGTGAGTGCCTGCCGTACACACCGGAAATGTTATCCGGCATGGCAGCGGAGATCTATACGATAGGCGTCGATGAGGCATGGGATTATGCCAAGACTGTCGGTCTCAAAAAAGATATCCTGGAGTCTACACGTGAGAATGAAAATGCAGACTCCTATGCAGATCTGTTCTGTTCGACAGAATACTATAATGTCAAATTCAAATATGTTCTGGTTCCTGTATATCTTGCAGGCTGCAAATACGGTGGTAAGATCTACAATGTTGTAGCGAGCGGGACAAACGGAAGAGGAAATTGCAACAGGCCTATCTCGGTGGCTAAATTTATTATCACGCCATTATTATTCCTTGCATACTTCCTGATAGGCGCCATTCTGAAACTGGGTTACTGGTACTTCAGGATCGGTTTTATGCTGCCGTTCGCAGCTATTGCCTTATTCGTGATCTTGTGTATGACTGCATTCAGAGAGCAGCGTGAGCAGGAAGCCGCGGAGAGAGAACAGTATTATTCCGGGATGTAATTATCTTTACGGATCTTTTCTCCCAAATCCGTTGATGTTTCTCCCAAAATATATTATGATTTGGGAGAAAACGGAGGTGCTTGGGAGAAAGGAGATGGTGGATCGGATGAGAGAATTTGATTATTCAAAACTTGCCGATAGGACATGGGATAACGAAATTATATCGTATATCTCAAAGATCCATGAATATAAAGGAAAACAGGAGCTCTTTCTCAAGCAGAAACCTGTAGAATTGGAGCGCCTCATTGAGATAGCAAAGATACAAAGTACGGAAGCTTCCAACCGAATTGAGGGCATCGTCACTACAGGATCGCGATTAAAGCAGCTTGTGGCAGATAAAACCACCCCGAAAAACAGAGATGAGGAAGAAATCCTGGGATATAGAAATGTTCTTAATCTTGTCCATGAGAATTATGATATGTTGCCTATCAAGAGCAATTACATTCTGCAGATGCACAGGGATCTGCTAAAGTATACGAACTATTCATATGGTGGTCAATTCAAGACAACACCCAATGAAATAGATATGGTTCTTGAAAACGGAGAGAAGGTTGTACTCTTCAAGCCGCTTGAACCTTATGAAACACCGGATGCAGTCAATATGATATGTGAAAACTATCAGTCGGCTCTGGGTAAAGAATTGGTAGACGAGCTAATCCTTATTCCGTGTTTTATACTGGATTTTCTGTGTATTCATCCTTTCAACGATGGTAATGGAAGAATGAGCAGACTACTGACACTTCTTTTGTTATATAGGAGCGGTTATCTAGTTGGACAGTATATCAGTATAGAAAAAGCGATTGCCGAAACAAAAGAGTCCTACTATGATGCTTTGCAGAAAGCAGATAAAGGCTGGCACGAAGAAAAGAACGATCCGAAGCCGTTTATAAAATACATGCTTGGAGTGATACTTTCCTGTTATCGCGAGTTTGAATCTAGGATTACTGTTGTAGAAAAAGCCGGAACCAAAAGCACTTCATATGACATAGTGAAGGCGTACATTAGCGAAAGAATTGGGAAGTTTTCCAAACAGGAGGTTTTGGTATCCTGCCCGAGTTTGGGGAGTTCTTCTGTTGAATCCGCATTAAAAAAACTTGTTGACGACGGCACGCTTATTCGTATTGGAGCTGGAAGAAAAACTTTATACGCAAGAGCTGACAGTGTAACTAAGTAAAAATATTTCCTTGTTCGATAATACTACGACTGATTAATAGATACATCGAAGATGTTCTACCAGAATTATCCGAGAGATCCGGTATTACTGAAACAGTATGCAGAGAAGTATTATTGAAAAAATAGCATTCCGGAGTACGTAACATGATATATATCATAAGACACGGAAAGACACAGATGAATAAGGATAACCGTCTGCAGGGAAGGAGCGATATCCCTTTAAACGAAGAAGGCTTAGAACAGGTAAAACAACTTGAGAGCAAGCTACATAACATAGAGTTTTCATATGTGTTCTCAAGCCCGCTAAAGAGAGCGATGCAGACAGCAGTAACTGTCGCACCGTATATAAAACCTGTCACTGACGAAAGATTGATAGAGATGGATTACGGAAGATACGAGGGCATAGACCTGCGTAATCCTCCGGATGAGATAAAGCATTTCTTCAGTGATTTTACAAATAATAAGGCACCGCAGACAATGGAGCAGCTAAGTGAAGTGGTATCAAGAGTCGGAAACTTCCTTGAAGAGATAAAGATCTTAAAAGGAAATATACTGATATCTACGCATGCCATAGCAATGAAGGGCGCTCTTGAATATCTTACACCCGGTGCTAACGGTTCATACTGGTCTAAATACATAGGTAACTGTGCTATCTATCAGGTTGAAAATGATGATACTGGATATGGAATCCCCAAAGAGATAGTGATGTGAGCTCTGAAGACCAGTTCAAACTCTTAGAAAAGGGTGCGAACGTGTTTGAGTGATCGCACCTGAAAATGATAATATATTTCATGAACTGTCATGAGATTGCAGAAGAACATCCATGTGATGTTCTTCTGTTATGTATGGAGAAAGATCGGAAAAGTAATGTATATCAATAGTACTCTTTTCCTTTGTATTTGTTTGCAAGATAGAGGCTTGATAGGGTAGGTGATTATATGGCTGTAGTTATAGTATTAGTAGATGCGGCATATGCTGCGTTACTCAAAGCGGGGATAGGTGCTGATACTGATCTGGTAATTTGACAATTAAACAGATTATGTTATAATAGCAGTCAGATGGAGAATCCTGCCGATAAGTGGATGCTTATTAGTGCATAATCGCTAATGGTGAATATGTGTATAGAGAGGGCTGCATATGTAGCCCTCTTTTTGTTATAGAGAGAGGATATGGCAGGTGGTATTGAATACTTGTATGAAATACTTGTTATACGTTCATTAGATATAGATGATGATCATACAGATTACAGAATAAGCAATATTGTTAGAAAAATGCGTAGTTTTATCGGAGAAAGATAGAGTGGGTTGATTGTTGAAGATCCGCACTAATCTCTATATTCCCTATACATGGGGACTGTCCGCCTGTCACGGATGGTCCCTGTTTGTTTTAATAAACCCGTATACTTACCATGTTTTAAACAATCATTATCTATTTTTATATAGTGAAATCCCCCCAAAAGAATAAACATAAACCACCAGTGTATGTTTTACGATCAGTTAATGTTGCATAATCATCTTAGAAGATAAAAAACTATGTTTATCACCTTAACAGGTAGAAGGAGGGAGTATGGAAAGAATACCTTGGACACCGACGATCGAAGTGGAAAGTTCATATGGAACGAGACAGGTAGATCTGGCAACGAGACATCTGATGAAGCGAAGGATATTTCTGATGGGAGAGATAACCTCACAGACCGCTAACGATTTTTTGTCACAGTATCTATTCCTCGAAGGAGAATCCGATGATTCCATAACAATCTACGTAAACAGCACAGGCGGGGAAGTCACTGCCGGACTGGTCATCTACGACATCATAAGAGCAAGTAAGCTAAAGATAAACATGATCTGTACAGGCATGGCAGCATCCATGGCGGCTATCCTTATGGCAGCAGGTCAAAAGGGAAGAAGATATATACTCCCGCATTCGAAGATGATGATACATGAGCCAAGGATGCTATCAGGAGTTGGTGGCTCAGCAACATCTATAAAGAATATATCCGAATCCATATTAGAGACAAGAAGGATAACAAACGAGATACTAGCAAAACATACAGGAAAGAGTATGGAGGAGATAGATGAAGCGACCGCATACGATAACTATATGAACGCTGAACAGGCAGTCGAGTTTGGACTATGTGACAGGATAGTAGAAACATTGTGTGTTGATTGATCAGATCGATCAGAGGAGGGGAAGTTATGGAAGGAAGAATGATACTTGGACAGGATCAGTACTATAGCATGAATGACTTTGAGACAGGACTTAACAACAATGTTCTAGTAGTCGGAGCAAGCGGAGCAGGTAAGACAAGGAGTGTTGTAACACCAAACCTTTTAGAGGCAACAGGTAGCTATATAGTCTCAGATCCAAAGGGGAACCTCTACGATAAATACGCTGAACATCTGAGAACAAAGGGCTATGAAGTAAAAAAGCTGGACTTCACCAATCCGATAAATTCCAGCCATTATAACTGCTTCAAGTATGTAAGGAGCATACAGGATATAAGCAAGATGGCAAATATGCTCAACTATGCCAAGAATGACAGAGGGCATTACAGAGTTGATCCGTTCTGGGATGATGCATCTGAATTGCTGTTGTCTGCTCTTATATCATTTGTCTATGAATCAGCAATGGACGAGGACAGGACACTCTCTTGTGTTCAGAAAATCTGCGATCTGATAGATTTTCCAACTGAAGACGAAGTACGTACCCAAACTACACTGGATGTCCTTATGGAAGAGCTTGAAAAGATAGATCCAGACAGCTATGCCGTAAAACAGTATAAGAGAGTTATGGCTGCCGCAAATAGAACATTGAGGTCTATCGTAATAACATTGAATTCCAAGCTGGCTTCATATGATACACCTGAGCTTAGAAAGATGATGGCCTTTGATGATATCGATATATCAAGTTTTGGATATAAGAAAACAGCTCTGTTCGTTATAGTCAGTGATACTGACAGGAGCCTTGACGGGCTGGCAAATCTCTTCTTCACACAGTCGATCAACGAACTGTGCTATGTGGCAGATAAGAAGTGTACTGACAACAGACTAAAGATTCCAGTAAGGTTCATACTCGATGATTTTGCAACAAACTGCAGGATAGGGGACTTCCCAAGAATGATAGCATCCATCAGATCAAGAGGGATATCGACTATGCTGATGATCCAGTCTGAAGGCCAACTCAAAAAAGGATATGGTGAGGACTACATGACCATCATAGCCAACTGTGATACATATCTTTACCTTGGAGGTAATGATATTGAGACAGCAAAGGTGATCGCAGAAAGATGTGACGTTCCCTTAAAGAAGATACTAAACATGCCTGTCGGGACAAACTGGCTGTTTAGGAGAGGACAGGCACCGGTAAACGGAACAAACTATAAGGTGGATGCTATGTTAAGAAGTAAAGGGTTAATAAAAGAGGGTAATGAAAGGTAGCCTTATGAAGAATTATCTGTTAGTAAGAGACACAATGTTTAAATACAGGGAGTATGCGTTCATAGATGTGATCGATCATCTGTATGAAGAGATAATGAACGAAGCTGATATAAGGATCTCTAATGTCAGAGAATCTATCAAGAACGGGACACCGTACAGACTGATCTTTTGCATGATATTTGGCATACAGGAAGAAAGGTTCATGAAAGCGCTAAGTTGCATAAGGAACAAGGCACTGCTGTTAGGCTATAAGGATTATGACATGTATTGCAGTCACCTAGAAAAGATAGGATCTGTAAGAGAGGGATGAATCTATGATAAAAAGAACACTTCTGACAATAGTATATTTTTTCATGCATCTTTATGTATGCATCGAGATCACGGTCTTTGTATTTATCGTATTTCCAATCATCGTAAAGCTTTTAATGATAGGGATAGGTGCAGCAGTAGTTATGCTTGCAATGAACTATCCGGTGATCCTTAAGTGTGTTATCCTTTTACTAGGGATAATCCTTCTTAAGAAAGCGATAGATTCAGCTAAGGAGCACGAAACATCTTATGAACAGTATTATCGTGATAGAGCTGATGATATTAAGAAAGGGATAGTTGAAGAAGATGTAAAAGAGTTCTTCAAGATGATAGGATATTATCATATATCTGAAAATCAGGATTTCAAAAAAGAATTTATAGGTAATGATGTAAAAGAAAATGGAAAAGAAAATTATAAATTCGAGGAATTAAAACCGGTTATTGAGTATTTAGAAAGTGGGAAAGTAGTTATTGTAGGATTGAAACTTCATTCAGAACCCATAGTCAAAAATGAAAAAAGTAAAAAAAATGAAACTGGATATGGACATGCCTTAATTGCGTACGATTATGACGTTGATTTGATAAATAATACTATTATTTTTAAAGTTTACGATTGTGAATTTCCAGACGAAAGGAATAGAACGTTAGACCTTAAAATCTTTCCTAAAGTAGAAGACGATAAAATTGAGAATGTTATAGAGTATAGATATAGATCAAGGGTAGAGTTTGGCTCGACCATAATAAAAGGTGATAATTACTCTACGACTAGTATCCTTGCTTTTATGGATGAGGATTGCAACAGATTGTTCCCAGCAAAATCAGATAACACAGATTCTGAATAAAAAGAATACGTGAAAGAATGAACTACATTTGCAATGAGAATTTGAATCTAATCTACTAAAAGACATTGTATTAAACATAAATCCAATGAATATATCAGTACAGAGATAAGTCAAAATGTTAGCTGCTACAAGATGAGTTATGTCTTATCATTTATCCATTCAATGGCTTCATCTTCAGTTAATAAATATGCATCATGTTCGTTATCGATCAAAAAGTCAGGATCACAGCTCTCCCATTGCTTTGTGGAAGCGTTATAGATCCATGAATCTTTTAGTTCGTTGACCCTATACAAAGGACCATCATCATATGCTCTTATATATGAGTAAGTAGTTTGGGCGATAAAATATTTTTCTAGCGCTGCATATATATCATCAAGTTCAGGACTGAATCTGCCCAGATAATGCTGCTTAACATTTTTAAGATATGAAGATATTTGTTCTGGATCAAGATCTTTTAAGTCAACAAGATCAAAGATCACACAGGCATTCTTCACAGCCTTGGCAACAGGAACATGAAGGATCTGACTGATGTATTCGTCTTCACTGGTGGTATATTTTCTTGTCAATAACCGTATGGTCGCTAAAACATCCTTATCTGCATACTTAAGAATATCATCTTCTGTAGCATCAGTAACTTCAAGAAGGTCATGAAACAGACCAGCGATCTGGTATACGCTATCATAGCCTTTTTTTTTCAGATATACAGAAACTCTTAGGGCATGACTAAAATATATCAGTACGAATATGCATTATATAAAGTGATATCAAACATGTTTGGTTCAGTAACTTGCAGATCGATGTGCATAGAACGCCTGAGACTCTACTTTTTGGAACTACCCCATAGAAATCCTGAGAATACAGGGAAAGCAAAAACAGCTGAGAGTGTGATGGAGGAGATGACAAAACTAGTAGAGAGAGATCTTTCAGGAAGGGTCACATTCCCGCAGATGCACCAGTGCAAGGCTGACGTGAAGATATTCACGTCAGGGGACGGCTCGCATATATTCATCTTCACGGATGGGATATACGGGTTTTCAGTAAGACTAAGCAGGAGGGGGAAAGACAGAAACAATTTCATAGAGGCAACTGATATATCAGCAAATGTAGCTTAACCATCAAAAGGAGGTAGATGTATGAATCATTTTCCCAGTATTGACATGGAAGCAACAGGAAGACAGATCAGGACACTCAGAAAAGCAAGAGGCCTCAGAGTCGAGGATATCAGCGACTATATGGGCTTCAATTCGCCACAGGCAGTATACAAGTGGCAGCGAGGCGAATGCCTACCGGAGGTCGAAAACCTCCTAGCACTTAGCAGGCTGTTTGGTACTACGATAGAAAACATCATAAGGGTCAGACAAGAAGAGGGCGAAACGCCCTCTTCTGTGTTTATGGCAAAGACAGCATAAACTATAAAACAAGGCTGTGTCACAACAGGTGGTTGTTTTTAGGCAAATTCGACCACGCGTTGAATGACGAGATATACCTCCCGATGTATAATTATTATATATGGAGTTATTTTTATGGCTACAATAGCTTCTATCATGGCTGATATAGTAAGTTTGTCACCGCATGAGCAAATGATACTCAAGGATTATCTGATCAAAACATTTATCGTTAATCTTCCAGTACTGAGTATTTTTGTCAAAGCTCTGTCAAAAAAAAGAAGCCGCCAATACGGATATACACCCAGGTACTGGGGAGGGTCCGTTTGTGGGTCGAGCTTCTTTCAAGTGTAGTGTATCACAATTTGTAGAAAACACCAATGAAAAACACGGAATTATTCTAAATTATATAAATATTTCTTAGGAATGAAAAAACATTAGAATCCCTATAATAACCATGGTTATTATAAATCTCTCGAGAAGCACACTCGTAAAAATGTTTTATTTGCCGGTGAAGTGGAATCCGCGATGGGAGGCGGTGAACATGGAGGTTTACAAAGGTGGCAACTTACCATAGCCCATCTTAGCTTCGGCGAAAGAAAGTTGCATAT
>JAEERY010000031.1 GCA_016286035.1 Lachnospiraceae bacterium
CGGGAAGTCTCTTTATGCACTCCTCGAGTACGTCGAAACGAAGCGGAGGGGGAACAAGGATACCGTCAGCATTTCTTGTGCACTGTGCAGCTGTGAACTTGTAAGCACCATGGCTTGTTCCGATAGCGATCGCAAGTGAATCACAACCTGTTCTGTCAACGAACTCTTCAACTTCTTCAGGACGTGTATAAGCTTCATGACCTGCTTCTACAACAACTTCATCCTCGATACCTGCAAGAGTTCCGAGCTCTGCCTCTACAACTACTCCATGCTCATGAGCATACTCAACAACCTGCTTTGTGAGTGCGATATTGTCTTCGAAAGACTTAGAAGATGCATCTATCATGACTGATGTGAATCCGCCGTCGATACAGCTCTTACATAATTCAAATGTATCACCGTGATCAAGGTGAAGAGCTATCGGGATTTCAGGATTCTCTTCTACTGCTGCCTCAACGAGTTTTACAAGGTATGTGTGGTTAGCATAAGCACGAGCTCCCTTTGAAACCTGAAGGATAACAGGGCTCTTAAGTTCGCCTGCTGCCTCAGTGATACCCTGAACTATCTCCATGTTGTTAACATTGAAAGCACCTACAGCATAACCGCCGTCATAAGCTTTCTTAAACATCTCTTTGGTTGTAACTAAAGCCATTATTTTAATTTCCTTTCTTTGAAAAATATGATTTATTTATTGGTCACACGACCATACGCTCATAGTATAACACTAATCAGCCCAAACCTCAAAGGAAAAATACGCTTAAATTCGAGCTTTTTTAATGTGCTCGGTTACACAGTGCAAACTCATCTGTAGATGATATCGTCTCTGCTGGGTCCGTTGCTCACCATGGTGATCGGGAATCCGATATGCTTCTCGATAAACTCGATATAGTTTCTGCAGTTTTCGGGAAGATCCTCATATTTCTTTATTCCGCGGATATCGCATTTCCATCCGGGAAGCTTCTCGATAACGGGTTTAGCCTTTTCAAGCTTATGGGTAACAGGGAATTCCGTTGTAACCTCTCCGTCTATCTCATATGCTGTACATACGGGTATCTCATCGAGATATCCAAGTACGTCTATTACAGTAAATGCAACATCTGTAGTACCCTGAAGTCTGCAGCCGTACTTTGAAGCCACACAGTCAAACCATCCCATTCTTCTGGGACGTCCTGTCGTTGCGCCGTACTCTCCGCCGTCACCGCCTCGTCTTCTTAATTCATCCGCCTCATCTCCGAAGATCTCGGAAACAAATGCGCCTGCACCTACAGCTGATGAGTAAGCCTTACATACGGTAACAACCTGCTTGATATCATAGGGAGGAAGTCCCGCACCGATTGCACCGAAAGCAGCCAGAGTTGATGAAGATGTTACCATAGGATAGATTCCGTGATCCGGATCCTTTAATGTTCCGAGCTGACCTTCAAGAAGTATTGTCTTACCCTCTGCATTGGCTTTGCAAAGGAAGCTTGATACATCACCTACATAAGGAGCTACCATATCTCTGTACTCATGAAGAGTCTTAAGAAGCTCATCAGCATCAAGAAGCGGCTTATGATAAAGGTGATCAAGCAAGATATTCTTTGTTACTATGACACTCTCAACCTTTTCCTTTAATGTATCCTCATCAAAGAGCTCATTTACCTGGAAACCGATCTTTGCATATTTATCAGAATAAAAAGGTGCAATTCCGGACTTTGTAGATCCGAATGACTTTCCTGCAAGTCTCTCCTCCTCATACTGATCAAAGAGTATATGATAAGGCATTACTATCTGAGCTCTGTCACTTATCATGATCTTGGGCATCGGAACCCCTCTCTCTATAAGAGAGTTGATCTCGCCAAAAAGGATCGGTATGTTAAGAGCCACACCGTTTCCTATAACACTTGTTGTATGATCGTAGAAAACACCTGACGGCAAAGTATGAAGTGCAAACTTTCCGTATTTGTTCACGATCGTATGACCTGCATTCGCTCCGCCCTGGAATCTTACGATTATGTCGGCCTTCTCGGCAAGCATATCTGTTATCTTACCCTTGCCTTCGTCACCCCAGTTGGCGCCTACTACAGCTTTTATCATTTCATTTCCTCCAAAAAACAAATCAGTTAAAAAGCATCCTTTACCATTTTACACATTTTTATAAAAAATGAAATACAAATATTCATATTTCTCCCAAAAGGTGATACTTTTATCCGATCATCAATATCATCTGAGCCGATTCGACCATTGTCCTTCCGGTATCCATACTGGTCTTCTGGATGTATCTGAAGGCCTCGGGCTCACTCATCGCATTTCTTTCCATAAGAAGTCTCTTGGCATCATCGACCACCTGATTCTGGCTCTTGCTCCTCTTTATGGGGATATTGCCCTTCTTCCTTATCTTCCTTATAAAGACTGAGGTGATCATATCTATGGTGGAGATAAGCTCACTCGGTTTGAACGGCATCATGAGCTTTATGATATTGTCACTGTATGTGTCAAGTTCCGGATCCTTTGTCAGGACTATCATACCGAAATAAACCGGTAGGTAACCCGACAACTCCATATAGCTCATATCCCTCATCTGTCTGGTGCATATCACCACGCCGTAATCTCTGTCATGGGATATTCGCAGAACATCCGCGGCTGTCTGGCAAACTTCCGTATCCAGCATCTGTCCGCGTTCAGCCAGCATGCGTGCTATATGGTTCGCATCATCACTTTTGGGCATCACAATAAGTACGCTGCCCATAAGTTTTCCTCCTACATCCTGTCAAGATAATTTCTTATCTCCCACTCAGAGACCTGAAGCATGTAGTCGTTGCATTCCTTATGTTTGATCTCCTCATATATTTTCGTAAAGTCTTCACCTAGAGCATCAACTAACACCTGGTCTTCACTCATACGCTTAATTGCATCCAAAAGAGAACCGGGCAGTTTCTTGGGAACAAGTTCGTTTTCCTCATCGGGAACGATCTTCTTTTCTATACCGTCAAGTCCTGCTGCTATGCATACTGCTATCGTAAGATACGGATTAGCGGAAGTGTCGGGGAATCGAAGTTCGATCCTTGTCTCATCCGCATTTCTGTGATGTCTTATCAGTGACTTTTCTCCCTTGCAAGACCAGTTTATCTCACCGGGTGCATTGAATCCCGCAAGTATCCTCTTATATGAATTGACAGTAGGATTGGTAACGGCACACATGCCTTCTGCATGCGCCATGATACCTCCTATAAAGTACTTTGCATCATCACTGACCTCATCATCCTTGTCATCAAAGATATTAACGCCATCCTTGTATACAGAGAAATTAAGATGCATGCCGCTTCCGGCAACATCTGTTCTTGGCTTTGGCATAAATGTAGCATAAAGTCCGAATCTCTTTGCTATGGATCTTACAGCAAACTTAAATGTCATAACGGCATCCGCAGTCTCAAGACTTCCTGCCTGTGCAAGATCTATCTCATGCTGTGCGGGAGCCTTTTCGTGATGTGATGACTCTATCTCAAATCCCATCTCTTCAAGGGTAAGAACCATCTCTCTTCTTGCATTCTCGCCAAAATCCACAGGTCCGACATCAAGATATCCTGCCTTCTCATGTGTCATCGTGGTAGGATTGCCGTTTTCATCGGTATGGAAAAGGAAGAACTCACACTCGGGGCTGACAATGAATGTGTATCCTTTTTCCTTTGCCTTTGCTATCACCTTCTTAAGTATTGTTCTTGGGCTCTTGTCACACAGTGTTCCGTCTGCGTAGCATATATCACAGGTGAGTTTTCCGACCTTGGACTGCTGCGGTCTCCAAGGCAGTATCACAAATGTATCAAGATCGGGATGAAGGAATATCTCTTCATTATATTCATATATATCATTGAACAGAGCAGAACTCTCAAAGGAATACATGTTGTCCATGACCTTCTTCATCTGCCCGGGGGTAACAGCGATATTCTTTAAGTTTCCCCATACATCCGTAAACTGGAGTCTTATAAACTCAACATCCTCTTCCTCGATTATCTTCATTATGTCTTTTTTTGTATTCATGCCCTGTTTCCTTTCATAACATTAAAATCTAACCTAACTTAAAATAAGCGCCGGTAGCTCTGCCCCTTTGCAGATACCTAGCGCCTATAATTTTCCGTCACAGATATTTTATTACTTTAACACAACCGTGTAAAGTGTTAATTACTCGCGTCCTTTGCGCTGTTCTTTGCGAAAAAGTCCTCGATCTTGCCAAGCAGCTGCTGTTTGCTTATATCCTTTAAAATATATCCTGCAGGCTTAAGAGCCATGGCTTTTAAGATCGCAAGTTTTTCTCTCTTTCCGGTAAGGAACATTATCGGGATGTCCTTTGAAAACTGCTCGCTCTTTAACATCTCGTAAACTTTCAGTCCGTCAACTGTGGGCATCTCATAGTCAAGCAGGATAAGATCCACATTGTTTCTTGCTATCCACGTGATCGCCTGAACGCCGGATTTTGCAAGGCCCACGGTATAATAATCCTTCAGCCACTCGTTCATGATATTCAAAAACGTCACATCATCATCGCAAAGCAGTATAAACTTCTTTCTCCCCTGCTTTAACTTGTCCTCGAACATTGTATTGAGCCTGTCTATGAATTTGTTCATATCCAGGGGACGCTCGAATTTCTCCGCAAAAAGATGCTTCGGTATGTAAGACTCAATGATCTCGTTCTCGCGTTTGCTGCCAATGAAGATCAGACGCTTGTCAAAATCAATGCACAGATCTTTTAATCTGATAAGTCCCTCTGCGTTGTCACTTAATGTATCATCCGCATATATGACGACAACATCCGAAATCTTTAAATCCTCTTCTATCCCTTTTGCATTAAAAGGGACCTCTTTAACATAATGGCCAGCCTCTTTGATATTGGATACCATGGCATTGACCATAAATGTCTTTTCATCTCTAACAATAAGTATAGATCTCATATCATTCTCCGAATGAAGACAGCTTCTCCCATTCAAGACGGGATACCATCCTCTCTATTTCTTTAGTACATTGTACCATATCTTCGCTCAGTTCGTACTGTTTTAAAGAGTCCAAAACGAATTCGATATTTGTTTTATCCATGTTCTGGGCAAATTCACGTATAGTCATGACAGCATCAGACCAGTTTTTTTCATCTATCTTTCCCTTTGTGGGCTCAACTGTCTGTCTTTCATCAAGCTTTGATATCTCAGAAAGCATCGACAATACCGTTTCATGATCTTCAAGAACGCGTGAAAAGTCCTTGTCACCGCACGCTTTTTCCATATCCCTGGCAAGGTCTGCCAGTTTATCAGCTCCTATGATACGTGCCGAACTCTTTACTGCATGTATCTCTATCTCATATCTTTCACAGTCTTTTTCCTGATATGCCCGATCAAGTTCTTCGGTCTTTAAGGGTATTCCGCTTATAAACCTGGATACCACTTTCTTGTAGACTTCTTCAGCTCCGCAGTTGTTAAGGCCGTTATCGGTATTGATCCCTGCGTTTTCAAGTTTCAAAAGCCATTCACTCTTTGCTTCTTCATGATCAGGTTCAATTAAGATATCGGGTGCGGCCGCAATCTTGTCTCCGGGAAGATACATCATGAGAAGATTCATAAGTTTGCTTCCCGATACCGGCTTGGTGATAAAATCATCAAAGCCCTCTTCCAGAAATCTCTCCCTTGCACCTGTTACCGCATTTGCAGTAAGAGCCACTATGACCGCATCCTTGCTCAGATTTCCCTCAAGCTCCGACAGAGCCCGAAGGACTTCTATTCCGTCCATCCCTGGCATCCTGTAGTCTAAAAAGATCAGATCATATGCTTTTTCTTTAACTTTTTCAAGACATTCGCTGCCGCTTTCGGCTTCATCGATCTTAACTCCCGTGACGCTTAAAAGCTCCTTTACAACAACACGATTGACTTCCGTATCATCAACTATCAATATCTGTGCATCGGGTGCGGTGAATGTAAACCCTACCTGCTTTGAGTGGTCAGGTGCATTCTTTGAAAGCTTGATATCTCCTATCTCGTCATCCGATACAAGCATCTGCGGCAGACGCACCGTAAATGTACTTCCTTTTCCGTATGTACTCTTGACTTCTATCTTTCCGTCCATCAGATTTAGGATCTGGCTGGTTATCGCAAGGCCCAGCCCCGATCCTTCTATTGTCTTGTTCTTGTCAGTATCAAGTCTCGTGAACTTATCAAACAGGCTTGGTATATCCTCCTGTCTTATACCTATACCGGTATCCTTTACCTTGAACACGATATCAACGCTGTCAGATCTTAGATTCTCAAACAATACCTTTAAGGTTACGGAGCCTTTCTCAGTATACTTGACAGCATTGTTCATTATATTTATGAGTATCTGTCTCAGTCTTCTTTCATCACCTAAAAGCCTTGAAGGCGTCTTGGGATCCACATCAAGAATGACAGACAGGTTCTTTACGGACGCCTTTTGCTGCATCATCTTTACGATATCGATAAGAACCGTCGAAAGCTCATACTCGGCATTTGCTATCTCCATCTTACCAAGTTCTATCTTTGAGATGTCGAGTATATCGTTGATAAGTGCGAGCAAAGTCCTGCCGGCTCCTTCTATCGTCTTAGCATACTCAACTATCTTCTCATCCTTGCTCTCTCTTAGTATCATCTCATCCATGCCGAGCACGGCATTTATGGGAGTCCTTATCTCGTGAGACACGTTGGCAAGGAAGCTGCTCATTGCTTCGTTTGATGCGATAGCTTTCTGCTCTTCCATCTTTGCCAGCTTAGTGGCTTTCAAAACGGTTATGAATTCATTCTGCGAAATAGGATTTGAAAAATAGAATCCCTGAAGGTAATCTATTCCCATATCCACAGCCATATCCACCTGGTTCTGATCTTCTATACCGGAGATTATTATCTTCTTTCCGATCTTTTTGATCATTGAGATTGAACTGTCAAGGATGATCCTGCCTATATCGGAATTGACAGCCTCTCTTAATATCGACTTGTCGATCTTTACCGTGTCGATGTTCATATTGAAAATGGAATGGATATTTGAATATCCCATACCGTAATCATTGACGATAAATCCGCATCCGAATTCCCTGAGTTTGTTAACGAGAGTCGTAAGCGACTTTAAATCTGTGGATGCAGCGGATTCCATTATCTCAAAAGTTATCCTTGATGGATCTATATCATATCTGGATATTATATCCATGATATGCTCTGCGTACTGCGGCTGTATGCACTGGACCACAGAAAGATTGATGTTTAATGTTTCTATGCCCATCTCTATGGGGATACCGCTGTTTAAGAATTTACATACTTCTTCAAGCACGAAATCGCCGAGTTCAAATATAAACTCGCCTTTTTCTGCTATGGGAAGGAAATCCGCGGGGTACAGTTCTCCTACGGTTTCATCCTTTAATCTTAACAGTGCCTCACCCGAGCATATGCCCATATTCTTTGAGGTGTAGATTGGCTGATAGAACACCTCATAACTGTTGTTCTTAAGACCTTCGAGAACGGCTTTCTCATTCCTTCTCTGTCTCATTATCATATCAAGTCCGCTGCCGCTTATTACCGAATCATCATTGATAATGCTGTCAGGAACGTTTGCATGTATGAGCGTCATGATATCCGGTATGCTCTGTATATCCTTAGGTACATCCGCAAGGATAAGGGAAGCAGCAAAACTGTTTATCCTGCCCTGGAATTCCCAGCCCTTTTTAAACCTGTCGCGTATTGTCTGTGCGATCTTTTTTGCATCATCCATCGCCACACCCTCACACAATACGACAAAGGTACCGGGTCCCACATAATAAACGCTGTTCTTATTGACGAGCGATCCCAGATACTCAACAGTCATACCCGTGAGCATGCCAATGTTAGAAGGTCCTATGATCTGCATCAGATTAAGCGGATTATGCATCTTTATGCATATGATAGAGAAAGGCTCATTTATCTTTAACAGCTTTTTTATATCCTGGGTAAGAGCCACATGGTTTTGTATGCCCGTCAGTGAGTCCTTCCTGTCATCCTCATTTTCTATGCTTATCATGATACCGGTCATCGCAAGCGCTTCCGCGAGCAGTTCGATATGAAAAGCGGCAAACAGAAGCTGAGCCAGAGTACCTAGTGTCACGATTATAAAGAAAAAGATCATAACACGCTTTGCTTTCACGGTGATGGAATCCCAGAAGAAAAGCAGTACCACGACCGCAAAGATAAAATACAGCGTACTCACACCGTAGATTATAGAGATACCCCAGGCTCTTTGGTATTCACGCTGTGCGCTGAAATTATAAATCCAGCCCGTCAAAGGATTGATAAGGGTCAGGATCGTTGTTATATACATCGGAAACTCATAAATGAATCTTTTCGATCTTCCAAGCTTTTGATTTGCTCCGGTGATCACGGAGACATAGAAACAGAACAGTGGTGCAAGAAGTGAATGCAACACAAAATAGATATACTGTGAAAATGATCTTATCAAAAATAAGAGATCAGATGAATTAACATTTGGATTTACTATGGCTGATACGAGATTGCACAGCGCAGTCACCAAAAGATTCCACAATATAATGATGAAAATCTTATTATGAAGTTTGTCTGTCCTTCCATGAATATATGTGTAATACAGACATGATACACATATCATTATGGTGGATATCTGAAATCCCGCACTGTCAAGTATAGAAGGAATTGAAAATATATCCATATCGCTCCCCCTTTATCATGTTCACTGATCCCATGCCCAGTTCATATAAAAAGCCCTTCCAAGCTGAGAAGTGATGTATTCTCCTTTGTCCAAGAGCTGGCGTTCCATTGCAGTTACCACAACTCCGAAGATGTATTTGCCGCAAAATACGGGATATGCCGTATAACCTTTCGGACTTGCGGGAAGTTCCTCTCTTATAAAAATGTTTTCAACCGGAGTCTCCTGCTTTTCATTGGGTATGATATGCAGCTCCCTTGAACGGACAACACACTTAAGCTTAAGCGTAGAGGGAAATCTGACCTTTTTGTTCATCTCATAGATAACGGGATCCTCAAACATATATAATGCCGAATTTGTAAATCCCAGCCTGTTATAATTGGCGATCACATTATCGACAGAATCAGCATTTGCAGCTTCAAGGCCCGTTGTCTGAATATTAAACTCAAATATATTCTCCCTGCCTAAGTTGTATCCTTTTGTCTCCATACGTCTGGCTATAGCCTGAGATTGTATGGCTTTATCCTTCATTCTGGCAAAGAGCCTGTTATTCTTTGAATTAACATATATTGATCTTTGTGAGGAATTCATTGCATGCTGCAGACGATCCACACTCTTTAAAAACTTGTTTGCATCGGTGTATTTCATCGCACCGTTTTCAAAGAAGATGTCTATGAGCTGTGCGATCTCCTTATACTGCTCATCACTCATGACCCTGTTCTTCATTGCAATGAGCATCTTTGAGAGAAACTCAAAAAACAGTCTTCTTAGATCTATGGCTCCACGGTCTATGATCTCTGACTTATATCTGTAAAGACAGTCGTCAAACATCCTGTATATAAATGCCATGTCAACATTTAACATCTCCTTGGTCGTATACTCATACATCTCATAGTCAAGGGACCCTCTTCCGAAAAGCCTTGTCGGGATCTCAACAGAGTTCACTTCGTTTCCCGCAAGTTTTGCAAGCAAAAGCTCAAGAGCAGTCTGACCCAGAGTTGCCGAATCAGGACCGATAGAAGACAGTGAAGGCACCATCTCTCCTGCCATTCTCGTATTGTCAAATCCGAAGACCTTGATCTCTCTTCCCGGTGTAAGCCCTCTTCTTTTCATGACTTCGTAAAGGCCTACAGCAGACTGGTCATTTACGCAGAATATGGCCTGAACATCCGGATTTCTGTTAAGCAGGCGAAGAGAAGCTGCTTCACTTTTGACAGACATATTCGATTTTTCATACTGTTTTTCACTGTACTCCAAACCGTTCTCTTCAAGACACTGAATAAATATCCTCTTTCTTTTCTGCGCATCTGCATTCTCATCCCTGCCGCCAAGCATACACAGCTTAGTGTAACCGCAGACTTTGACAAGATAATCTATGGTCTCCCTGATCCCCATCTCATCATTGTAGTTAACAGCAGTCTCTCCGGGAACATCAGCTGCCACGTAAACCTTCGGTATCTCCTGAAAGTTCTTGTATCTGCTTACGATATTCGTGTTGGGCAGAGTTACGATAAGGCCGTCAAACTTAACCATGTTTTCAAGGTCATATATGGAATTGTAAACACTCTTATACTGATGCAATCTGTCAAGAGGATCACTGCTGTCGTCCTGTCGTCCGGCGATGACTATTATATTGATATCTTTTCTGCCGATACTCGCATGAACAACACTGTGTATTATCTCTTTTGCAAAATCGGTAAAGATATCCTCATGTATCAGACCTATCGTCTTGACATTTTCATTACTGCTTTTCATCTAAGCTGTCCTTTTTTACACTCAAATACTAGTCCAAAGTTACCTCAAGACTCGGAGACGGTTTCGAGAAAAGATATCCCTGTGAATAATCTATACCGTACCGATTGAGTTTTTTCTGTATCTCTTCATTCTCAACAAACTCGGCTACGATCTGTATTTCCCTTATACTCAGGTTCTTCCATCCCGATATCAGTGCAACGAGGTTTTCGGATTCCTGATCCTTGCAGCAGTTTCTTACTATCGAACCGTCTATCTTTATATAATCGGAATGTATGTTTGCGATATGCTGAAGGTTTGAATATCCGCTTCCGAAATCATCGATGGATATAAGTCCTCCGAGCTTATGGATGCTGTCAACAAATCTTACGAGTGCATCATAATCGTCAACATCCTCGTTCTCCAGTATCTCGAAAACGAAATTATTGGGATACTTTGCCGTTGAGAGGAACTCATAGATATAATCGACTATCTCCGTATTCTTAATGTCACGCATACTTAAGTTTATGCTAACGCTCTTGTCTTTTATATTCTTAAAGATATCAAACACTTTGGTTATCATCATGAAGCTTAATGAATCATAAAGAAGACCGAATGATCTTGCGACTTCCAAAAAGCTTCCTGGATAGTAGATGACACCGTTCTCGTCCTCAAGCCTCATAAGAGATTCAAAGTGATGTATCTCATGTTTCTTGTTGTCATATATACCCTGGAAATAAGGTATGACCTTGTCATGTGAGAGAGCATAGTTTATCACATTTACCATGTGATACTTTTCTCTTATGCTTTCCTCATCAAGAGTGTCATCTTCGGCATCCCTTACATAGAACTGGATATTCTTGTTCATCATCTCAAGACGCGCCATGTTGTAAACAGACTTGATGTTCTCGGAATTACACTCATTTACCACACAGAATACCGGTACTATCGCTATGCGGTCGTCACTTGATTCTGAGAGCAGTTTCTGAAGTATGTTCATGTCACGGACAAATCCCTGGAGCGATACTTTAAACGATGCTGCTCCTATTGCCACCTGCCATTTGTCTATAACATAGAATCTGTATCCCTTTTCTTTTGCGAACGAAGAACACCTTGAGACATAACTCTTATATGTGATATCGATCATGCCCTCCGAAAAGACGCTTCTCATACTGTTCGTATCAAGCACATCGATCAGACATACCCTGTCATATCCGTTGATCTTTATATCCATGTTCATAGCAGCGGCATTCGGTATTTCCTCATGTTCCGTATAAAGTATCTTTGACTCACAGTCCTTAGCTAATGACAGAATATCATCATCGGATCTGTTTTCATCTTTATATGATGCTGTCTCCACTTCCATGATGTAATCAAGAAGTTTTCGGTTGTCATACGAAAGTGAATCCGCATTCGCAAAAACGTAGGGATTGTAAAGCTGTACCGCTTCTGTTTCACCAATGACTGACACAACGAATGTGCAGCTGGAAAATACATTCACCCCGTTAACACAGGCTATCTCGCCTTCCGTAAGACATCCGCAGATATTTGAATTCTCATATATGGAGAGTTCCCATTTTACGCAGTTTGGATATATGGCTGCCCTGTCCTTACAAGAATAGGCAAAGATGGTCTCAGCCTTCTCAAAGTTCTCAATCCTGCCAAACAAAGATCTGTTATCTGCCAGGTTCTTCCTGTCATATATAAACGATCTCTTTAACTTCTTGCCAACCTCTATATTGTGATTGGCGCACAGTTTATCATCGAAGTAACCTATCATTACAGGTATATCTTCGTATTCCGAATATACGAACGGGAAAAGGTTCGCAAGGCTGTGGTCCTCTCTTACCTTGTCTCCGATGCCTCTTCTGTACTGCTCACCTGCATTCACACCGTCAATGCTGATTATCTTGTTTCCGGCCATCTTGGTTATCTCAAGCTCGTCTCCTATAGACTGCGCTCCGGAAACATATGAAGTGTAACTTTCGACTTTCTCACCGCTAAAGGAGGCAAAGATCATCCCGTTATCAGACCAGCACGTCTCATTAAAGACAAATCCTTTGCCTTCAAACTTCTTCTGAATGATATCGGAAGCTGTTGTGACTCCTCCTACCATCTGGACTCCCGGGAAATACTTGTTGCATCTGTCAACAAAATGATATGCCTCATAATATCCACCCGTCATAAATGTGAGTAAGAGTCTCGTCTCAGCATCATATGCCACATCCTTCAGATCGGCACATAGAGCATCCGGATCACGAGGTTTCCCCTTCTTGTCCTGAAGCGGCAGCAGTACGCTTGCAACCCTTCCTTCATCCATCTGTGTGACAGATATCACACACTGGTCATAACTTAATCTTCCCGCATTGATAACAGCACTGGTACTTGTTCCGAATATATACGCATCGGGAACAAGGCTCTTTATGAACCTTGCCATATCCACCGCCTCATCTCCGTTATGAATAGCCGTATGGATACGTATCAGAATATCGCCCTTGCCCGAATCAAGCATGAGCTGTTTTAAGGTTTCCGCGAGTTTTGCTCTGGATATAAACTGGAAGTTCCATGTAAACATATATGATCAGTCCTCCATGACTTTTGCCTTCATTGCATATACATAAATAATATATCACAAAAAGTGTAACAAAATCCTATTAAACAGCCTAAAATGTGCAATTTTTTAAGTTTTTCTCTGTTTTATTCCGATAATTATTGTAAGTTTGCCCGCTATGTTTTATTATTCTATTATGGGGAGTTTATACAGGGAGCTTATATGAAGAAGAAAATCGCTGTATTCACAACCGGCTGGGGCAGTGAGATACTGTCGCAATTCCTTACGGGGATGGTTCGTTCTCTTGAAAAAGAGAGCGTCGATCTCTTTCTTTTTCTATGCTATCCGACATATATTGATACAGCTCCCATTAAAAAGGGCGAGCTGAACATCTTTACTCTTCCCGATCTCAAGGATTTTGATGGTGCCGTTGTTTTTGGAAGCGGTCTTGATTTTGGTGACGAGATAGATAAGATCATAGAACGCTGCAAGCGTGCTTCAGTCCCTGTTATCATGCAGGGAGCCAGACGTGAGGGAGTGAGCTATATCGGTTCTGACAACTATATGGCCACAAAGACGATGTGTGAACATCTTCATTCAAAGCATAACGTGCATGATATCATATTCCTTGCAGGAACAAAGGATTCTTTGGATTCACAGTTAAGACTGAAAGCTGTAACTGACTATCTGTACGAACAGGACCGTTCATCAGATCTTAAGGAAGTTTTCTATACCAAATGGGAAAACGCTGAAGCAACACGTTATATCAATGAGTACTGCCAGTCAGGTAGAGCACTTCCCGATGCCTTTATATGCGCCAATGACGGTCTTGCCATGGAAACATGTATAACTCTTGGCAATAACGGCTACAACGTTCCTGATGATGTTATCGTTACCGGTTATGATTTCATAGATGACAGTCAGGTGTTCGATCCTTCGATAGCTTCCGTTGATCAGTGTTTCACCAAGATGGGCGAGGCCTGCGGAAATCTGTGGATCGATATAAAATCGGGAAAGACCGAATGCGAATCAGTTGTCATCGACTGTGAATTCATTCCCGGTGAGAGCTGTAACTGCTTTGAGCATAGAAACAGCGACATAATAAGAAGGCGTGTCGGCCGCGAAGCATTCAAAAAACGTGCAAGATCGACCTACTTTAACAGAAAACTCAACCTTATAGACACAACCGTTCTTTCATGTCTGACATACCGCGAATTCAAGATGAGCCTTAACAGACTTCTTTCGGGCGATCATGACTTTGAAGGAGATTCTTTCCATATCCTGCTTGAGCCGAATTTCGGGCTCTCCATATACGATACAAACATTAAACTGCGTAAGTCAGGATACAGCAAATGTGTGGAAGTATTATATTCGACGGAAGACGGTACGGTCTATCCCGATGAACAGTTTTTCACAAAAGATCTTATTCCCGGATACAAAGAAGACGCCGCCAATCATCTTTATGCTTTCCTTCCTCTTCACGAGGCGGATGATGCGTATGGTTATCTGATATTCAGAGACTGTATAGAAAAGCTTGATAACCACTTCCTTTTGACCTACCAGAACCGTATGAGTCTGGTGTTTGACAAGTTCCGTCATGCGCTCAGCCTCGATCTTATAAACAAACGCCTCTTAGAGGTCATGAGACGAGATCCGCTAACCAATGTAAGCAACCGTATCGCATACGAAGATAAGGAAAAATATCTCCAGGCAGAGATAAACTCTGAAACAGGAAGCGAATTTGCAATAGCGGTGTTTGATGTCAACAACCTCAAACTGGTAAACGATTCCTACGGACATGATGCCGGAGATGAATATCTGATAAGAGCATGTCACTTAATATGCAACGTATTTAAACACAGTCCCGTTTACAGGATAGGCGGCGACGAGTTCGTGGCTGTACTTACCGGAAAAGATTACGATGACAGAGATCTTCTTTTAAAGGAAATGAATGAACGTATGAGTCCGTATACCAAAGAATTACCGCTTCCGCCGGATTTCATCTCCGTGGCCTGCGGAATATCGGCATATGACCCTAAAACCGATCTTTCGATCCAGGATGTGGTAAAGCGTGCCGATGAAGCAATGTATAATAACAAAACAGTTATGAAATCAAGATGAGAGTGCTCAGGCACTCTTTTTCTTCCTGCCAAATATACGCAGATTTGTTACATATAAGGTTCTATCATTATGTGGGTTAATGCGGCATTGTGATATAATTACAGTTAAAGATTATCTAAGTCATTATTACACAGGAAATGACAAAAAAGATATTTTATTGAAGGATTAGGTGCTACTTAAATCGTGAAAGGAGTTTCTAAGGATTACCAGGGATTTGTTGATTCTCTGTTTTCACCTACATGTGTCGTTTCTGTTGAAAAAACAGAAGGCGGTTACGGGGATATCCGTATCGTTTCGGCAAATAAAAAATACACCGATATGATCGACATGCGTGTCGCTCCCGAGAATAGCGGTGATTCTGATACTGATACAACTGCTTTTGTTCCCGGATCACTTTACACCGATTATTTTCCTAAAAACCGCAGCTTCGAGGATGTATGTTACAAAGCTGCTGTCTTAAAAAAGGAAAATCATACCTATGCACATCTGGATAAGATGGGATTATGGTTTGATATATATGCCATGCCTCTTGACCAAGAGGATACGAACATCTTTTACTGTTCATATACTGCGACTCCCAGTCACTCTGCTGATGATATCCTGGATACCATCAACACTTCCCAGACATCAAATGATGTCTTAAAGACCTGCATAAAACTGCATGAAGCCAACAATCTTAAAGCTGCGATGGAAAGCGTCATCAGTGATATACGTAACATCTGTAAGGCAGAGGGCTGTACCGTTCTTCTTATAAACTATGATGAAGAAGAATACTCGATCCTCGCGACAGACTATGTTCAAAACAGCAAGATCAAACGTGTGACACAGTTTAATAAGTTCTACGATATAGCGGCATCCTGGGAAAAGATGATCGGAGAAGAAGGCGACTGCATCATCGTAAAAGATGAAGATGACATGAACTATATCAGTAAGATAAATCATGCGTGGTATCTTACCCTCGTGGAAGCAGGAGTCAAAAGTGTTGTTCTGTTTCCTCTCAGACAGGGAAATGAACTGCTGGGATTTATCTGGGCCATTAATTTTGATACACAGAATGCGCTTCGCATAAAGGAAACCCTGGAACTCACCACATTCTTTATCTCATCTCACATTGCAAGATACAAGGTTTTAAAGCGTCTTAAACATATGGGTTATACAGACACGCTCACAGGTCTGCCTAACCGTTTTGCATGTAATGAATATATATCCGAACTGATCACAAAAGATGAAAAGTTCGCTGTTGTTTCAATCGATCTTAACAACTTTAAGAGCATCAACGACACTCTGGGATTTGACGGAGGAAACAAGGTCCTCATTGAGGTTTCAAAACGCTGGAAAACAATATGTGAAGAAGAATTTGAAGATATGGAATTCTGTCTTACACGTACAGGTGCCGATGAGTTTATTTTGGTGATATCAGGCAATAAGGCCGATCTAAAGATTGAAGATATCATTTCAAGATATGTTGAAGCGCTTAACGAGAATCTGACGATAGACGGCTATGATATATACGTGACCGCTAGTTTCGGTTATGCCGAGTATCCTTCTGATGCCAATACAACGGACACTCTTATCTCACGTGCCAATTCGGCCATGAAGGAGATAAAGAAAGTAAGAAGCAGCGAGCATATACTCCGCTTCACGCCGGATATATTAAAAGACGAGCATATACTCGAGATAGAGAACCTTATAAGGTCTGCAATCGAGAATGATACCATATACTTTAATCTTCAGCCCCAGTTTGATATGGATCATAAACTGCGAGGTTTTGAAGCCCTAGCCCGTATGAAGGATGTTAACGGCAATATTATAAGTCCTGGTGAATTCATACCTGTCGCCGAAAAAGTCGGCCTCATTGACATGGTGGATGGCACCGTGTTCAAAAAGGCTGCTGATTTCTTTGGCAGACTGATGAATAAAACCAATGCTGATCTTACACTGAGCATAAATGCATCAGTACGTCATCTGATGAAAAACGACTTTATCGAGGAGATACAGGATCTGCTTAAAACCAGTGGTATCCCGGCTGACAGACTCGAGATCGAGATCACAGAATCCATCATGATAGATTCAGAGAAAGCTCTGCAGCGTATAGAGGAGATCAAAAAGACCGGAGTACAGATAGCGATCGATGATTTCGGTACCGGTTACTCTTCTCTCAGCTACCTGAACAGATTCCCGGCAAACCTTTTAAAAGTAGATAAATCATTTATCGACAAGATGAATACCAGCGAATCATCAAGACAGTACGTGGCTGAGATCATATCTATAGGTCATATCATGGGATTTGATGTTATATCCGAAGGAGTTGAAGAGCCTGAACAGCTTGAAACATTAAAGAGTATCGGCTGCGATTATATTCAGGGATACATATGGGGGCGTCCGCTGTCAGCCGAAGATGCTGAAAAACTGGTCACCGGACAGGCATGAGGAGAATGAGATGGACTATACAAGTATTCTGGAACAATACACCTGTAAAGCATGTGTATTATCTGTGGAAACATATGACGACGGATCATACGGCGATATACGTGTCGTAACAGGCAATAAGCTCTTCAAGGATGACATTGAGGATCTGACCAAACAGCCTTTTGTCGACAACACGCCTTATTACCTCAGTTTACCCAAGGACCTAAACTTTGAAGATTTTATTTACAGAAGCGCTGTTTTGCATCAGCCACTTCACACCTACGTAAGTCTGTATCAGATGAATCTGTGGATAGAGATGTATCTTTTACCGCTTACATCAGACAAAGAGAATATCAGATACTGTCTCTATTCGTATATTGTCACACCCAAAGCCGACGAGAACAGTATGTCTGATCTGGCACCCGATACATCATCACAGGTACTGGCTGCCTGTATCAAGCTAAGGGGAAGTGATGATTTTCTGACTGCCATAAAAGATGTCACTGCGGATATCAGAGAGATCTGTGATGCTCAAAGATGTACGATACTTACCATTGACCATGATAATGAGATCTG
The DNA here is from genome assembly GCA_016286035.1 of Lachnospiraceae bacterium. Lineage (GTDB taxonomy): Bacteria > Bacillota > Clostridia > Lachnospirales > Lachnospiraceae > Colinaster. The sequence continues at coordinate 18,062 of JAEERY010000031.1, forward strand.
TACTATTTTGGGTGATGCTTTTAGCTCGGACGCTCCTACATTTACAGCGGATGACAATGCCAGAAGAGAATTCTACCAAATGGTTGTAACCTGGGAGGAATGCCTGGCCGGAAGCACATGTCTTATCATTAAAAATGAGCAGGATATGGAAGTTCTGAAAGAAAGAAATCTATTATGGCATGATTCACTGAAAGAGAATCACGCTGAAAGCCTGGTCATATTTCCACTTAAGTATAACGGATCTTTACTGGGCTATATCTGGGCTGTCAACTTTGATGTAAAACACACGGTAAAGATAAAAGAAACTCTTGAACTTACCACATTTTTTATCGGTACGGAGATCGCCAACTATCAAATTTTGAAAAAGCTTGAGAAACTGAGCACGATCGATCTTTTGACAGGTGTTCTTAACAGAAATTCAATGAACAATCGTGTGACACAGTTTGGAAGCAATGAAGATGAAGACATAAAAACTCTGGGCATTCTTTTTGCCGATCTTAACGGATTAAAAATGATAAATGACAGGAGCGGACATATTGAGGGAGACCGTTTTCTTAAGAAAGCCGCAGCCATACTTCGTCAGGTGTTTGTAGATGATGAGATCTATCGTGCCGGCGGCGATGAATTTATGGTTTTGGTAATCAACAATACTCTTGAAGAATTCGATGATAAGATACGCAGGTTAAGCGAGATATTAAAAGCTCAGACCGATATCAGTTTCGCATTCGGATGCAGCTTCGAGGATGAAAACATTGATATAAGAAAACTGCTCCACAAAGCTGATGAAGATATGTATGAGGACAAAAAAGAATATTATGCAAGACATCCCGAATTAAAATACAGATAGCCTAAAAGCTAACGCAATAAACCTCCTTTGCAGGCAGTTAAGATCCGATCCGCCAAGGAGGTTTTCATATGTAAACAATTTTAAAGCCACTTGTGATGTTTTACTGGTCGATATCAAAACTCTCAGTTTTCAGATCACAGTAATATCTTCCGCAGGCTGCCCTGAATCTTAAAACACAATAATCCGGATCTGTTACACCTTCCTTATAAAACATGGTGTCTCCCTTTTTCCAGATCATGTTTTTTGAATCCTGATCTGTCAGGACCTCCATCCTGCCTTTTAACATAACTCCTTCATATCTGATCAGTCCTTTATGATAAAAATAGATACAGGCATTTGGATTTTCCATGTACTGTTTTACTCTCATAGATGAGGTGTTTGTTGAAAAATAAAACTCTTTAAGCCCCACCCTCTTTCTGGGACTTAACATTGCTTTTACATTGGGATAGTTCTCCTCATCTATCGAACAGATAAAACTGACCTTTTGCTTATCTATGAATTCTTCTATCTTCCTTTGATCCATAAACATCAAATCTCGCTTTCATATAATCATGATGCTCTCTGATTGTATTTTTCCAGAGCTTTCTGCATTCGTTTATTCTCTGTATTTTCTCTAAGTCTTATCACCAGGATGCTGATACCCATACTTATCAGATAACATATGATAAACCCGCTCCAGGACATAAGACTGTTGACCGGAAACCATTCGAAAACAAATATCATAGTAATGATGACCACAAGCACTGTGACAAGAAATAAGATGTTGCGTGCGATGATGCTCATGTTTTTTATCAGTATGTCGGTAAGGAACACATTCTGTAAAACAGTTATTATAACAGCTAAAAGCAGCAGTTCCGATAAGGTTGCGAGCGACAGCCCCTTCCTTCCCAGTATGAACAGTGAAGAAAATCCCTCCGGGATATCCCCTACCAGTATGCTGAATATCATAAATATGGTGACCATTATCCCATATGTTGCAAAAGTCTGTCTTATAAATCCAAATATACTTTTTTTCTCTTCCATTATTTCAACCCCAGCTTTCTGCGAAGTTCATCCGAGTACATTCGTGATACCAGGATCTGTTCTCCGTTTTTCAAGGTCACTCTTATCTTTCTGTTGATCTCAGCCTTTAAACTCTTTATCATTTTAAGGTTCACGATCCCCTGCTTGCTGATACGCAGGAAATCATGTTCCAAGAGTTCCTGTTCTATCTCATAGAGCTTAAGCTGTGACTCATACATATCATCCTGAGTATAAACAAAGGTCTTTCTGTCAATCGCTTCTATGTACAGTATCTTATCCGTTTCGATAAGAAACGTCTCATCATTTTTCGTTACGGCGATCTGCATATTCAGCATTCTCATCATCGCGACCATCTTCTCTATATCCTGAGTCAGCCTAGGTGCATGGATCACAACGCCCGTATCTGTATACTTTTCATCTATATCTATCTCAACTTTCATCTATTCGAGTCCTTTTTTTCTAAAGATGAGGAAGAATAACATTATAGCCAGTGTTATATTAACAATTACTATTATACCACCCTGAAGCGTTAAGCCGTCAAATGACATATCATCCAGTATCATCCTTATCTGCTGCGTGTAAAAAATCTTTGCGATCTTTTTGATGCTCTCATTAAACAGTGCCAGCATAGGAAGAAATGAAAGGATCATGAATACAGTCATATACAGAGAGGTCGCCACCATCTGGTTCTTCGAATATATACCGATACATGCACCTATGACTACTGATATGGCAAATCCGACTCCCATGACAAACAGATAAAATAATACATCTTTACCCTTATAAGCCGTTGACATCACTACTGCTCCGCACATGCAGATCGTCCATACATATATCCCGATTCCCGTAAGATACTGCCATGGTTTTACATCTGACATCATAAGCACCCTTAAGGTATTCTTTTCTTTTTCCTCTGATATAATGGCTGCACACGATGTAAGCGGTGCCATTCCCATGAACATGATCGAAAACAGCTTAGTGAAGAACAGCTCAGGCATATCTTTAATATCGATCGCATTTTCCATGATAAGAGTCAGAACGGGAAATATCGCAAACTGCATAAAAACCGCCCTGTTCTTTAATGTGTCCTTGATTTCTTTTTTTATGATTATCAGTACGTTTTTCATCTTTTAATCCTCCAGTTTTCTTCCTGTGAGTTCAAGAAATACTGTCTCCAGATTCGGTTCCGATGAATGTATCGTCTCTATCATTCCCTCGTCCATCAGTCTGCAGATCTTCTCAGCGCTGTTTCTGTCATGTGCAAACTCCAAGTCATTTCCCGATACAAGATGGATGAGTATCTTTTTTTGATGATTGTATCTTCTGCATATATCTTTCGGAGAACCGCTGTCTACGATTACGCCTTCATTTAAAAGAGCTACCTCATCACACAGTGTGGAAGCCTCCTCCATGTTATGAGTTGTTAAAAAGATCGTACTGCCGCTTTTCTTCTTATCAAGTATGATCCTGTGAATAAGTTTTTGCGTCATGGGATCAAGTCCTGTTGTGGGTTCATCCAGAAACAGGATCTTGGGAGTATTTAAAAAAGCCCTGGCAAGCTGAAGTCTTACCCTCATTCCCTTTGAGAGATTTGATGCCGGTTTGTTCACAGCATCCTCAAGGCCCACAAGAGCCAAAGTCTCCCTGATACGGCTTTTGGGTATGTCGTATATATCAGCAAATATCTTTAAGTTATCTGCGCAGGACAGTCTCTCATAAACACCGAACTGATCCATCATTATACCTATCTCTTTTCTGTCGTTCCCGTTTAATTCCGATACGGCTTTATTAAGAATATATGCTTCCCCTTTTTCATAATCCAACTGACCCGTAAGTATTTTTATAAGTGTTGTCTTTCCCGCTCCCGACGGTCCTAAGAGTCCGAATATCTTCCCGTCGTCTATGTCAAAGCTTATCCCCTTTAAGACTTCTTTTTCGTTATAGCTTTTATGGATATCTTTGCATCTGATCATTTATCTAAGCTCCTTTCTTTTGTCTATGAACCAAAACTATCAGAAAAGAATCCGGCCATCAATACATGCATACGTATGTTGCCAAAAGTAAAACTTAAGTTGCCGTATCAGGTAAATATAGCGCCACTGACCTTCCGATATACAGGCCTTAAGCAGATGTGTTGCAATCTGTAAAAAAAGGATGACCCCCTGTAGTACAGGAAGTCATCCATACGGTCGGTTCACTCTATTTATTCTTTTTGATCCCAATTCTCCGGATGTCCCGGGATGATCAGGATAGGTCACTGTAACAGTTCAACTTTGTCACAGAATTCTTTTATCATATTTTCATTTTCACTTTTGGGTCTGTCCTTTGGGTCTATAAGAACAAGCGTCGCATCAAGCTTATCCCTGTTAAGCATATCATTTAATCTTTTAAAAGCCTTATCGGCTCCCGAACCCGACTGACATGCAAACGCTGCGATCTTCTTCTCTTTAAGCGATTCAAGATTATCATTAACAAATGTCCTTATGGGAGGTGTGATATTACCGGCCCATACAGGAAATCCTATAATGATACAGTCATACTTTTTTGCGTCAAATTCATATAGTCTTAAAGGAGGCATCTCTCCCATGACAGCACTCTTTCCGCCCCATATGAACTTCTTTGCCCCTTTATCGGGATAACTCTTTACCGGTTCTATTCTAAGCACATCAGCCCCTGTAAGCTCTGCGATCTTTTCCGATACCATCTCACAGTTTCCGTTCAGTGAATAATATATGACCACACTCTTCATCTTTAATCCTCCCATCTAAAAGCATACTCCAAAACCTTCTTTGGGCACTCATCAACACATGCTCCGCACTGTATGCATTCACTGCATTTATGATTCTTCTCTTCTTCAACCATCTGTTTAACATCAAGTCCCATAGGACATGCCTTATTGCATCTTTTGCATCCTATGCACAGATCTTTATTCGCCCTGATATGAAGCTGCGGTATCTTAAACTTCCTTCCTATGCCGCTGCCTATCATCATGAAAGGAGCCATCCAGCATATATAGTGACAGGATGCCCTTTTTCCGTGAATCAGACAAGGGATCACAAGCAAAAACACCACTCCGTAATAGATCATATAGTTACTTATTTCCGATACTGAGATGCCATGATCGGTCATATAAAAAGGATTGACTCTGACATCGTTTTTTCCAAGAATGAAGGTAACTGTAACTCCTGTTATCCAAACTGCCCAGATAACAAGTTTGATCCTGTCTCTTTTTTGCTGTTTTGCACTCTTATCATTACAAAGTGCCATGCACTCCTGTATTCCCCCGGCGGGACAAAGATATCCGCACCATACGCGGCCGAAAAAAACAGAAAAGACAAGCATGGCGATAAATACAATAAAGCTTCCGTTTATTATATGTTCGCTCGCAGCCTGTATTATAAGGTATGGTGAGAAATACCATATAGTCACAGGGAAGATTATGAATGAGATGATTAACATTGTCTTTCTTACTTTTTGTCTCACTATTATATCACTCCGTTTTTGAGTATCTTCTTTGCTTTAATGCACCATTTAAGATATGCCTCGTATGTCTCGACTCCAAACGACGCTGTCAGATAATAATAAAGATGATCGGCATTTTCCGTATGTTCCTTTAAATTCTCGCAATAACCCTTAAGCAGTTTAAGATCTCCTTTTATTTTCTGTTCAAACAGTTCTATGTTTGTAATACTGACCGACTTATCCAAAGCTCCCCCGAAAAAAAGTTTCAAAAGCGTCTCATATCTTAACTCGTTCGCCGCCTGTTCATCCTGTAACCACTGTTTTAAGATTTTAAGACCTTTATCAGAGATCCTGTAGGTCATCTTCTCTCGCACGTTATCGGATGTACCTGTCTTTTTTACAAGATCGGCCTCCTCCATATCCTTTAAAGCCGGATATATATTTCCGAAACTGCCCTTCCAGAAAAAACTGATCATCGAATCAATACGCTTCTTGATATCGTATCCGCTGAGATCCTCGTGGCTCAGCAAACCGAGTATCACCATATCTATCTTCTTTTCTCTTGCCATTTTCCTTTCTCCTATATATCTGTTTGATATATCATTTTGATATATAGTAGCATTTATTTTTTTATATGTCAACACATAATAAAACGGAGGACCCCTCCTCCGTTTTATCATTTTCTCTTATTCCGCAGACTCATCGAACACATCATATTCCTAGGATGTTCTTTTCCATACTTTCCAAGAGTTCATGCGAATCATCCCTTATATCGGATAAATATGTTATGATAAGTTTTCTTTTGGGAAGTATGTAGCATTTCTGCTTCCATTTTCCGTTAAGTGAAAATCCGTCTCTGTACTTCCATATATAATATCCGTAGCCTCCCTCCCTGTTCATCTGCAGCACACCGGTAGCTCTGGATACGTATTCTTGTGATACTATCCTCTCACCCTCATAAACTCCACCGTTATAGAGTAAAAGGCCTATCTTGCTTAGATCATTTACCGTCATCTCCATGCCTGATGCTCCGTAAAAATATCCTTCGGGAGATCTTGTATATCCCGCATCAGAAATGGAAAGAGGTTTAAGTAATCTGTCTTTAATAAACTCCCAAAGATCCATATTAAGAGCTTCACTTAATGCGACGCCTACCAGATATGCCGGGATATTACTGTAATCAAAAGATGTTTCATCCGCTCTTATATCAATACAGTTAAGAGAAAACCTGATAAAATCATCCCCCTCCGCTCTGAAAGGAAACCCCGGTACGGACATTGTCATTAACCTGTGAAGCGTGATGTCTTCAAATCGTTGCTTCTGTTCTTTTGACATCCCGCTAACATAACGCTCAGGTATATAGTACAGGATATCCTTATTAACATCTATCTTATTATCATCGATCGCTATGCCTGCTGCCACTGACAGAATCGACTTTGTTACCGAATATATCTGATGTCTGTTATCTTTGGTATCTCCGAAACTTAAGCTTAACTTACCGTCTTCATAAACCTCGCATCCAAACACGTTCCAGTTATTCTCAACTATTTCTTTGGTAAAGTTCGCAAATCCCTCGCTGATATTTAATGCTCCCATATGCTAATCTCCTTTAGTGTCATGTGTCACTGTCAATACCAAGCAGGCTGTCAGAATACCTCTTTCTTCCAATTTCCCCGAAATCAGGCTCTTTTTTATCATAATCTATAATGAGCATATCCTGCACATCTTTTTTGCATTTTTGCAAAACTCTTCCCGATGCATCAATGAAACAGGTAGGTGCCGTCTGATATGGTCTTATGGAATTTACGGATAGAACGGGAGTCACATTTTCAACAGCTCTTGTTCTTAGATGTCCCATCATTAGTTCATAACGATCAGCATCATCAGTATCAGATACATCATAAAACATAACGATATCAATATCCGTATGTTTTATATACAGTTCTCTAAAATACTCCGGGAATCTTACTTCAAAACATATCCTTACCCCTATCCTCATACCGTTAATTTCAAAAAAACCATCCTTATTTCCATGGGTAAAGTTCTCCTCATCCCAGCCGTAAAGTGCTCTTTTGTCATACCAGTCGACCTTCCCGTCGGGAGTAAAAACATATGCTCTGTTATAACGGTTAACGTCAAATGCTATGCTGCCCGTTATGATACTTATATTGTATCTCACAGACAATTGTCTTATCGCATCCATTGATTCAAAAAGGATATCTTTATCAATCTTTTGCGGATCATCCACATCCCGTCTTATATATCCTGTCAGGGCACATTCACAAAACACGATAAGATCGACGCCGTTTTTTGCTGCCCTCACCACAGCTTCTTTTATCGTGTTCAGATTGTTTTTTATATCTCCGGTCACATCAAACTGAAAAGCCGCTATCTTCATACATTCTCCTTTATCACTGTTCTGTCAAAATGTCTGAATGCCAGAACACCGATAGGTATAAAATAGATGCACCATATTAAAAGAGCAATACCGCCCCCATTACCGTGTTCTCCTTTTGACATTGAAGTAAACATACCGGTCATAGGCATAAAGAAACAGCTTAAAAAGAAAATACCGTGTATCATCATAAGATATTTAAGCCACTTGTCCTCTTTGTCTTTTGCCTCTATGGACAGACCGGTAAAGAATGTTGAAAGTGCCATAATACCGTATCCCAAAAGGTCATAGTTAAACATCAGACCTCCACGCTGATAATCCAGGACTTTTATCGTCTGTTCGTTAAGCTCTTCAAGACGCACCGTGGTTGTCTGTGAATAATATACCAGCAGTATCAGCACCGCATATACTGCTGACAGGGTCAGTCCGATATTTGCGGCCACTTTTCTATCCTCACTGCACTCATTTTGAAAACCCGCAGCCGTCATCACAAATCCTATGGGCAGAAACATACATACCAAATATGATCCGAAATTAAAATGCAGAATTATAAACAGCGCAAATAATAATACCGTTACAGATACGATCGCTGCACCTGTCTTTGAGATCAAATCATTCATATCTTTACACCTCTTTTCTCTTTCTTGAATAGAGTTTATTAAACTGTCTTATATGTGACTCAAGTATCTTAAATGCTTCAGGTTCACGTTCCGGATTTCTGTCGCACATCGTAAGCAGCATATATATGGGAGCGAAAAAATGAAGCGTCATGATGTCGACATTCTCCGTACTGAGCCCGCCGGATGATACAACCTGTCCCAAAAGCAGCCCCTGGTATAAAAGCGGATCGTCTACATATAGTTTTGTATAGGTATCTGCCAGTTCCTTATTATGAAACTGCTCTATGGTCAGCATCTTACGAAATCTCTTCACATAATCATCGTGAATATAATATTCAAACAGATCAAATCCCAGCTTTATCATCTCCTCTTCTGACAGAGATTCATAAATACGTGCATCAGCCGCAGGATCATTCCCGATGATGTTAAGATTCTTAGCCTGTATGGCAAATCTGTTGTTCATCTCCTCTATGATTGCATCAAAGATCGCCTTTTTATTCTTGTAGTGCTTATAAAGCGAAGGTGCCTTTATTCCGACCTTTTCAGCTATATCGTTCACATATACATTTGCGTATCCCTTTTGGGAGAACAAAGTTAACGCCTCATCCAGTATTCTTTGTTTCGTATCCATGATAACCTCCTTTGGCTAATTTGGATTAGCTTAATTATAGGCTAATTGCAATTAGCCGTCAAGTAAAAATTTAAAGAGCCCCTTTGGACTCTTTAAATGCTTTAAATATATATATTAGAATGTTTCCTCAAGTCTGCCGACATGATCTGTTTCAAAGAACATTTCTTTCTTTGCCATGACTATGATGACCGTTGCTATCAGTACGACTATCGTTTCAACACATTTCGTTTCGGGAGTCATTGCTATCTTCTCCTGCATGAAATTTACGAACAGATGGAATACGATACAAGCAAGGATCGATCTGTCGCTTGCCAGATATACCCAGGTTATTATATATCCCATGGGGATGGCGCTTACAAAGAAGTTCACTACAAAAAGCGGATTTACCATAAGCCCGGCATGATATGTTCCCTGTATGAAAATAAGCGGGAAATGCCAGAAAGACCAAATGGCTCCGAATATCAGTGATTCCCAGAACCAGTTCATGTAGTTTCCTATGGAATCCTCACAGTATCCTTTCCATCCCACTTCCTCTATGATAGAAGCCAGTATTATGGTTATCAGTGCTGAGCTGATCCCGACTCCCGTAAACGAGAAGTCCTCGGTGAGTGCAAACTGATCAAGCGACTGTCCGAATGCCAGTGACAGAAGTATTGAACCTGCAACGATCAGCGCGAATACCAAAACCGCAAAGAATACGTTTTTCCATTTTACTTTATAAAAACCAACTATCTTGTTTTTAAGGTCTCTCTTTAACGGTTCAGATCCTGATGTGAGTATTACTACCGTAGATACTACACAGGGAGCCAACAGTCCAAGCAGCATCAGTAATGCTCCTATATTCTCAGACACAAATATCGCAGGTATCCAGAATATCCATGTGAAAAGATATGCCAGTGCGAAGAACATTACCGGTCTGTATTTATGTTTTCCCTCAATTGTTTTACTCATATTGTTTTCCTCCTTTTACACATTTATGTTTCAAGTTGTTTGATGCTTTTTGGTTTCGGTATTAACAGTGCCAAGATAAAGAGCATTATTCCGGCAGTTTGTACCACATATGCCGCTCCTCTACCGACCCCAAGTCCGCTTGCTCTTCCTATCATATCCGCGGATATTCCTGAAACCGAATAAGATACAACATATCCAAGCTGGGATATGAATCCTATCAGCCCCCATACTCTTCCCTGTACCTCATCAGGTATGTTCGTTCTTGTAAGATAATCAAGGCAGTTGTTTGCTACCGGCAGGACCGCAAAGAACAAAAAACCGAAAGTACAGATCAAAATGATGTTCTCCTTTATCCCGAATCCCACCATAAAGAGTCCGGCAAAAGCAAGAGATAAAGAAAGCTTCTTCACATAGCTTTTCTTAAGTCCCTTTATACCCAGCACCACACCGCTAAAGAGCATGCCCACGGCACAAACCGTTTCACTGATACCCAGTGTTTTGGCATCCGAAAATGACAGGATCAAAGGCTCCGCCAAAATCTGAAACATCCCCATGGAGAGAGTGACACCCGAAGATATGACAACAAGTATGAGTATCCCCTTTTTCATACTCAGAGCCTTAAAGCCACCCTTTATACTCTCAACAAAAGACTCGTCTTTAGACACCTTTACCGATACTATCTTTTTTCTTATGACCGCTACCGAAACAAGTGTTACAAAAAAGGTTGATATATCGATGATGAGCAAAAGCTTCACGTCACTCATTCCCAGCAAAAATCCTGCTATCACAGGTGAAAAAAGATATCTGGCACTCCCCGCCATCGATACAAGACCGTTTGCTTTCGAGTATTCCTCCTTAGACAGGATATCAGTTATCGTTGCCTTGTAAGAGGGTTCCAGCAAAGCCGAGAATACCGCACTCACAAAGACTCCCAGACAGATCTCAAACAGTGTAGCTTCTTTTGTCATCATGCATATGAGGATGAACAGTATTCCCATTGCCGAAAAACCGTCTCCTATCATCATTAAGATCCTTCTGTCATATCTGTCTGCAAGAACCCCAGCCGGAACGCTTAAAAGCAGAGTCGGTACAAATCCCAGCAGTGTGACTAATGACATACCGGCCGCACTCCCAGTTGTATTAAAGACATACACTCCAAGTCCGAAACTTGTAAGTCCGCTTCCGATCGAAGATATCAGTGCTCCCGACCATAGTATTAAGAATTTCCCAAAATTGCTGCTGTTTTTTTCATTCATCGGATAAGTCCCTTTATAAATTCCATGGTACCTTGTTTTGCACCAAAAAGCTTTTCTATAAGATCCACAAAGACGATAACCTCTTTTTCTGAGTAGCCCATTCCATCAAACAGTGCGTCACTTAAGATAAGTACCATCTTTACTCTTTCCGGTATGTTGTCACAGTCAAAGATCCCTTCTTTTATACCTTCTTCAACTACACCGGAAATAATAGGTGTCATCTTTTCAATAAGCATCTTTGTCGTCTTTTCATGCATCATGATGTTTTCAGGTCTGTTTAATGCATCACCGATCGGCTGTTCCTCATTGGATGGTCTGAATGAAGCTATAATACCTACGAGTTTTTGAGGAGCAGGTATATTTGCGTCTAGGATCGCATTTGCTTTTTGTGCCTCTGTTTCGATCATCATGTTTATCACTTCTTCCAGCATCTGTTCCTTGCTCTCAAAATAGTAATAATAGGTACCCTTTGCAATGCCCGCCTCTTCTATGATCTCATCTACGCTCGTATTCTCATATCCGCGTGTTATGAACATCCTGTAAGCTATCTGCAAGAGTTCCAGTTTTCTTTTTTCCCCTTTTTTCATCTGCGCATCTCCTTTTTCGACTATCGGTCGGTTTTAGTATAATCCATGTATTTTATATGCGTCAAGTATTTTTATCGACTTTTAGTCGGTTTTTTACAAAATACATCAAAAAAGCGATCAGGATATCATCTCCTGACCGCTATGGATCTGTTGTTCCTTTAATATCTTTTTCTTATCAATAACCTTTATTTCTGTCGATCACATGCTTCATCTCAAGCCCGTTAGCATAGCATAAAAGATTATCAATAAACATTTCCACATTTTTATCCAAAGTATGCTCCAGTGTGAGATTGCCTGCCACATGCGGAGTGATTATAAGATTTTTTGTTTTCCACAGTCTGCTTTCCTTTGGCAAAGGCTCATTTTTAAATACATCCAGTGCGGCTCCCGCAAGTCTTTTCTCATCAAGACTGTCTGCGAGTGCATCCTCATCTATGGCCGAACCTCTTCCTACATTCACAACATATGCATCTTTTGGAAGAAGCTTTATCCTCTCTTTTGACAGGATATTTTCGGTTTCAGGCGTACCCGGAAGACACATGACAAGCAGGTCTGTTTTAGGAAGTATACTGTCCAATTCATCAACCTTATGTATGCTGTCAAACGATCTCTCCTCACATTTACCGCTTTTGCAGATACCCGTTATGGATGCAGGTTCAAATGCTCTTGCCCTTTTTGCGAATTCACATCCTATATCACCTGTTCCAAGAACAGTTATCCTTGCATCCTTAAGCGACTTTTGAGGTATCGGACTGCTCCAGTTGCCTTTCAGCGTTTCACTGTAAGCATGATCGAGCCCACGCATCATCATCAGCGATACAGCTACGATATGCTCAGCGATAGTCACGCCATATGCTCCCGCGGAATTTGTCAGTATACAGTCCTTGTTTGCAAATGCATCATCATGCATAAGGTAATCGACACCAGCCGAGGGAACAGCAAGCCATTTTAAATCTTTGCTTTCCTTTGCGATCTTCATTCCAAACCCGTATATGACATCTGCGTCTTTAAAACCCTCTGCTACTTCATCTTCTGTATTTGCAAAGCAGGCCTTTGCATTGATCTTTTCAGCGGCATCAAGGATCACCTTTTTATGTTTTTCTTTCAACAAACTGTTTAGTACTAGAATCTTCATATATCTGCTCCTAAAAATCAAACATCACACATTGTGATTGTAACATTATTCGTCCTTATCATAAACAATCACTTCGTCTGTAAGTTTTCGTCCCATGTCATGTCTGATCTTCCTGTTCTTTACAGAATCAAAGACAATGGAAAGATCATAATCATCAGGATACAGTTCCTTTGCACTTACCTTTAACTTTACTCTTTTGTGATTGATATAGAACTTTCTGTCGGCAACCTGAACACGCAGGATACCCTTATCATTCACAGGTTCGCAGATTATCCCAATCTTCTTGTCCGGATACACCACAACACTGTCACCGATTTTGTATTCATCGCTCATATCAGTTTTAGTTCTATTATTCCTGCTCTTTACGATCTTTCCCGTACGGACTTCAGATTTCTTTTTTTGTATTTTTTCGTTATCGGTGTTTTCACTCAGTCTGATGTATTTAACAGCATCTTTTCCGTAAGCTGCTTCAGCCGCTACACGCAGCATCCGATCGGACATTCCCAGTCTCTGTGCGATATAAAAAGCACAGCTTTCTCCTGCTTCACCTATGACCATCCTGTATGTCGGTCGAAGCGTCTCCTTGTCAAATGTCATCCTGGCATTAACGATATGCTCCGTTTTTGCCGCATATTCTTTTATCTCCGGATAATGAGTCGTGACAAGAAAGTTAGCTTCACTTTTTTTAAGTTCCTCGAGTATCGCAACGGCTATTCCCATCCCCTCTGCAGGATCGGTTCCGGAACCGAGCTCATCCATGATAACAAGACAGTCCCGATCTATTTTTTCAAGTATACCCAGCACATTTTTAATATGAGCCGAAAATGTCGAGAGATTCTCCGAAAGATTCTGTCCGTCTCCTATATCGGAAAGATATCCCGAATTCATGCATATGTCAGCCTGTCTGCAGGTTACATGAAGGCCGCACTGAGCCATGTAGCAGTTTAACATAACAGTTTTGATAGCGACAGTCTTTCCTCCTGTATTCGGTCCTGTTATCACGATACCTCTTATATCGTCACCAAGAGAAAAATCAAGCGGCACATTTACATTTATATCCATAAGCGGATGTCTGGCCTTTGAAAGCTCTATTTTGCGTTCTGTATTTATATGAGGCTCGACACAGTCAAGATCCATACTCAGCTTTCCTTTGGAAAAGATAAGATCAAGCTTTTCTATCATCTTTATGTTTTCTTCTATTGCCGGTATGCTGTCCGCCACATATGCCGTAAGTGTATATAGTATCCTGCAGACTTCATTTTCCTCATCTATGAAAAGCAGCTGAAGTTCGTCAAAACACTTCGCCACAGCTAACGGTTCAACAAAAAATGTGCTTCCCGTAGATGACTTATCGATAACACTTCCGCCTATCTTATACTTGTACTCCTTTTTGACCGGAACACATACTCTGCCGTTTCTCATCGTATAATATGAATCCGCCATGCATTCCTTATTGTTCCTTATGATCTGCTCCGCCTTCTGCTTCATTGAATCTTCGAGAACGGCTATACGGCTTCTTATATCAAACAGTTCCTTAGTGGCCCTGTCGACTACAGCCTCATTTCTTATCTGACTGTTTATCTCTTCTTTTAGCTCACTTAATGGATCAAGATTTTCATCATAAAATGCCAGCGGGTTCTCATACTGTTTAGCACGCTTAAGATAATCGATCAGTCTTTCAACTGCAACAAGGACCTTCTCCACTCTTTCGAGCTGATACGGTGTAAGACATTCTCCCTTGTTTGCAATATCCAGGATATCTCTTATCTCCGTAACATTCTGAAGGGGCGGATCGCCCAGTTTTTCTATCATATCACGACTGTCTGATGTATCCCTTAAGGCCTTTCTTAATCTGTTTTCATCAAGTATGATACCGACATTTTCTATCTGTTCCTTTGCGTATTGTGTGACCGCAAGTGCAGACCATACTTCTTTTACTTTATCAAATTCTATCTGTTTTTCTGTATTCATTTCTTTCTCCAAATCATTCCAAAAGGTTTCTAAACACCTTTGTAATGGTCGATTCGCCTTTATGATTCCATATAAACTGCACATCACTGCCTTCAAGCGGCTTTTCATTTATATCCTCTGACAGTTTAGCCGGGATAAGCAGTTCCCAGTATTTGACCATATATACATCATCCTTAACAGAATCCACCACGCCCAGGTGCTGTTCAAATATCTGCATAAATCCTTCCTGAACCTTTACTATGCGATACTTCGGAAATTCCCTGTTTATCTCTTCAAGTCTTTTGCTGTCATCAAGCTTTTCAAAATCCTCGCTCTCAATGAGCTTTCCTTTTATGTTTGAGAAATCATCATTAAGAGGCAGACACATCAGTGAATCCCAGACATTTCCGTCTGCATCCGTGATGCCGTACTTTTTTCCTCTTTCAAATCCGAATCTGGGATAATAATTCGGTTCTCCCATAAGGACAATACCCGAAAATCCGGCTTCTTTTGCAAGCTTTATCGTCTCACGCATGAGTGCTCCTCCGATATCGTTGCCTTCAAGTGTCGGTTCCACGGAAAGAGGACCGAAAGTGATCACATCATGTCTGATATCTCCATCAACAATCCAGGCTCTCGTATAATAAACGGCTCCCACTATCTTTCCGTCCACTTCAGCTATCCTGCTTATCTGAGGAAGATAGTCCTTTGACTCTCTTATTATCCTTATCAGGAAATGCTCATTTGCTCCCGGACCGTATTTATTGAAGAAGCTTCGCATTGTCATCAGTTCAGTATTCTTATAGTCAGCAGGTTCTTCTGCTCTTATTATCAGATCTTTAAGCATATTCTTTATCCTCCTTTGCAAATAAAAAACCATGATATCCGCGCAAAGATATCATGGTTAAAAACAATCAGAAATAAAACCTGTAACGAGGTCTTATTACACTGCACACATAAGGTCAATGTTCCATAATATTAAGCGTACCAAAACACAGGCAGGCAAAAGCTCTGCCAGTCCACAGAAATAACAGATCCTTTAAGATCTTGATCACTCTGCAGTATTAATTTTGTGATGGTTACATTACCACGCTTAACATAAACAACCTCGTTAATAAAACATACATGCACTTTTTTGTGCACAATTGAAATATATTACAAGAAAATATTCTTGTCAATCTCAAATATTCAGAGTCTCATTCATACTCCCTGTACGGTATCCCTTAAGATCCAGAGAAACATAGGTGAATCCGTATCCCTTAAAACTTTCATACACCTTATCTCTAAGTTCACCATCTAGCATTCTTCCAAAATCTTGTGGCAAAAGTTCTATCCTCGCCACATTATCACCGTGTATACGGACTCTGAACTGCTCAAAACCAAGATCGAGCAAAAGCTGTTCCGCCTTATCGACCATCATTAGTTTCTTTTCATTTATGACCTCACCATAAGGAAAACGGCTGGCAAGGCATGCAAAGGAAGGTTTTGAAGCAGTGTAAAGACCAAGGTGCGCTGACAGTATCCTTATCTCTTCTTTTGTAAAGCCAACCTCTCTTAAAGGACTTTTTGCACCGAGTTCGTTTATCGCCATAAGCCCCGGTCTGTAATCCCCGTTATCATCAAGGTTTGATCCCTCAGCTACATAAGTTATGCCTTCAGAATTCGCCAGTTCAAAGATCTTCTCAAAAAGCTCTTTTTTACAAAGATAGCATCTGTTGGGCGGATTTGATGAGAAACCTTCTATATTCAGTTCCTCAGATTCAACAACCAGATGTCTGACTCCTATCTTTTTGCAAAAATCTGTTGCCTCATTAAGCTCGCGTTTCGGAAAAGAACATGAGCTGGCTGTTACGGCCAGACATCTGTCTTTAAGGACATCGTATGCCGTATATAGCAAAAATGTTGAATCAACACCGCTCGAATAGGCTATTGCAACAGAACCTAAATCTTTAAAGTATTCTTTAAGTTTTTCATACTTTTCCAAAAGCTCTTTAGACGGTGCTTCAAATGTCTTTTCTGTCATATATTATCTCCTGTTGTCATCCAAACAGACGATCTGCCGTTTCTTCAAGTTCTCTTCTTACTTTAGTATCATCATATCCGCTTTCTTTATCATCGATGCCTTTAACGACATCAATAGAAAACAGACCGTCACGGTTGCAATAGAAAAAGATCTTACGCACACCGTTTATCCCAAATCTCGCTTCTGCATTTCCTTCCGGATAGAGCTTTATCATCTGAGATCTGTCAGATGATGTTGCTGCGACAAACGATATATAGTGTGATTTTGTCATCTCATGATCGATCCTCACATAATACTCATCCTCTATACGTTCGATGAAGATCATATGATTCTCATCTGTTGATTCTGCCAAAGCCGGCTGCAGTCTGACTCCGTGACACTGTATCACTGCCTCACCCATGGTATGGATCACATTTCCGCATACCGGACATACATAAAACTTTGATCTCATCATGTTTGCCGATACATTTGCATTAAGGACCTGATCCCCGGAAATAAGCTCCGTGACGGAGATATTAAAAGCATCGGCTATGGGTTCAAGCAGAGTGATATCCGGATATCCGTTTCCTGTCTCCCACTTTGAGACTGTCTTGTCACTTACTCCCAGCCTCTGAGCAAGCATAAGCTGGGTCATCTTATTCTTTTCACGCAGTTGTCTTATAACTGCTCCTGTAACATATTGGTTCATGTCTTTCACCTCCATGTCCGGATTATAGATCATAAGAAATGCTTTAACCACCTACGCAAAGTAGAGAAGCTATATCCATCTGAATTTTCTGATCACACCGGGTGCCAGTATGACATCCGCCAGCATAAACTGATGAGGTTCAAAACCTTCCACCGTAACATAAGGCATCGCAGGATATATCTCTCCGGTCTCCTCGTCTTCAATAGCTCTTGCCTTAACTGTCGTACAGACATTGACATGTAAAGGTCTTATATCACCTTTAACATATCGGTACAGTATCAGGCTGTTATCATCATATGTAAACATCGACAAATCCTTACCCGAAACATAACCGGATGTACAGAGTATCCGTTTCAAAACATCCATCGCATGTACCGGTATCCTGTAAATGTCCGCATAATTATCAGGAATGGAAACAATGAACAGTCTTCCTTTTGCATATGTGCTCATAAGGATCAGAGGAGTATGATAATCATTATCTCCACCATTTAAATATGACCATGACTCATTATTCCCATGAATGATCTCAGGAAAGATCACAGGCTTGATATTGTCCAGATAACCCGCTTCATCACCCGTTATCTGATATCTGGTAACGGATATCTTACGATCAGTTACATAAGCCTCCGTCAGTCCCAGCTTCTTAAGCTCATCCCCGCATTTTTTTAGGAATCCCGTGGTGATGACAGCATCACCTCCGGCCTCAACAAAACCTTTGATCTTTTCAGTCACCTTCTCATCGCAAGCTGAACTTTCAGTGAACAGTATGACCTTTTCACCTGACGGAAATACCGGTGTGGCCTCTATGGGTATACCCAGCATGCCGAGTCTCATCTCAAGATGATTCTCTCCGCTCGATGCATACGGTATGTATGTGGCTACTCCTGTAGGAGCACCTGTCTTATCCAGCATATGATCTATCTTATGAAGCTGTATTCCGATGCCTCCCACAAAATGATTGTCTATAAGATCACTCCACTGGAAGAACATGAGCTCTTTTGCACCTGCAAACGCGGTAAGATATGCCTGTTCCATGTAACGGTCCGCAGACCAGCACTGATATGTGTCGAACCATCCTCCGCCGTTCCTATTAGGCCATGCATTTTCCATATATCTTACAAGTGAATAACTCAGATACTCCGGAAGATGCTGATCCGCATATTTGGGACTTCTTGTTTCTGTTCCTATATATGTCGCATCAAAGATATCCTGCTGCTCATCGGGAAGATATCCTGTGAAATGATATGATTCACGCCAGTTTGGATATTTCACTGTCATCCTTATCTTCGGATTGACTTTTCTTGCCGGATCAACGATCAGATTCTTCGATACATCTTTCATGAGGTCTTTTCTGAACGTTACCCAGTCCCTGTCATCTTTTTCCTTTATGCATCTTTCACATGAACAGTTTGTGAAATAAAAGTCATCAAGGATCACCTCATCAAATAGAGATGCCGCATATTCTGAGATAGCCTTTATTCTTTCTCGCATAGCCGGATCGGTATAGCAGAATGTATTAAAGAGTCTTCTTTTCCCCTGTTCTGCGCCATCAAAATCGGTGATCGTGGTCGTGATACCACCCGAAACCGTAACCCCCTTTTCTTCAAGGAAGTCTTTGATCATCATGATCTTGTCTTTATCAACATCTATGTCATCTCTGTGTGTCTCGAGATATACCTTGTCAAGACCGATATACTTTTCAAGAAACTCATAACTGGACTTAAGTTTTTCGTAGGTCATTGTAAATGCTATCCACGCAGGTATATACACTACGGTCTTAAAATTCCTATAATGCATAGTATTCTCCTCTTATCTTTCTCATCGCTTCCCATACATTGTCTGAGTAATTACTTAGGATCACGGAGATCATCCCGTTGTTCGGATTGTATTCGGAGATCGTACATACACCGGGATCAATACCCTGCATATACACATAATCCTTTCCTTTAGGATTGTCTATTATCCATACTCCGTAACCGTAATAACCCTCCTCGGGATCATCACCGTCTCCGCTTTGTTTTGTAAACATTGCCTCAACCGTTTCTTTGGAGAGCAGCTTGTATTCCAAAAGACCTTTCCAGAAACTGACTATGTCAGAGACGGTCACATATGCACCGCCGTCACCGGTTCCTTTTGCTGCAACTGAGTATATATTTGATCTGTAATCAACATTATCAGAACCGTATAGATATCCGGTCGCACATCTTTCAGGCAGCCTGTCCGTCTCAAAGTATCCCGTCGAATCCATACCGCATACATCAAACACATTTTTCTTAAGATAGACATCAAAATCCATGTCTGTGATCTTTTCTATTATCATTGCAAGAAGGACATATCCCGTGTTGTTATACTGGAATCTTTCTCCTTTCGGATATATCATGGGCTTAGACTTAGATATCATAAACAGGTCCATGTTTTTCCTTATCTTGTAATTGGGATAATCAGCCCAGAGCCCTGCTGCATCATCGCATGTCTCATCATCATAATCAGGAACACCCGATGTATGTGTAAGAAGCTGAGCGACAGTTACATTCTCATCTATATTCCCAAGATCCATATCAAGAATGCTTCCCAGCTTATCATCAAATCTTAACTCTCCCCGCTCAATAAGCTGCAGTATCCCCACTGCCACAAATGTTTTACTCATCGATGCACAGGCAAATCTCGTATCAAAAGTATTGGGTATCTTATTTGAAATATCCGCATATCCGTTACTGTGTCTTAACAGTTCTTTGCCGTTTTGAACTATATATATATTCCCTCTTACATCCTTATATGTCATTTTTTCCCTCTTTTCTTAAATCATTGTAACGATCTTATATATCTCCTCTGGCAAAAAGATTATCCTTTCCCATCCCGCATACATACGGATCACTGTCATAAATATGACAAAACTCAAGAAAATCCTTCTTCTGCATGGGGTCATTCATGATCTTTACAAGTATCTCGTTGGGTATGGTCCTCGCAAATGCTCCGGGACCTGCAAGTTTTATATTCTTTACACCGTTGCTTTTTAAAATGTTCTCAATCTCCTTAGGCATGAAATGATAGGATATGCTCCATGGGATCTCCCCCCTGTCATATGCCGCCTTTGTCTCCTCCGCATCACACATCAGTCCTGTCTCATAGGTGTTCAAAACATCTTTAAGCCTAAAAGAGAATCCATCTATCATCTCCTGCCTGCTTTTGATGCACCACTGAACCCACGGATCATCACTGTCCCTATCTAGAATAAACTGGTTCTTCTGTATGGGATTTGCAAGATATGGCAAAGCTCCAAGTCTGCTTGAAACACTTATCATTATGCGTTTAGCGCATATCCTTATAAGCTGCCCTATCACTTTTTCCTGTTCGGGATATGTGTATGATATCGGAGAATCAAACGACATCACCAGATCGAATGAACGGTCTTTGTATGCACTGAGATCTTCCAGCGCACCCTTAACAAATGTTATCCTGTCTTCGACTCCCTCTTTCTTTGCAGTTTCTTTCGCTTTATCTATCATTGTCTGGGATATGTCAAAATGTGTGACCTCTATCCCCTTTTTTGCTAAAAGTATGGAGAATCTTCCGCTTCCGGCACCTCCGTCAAATGCAGTCTTTATTCCGTCCAGCGAAGAAAGCAGCTCTTTTTCTATATGTGCCTTCTGAACTATATCATCTATGAAGGTCTTCTCCCTTGCAGCCTCAAGTTCCCCCTTGTCCGGCTGATTCCACATCCTTTCGGATATCATTCTGCTGTATTCCATGAATCTATCCTTTCTATCTGTGTATATAAAGTCTGGTCATTTCAGGTTCCCCGTCACCCTGAGCCATGCAGAAAAACTCCCATCCGTATCTTTCATAAAAACCTGTGTGGTCGGTAACAAGATAGAGCGGTGATATGCCTTTAGACCTCATATCCCTCACAACAAGATCAAGCAGTTTTCCTGCTATCCCCAGCTTGCGGTATTCCTCCTGTGTATACACTGCGCAGACATTCGGACTTAGATCTTTTCTGTCATGAAAATCATTATCTATCACACCAAGGCCTCCGACTATCCTGTCTGCATCCATTGCAACATACCAGCCGTACTCTGTTTCTTTTCCAAGATAAGCATCCATGCACTCAAGATAAGCTTCTTTTGGAACACCCCATTTGCTGTTAAACCATTCGGCAGCCTTATTTTTGATCTCTGGTATTTCTCTTAACGAATAATACCGAATATCCTTAGCCGGACTCATATTCTTTTCTCCTCTTATATAGTCCT
Organism: Lachnospiraceae bacterium; assembly: GCA_016286035.1. GTDB lineage: Bacteria > Bacillota > Clostridia > Lachnospirales > Lachnospiraceae > Colinaster. Next base: position 39,880 of record JAEERY010000031.1, read on the forward strand.
GATACAAACAATTCTATCACATCATTATAAACCGAAAAACAAAAAAATCCCGTAAGCACCAAGCCTACGGGATTCAATCTCATATAATACAGATATTTAAATCTACTGATTAGCAAACGCCCTGAGCGATCATAGCCTCAACAACCTTCTTGAAGCCTGCGATGTTGGCACCTGCAACATAGTTGCCTTCCATGCCATACTCTTTAGCTGCATCATCGATGTTGTGGTAGATACCTACCATGATGTTCTTAAGCTTAGCATCAACCTCTTCGAAGCTCCATGAAAGTCTCTCAGAGTTCTGGCTCATCTCAAGTGCTGATGTAGCAACACCACCTGCGTTTGCAGCCTTACCGCCTACGAAAGGAACGTTGTTAGCCTGGAAGTACTCAGTTGCTTCAATGGTTGTAGGCATGTTAGCACCTTCTGCAACATACTGAACACCGTTAGCTACAAGCATCTTAGCATCTTCAATATCAAGCTCGTTCTGTGTAGCGCAAGGAAGAGCGATATCTACCTTGTACTGCCATACACCATGCTCACCGTTCTTCTTCTCGAAGTACTGAGCTGTTGACTTAGCTGCTGCATA
>JAEERY010000032.1 GCA_016286035.1 Lachnospiraceae bacterium
TAACGATATACTTATCTTTAGGTGAACGTCCTGTGTAAATACCTGTCATAACGTTTACTGCGTTAAGTTCGGTTTCAACACCCTTGTCGAAGCCTTCAAGACCGGGCTTCATCTCTTCCTTGTACAGATCCTCGTATGAAGGATTGTAAACAATTTCTGTGGTACCTGTGATACCATACTTGGTTAAATCGATGTTTGCCATTTTATTTTTTCCTTCCTTAAATATATATTTTTATCATTTGTGCCAAATGCACATCAGCATTATTATTACAAACCATCAACCATAAGTCAACAACTTTAAGTTCAAAATTCTATGAACAAATCATGAATTTATGATAACAAATAAGCTTCCTGTTATCCGATTGTCAAATTTTTATCATATAAGAAACATCTGTATCCATTCGGCTTCTTCATCGGACAGATATTCGGATACGGATTCCACCGCAAGTTTCTGATAAGTTTTAAGCTGTTCAATATCGCTTCTGTCAAGAAGATCCATATCGACCGCCCTTATGTCGATCGGAACCAGAGTTAACGGTTCAAACTTTAGGAAAGCTCCGTCAGGCGTCTTTTGTCCCTCTGTTATTAAAAGCGTATTCTCAGTCCTTATGCCGTAGAGGCCTTCCTTATATACTCCCGGCTCATCGGTTACCACCATTCCGGGTTCTAGTTCGGTCTCATGACTGTTCTCTATATATCTCCATCTGATGGAATGAGGCCCCTCATGAACATTTAAAAAACATCCGACACCGTGACCCGTTCCGCATTTGTAATCCATGCCAAGCTTCCACAGCGGTTCTCTTGCAAGTATATCGAGATTCCTTCCGGTACATCCCTTTATAAACGAAGCATTCTGAAGATTAAGCATTCCCTTTAGGACAAGTGTAAAATCTCTTATCTGCTCACCGGTAAGCTCTCCCAGAGGTATGGTCCTTGTGACATCGGTCGTTGCACCTATATACTGGCCTCCGCTGTCGACCAAAAGAAAACCTTTATTCTTTAATAGAGCTCCTCCGTCCTTTCCTGCCTCATAATGCATCATTGCCGCATTGGCTTCATAAGCGCTTATCGTTGTAAACGAAAGGCCTTTAAAACCGTTTATCTGACTTCTTAATGAGTCTATATATTCAGCAGCGGCACCTTCTGAAAGGATATTTCCGTCATCGTCTTTTAAGTATTCCGATCCGCTTTCGTCACTTTCACATCTTTTCCTGCACCTGTCCAGATAATACATGAACCTGCAGACAGCAACGGAATCGAGCAAAAAGAACTCTTTCATGTTCTCTATCTCCGTCGCATTCTTTACGGCCTTGAAAAGAGTTGTAGGATTAACGGAATCTATGATATTTGTCTTTCCCTTCAATAGCCCGTATACCCTGTAGTTGACCTGCTTAAGATCTGCGCATATATTCGGTTCCACACTGTCAACGGTATTAAAGTTCTTATCCTCCCTGAAATTCTGTTCAAGGAATGTATATACTTCATCGTAATCCATTATCACGATGTTATTGATCTTAGCATATAGGGCAAACTCATCTGTCACGGCTTCAGGCTGCAAAAAAAGATAGCAGTCATCCTTAGATATGCATGCATAGCTTAAGACAACCGGATTGTAATCGACATCGGATCCTCTCATATTAAAGAGCCACATGATGTCATCGAGCTTGCTCAAAAACAGATACTGACAGTTGTACTCGGCAAGATAGTCTCTCACCCTCTTTATCTTGTAAAGATATGACTCACCCGTGAATTCCGTTCCTATCACATAGGCTTTTGAGCAGTTTATCACAGGCCTGTCCTTCCAAATGTTATCGCAAAGATCCAGATCGAATCTGATCTTTTTATCACCGCCTATCGTCTGACATATATCATTGATGTAATCTGCATTCACGCATCTTCCGTCAAAGCCGAGCACCTGACCGGTTATCATGTGCTTTGCAAGATAGTCCTTGATCTTTAAGACTCCCTCCTCACCCATGCGCATGAGTCTTATGCCCGAATACTTAAGTTCATTTGCTGCCTGCACAAAGTATCTTCCGTCCGTCCAGAGCAGTGCCGTATCACGGCTAACAAGCAGTGTTCCGTTCGATCCCGTAAATCCCGACAGCCACTCCCTGCATTTAAAATAATCCGAGACATATTCGGAATTATGAAAGTCCGATGATACGACCAGATACCAGTCGATACCGTTTTTCTCCATCTCACCACGAAGAAGCTCTATCTCTTCCCTTACCTTGTTCATAACATTTCCCTCTACAAAAACACCGCCCCGGTTTTCGGGGCGGAAATGATTCAATCTCTGTCTTCGATCTCTACATAGTCTTTCTCTACGCAAAGAGTCTTATATGCAGGTCTTATTATCTTACCGTTGTTGGCAAGCTCTTCAAGTCTGTGTGCACTCCATCCTGAGATCCTGCCTATTGCAAACAAAGGTGTAAACAGCTCTTCAGGAAGTCCCAGCATGCTGTAAACAAATCCTGAATAAAAGTCAACATTTATGCTGACACCTTTATACATCTGGCGCTCCTTTGTGATGATCTGCGGAGCAAGTCTCTCTATCATCGTATACAGACCGTATTCATCATCCAGACCTTTTTCATGAGCAAGCTTTCCCACAAAGCTCTTTAATACCTCTGCTCTCGGATCCGATTTAGAATAGATCGCATGACCCACGCCATAGATGAGTCCCGATCTGTCAAACGCCTCACCGTGAAGGAGTTTCAAAAGATAAGCACTTACCTCTTCCTCATCCTTCCAGTCCTTGATCTCGTTTTTCATGCACTCGATCATACGGACTACCTTGATATTTGCGCCGCCGTGTCTGGGACCTTTTAATGATCCTATTGCCGCTGCTATCGTAGAGTATGTATCCGTTAAAGACGATGTGATAACATGAGTCGTAAATGACGAATTGTTACCGCCGCCATGCTCCATATGAAGCACAAGTGCAACATCCAAAATTCTGGCTTCAAGAGGTGTGAAGCTGCTGTCCGGTCTCAAAAGATGAAGAATGTTCTCCGCAGCCGAAAGCTTTGGATCCGGCTGATGTATGAACAGACTCTTTCCGTCATGATAATGACTGTAAGCCTGATAACCGTATATCGATAACATCGGGAACAGACTGATAAGCTGCAGGCACTGTCTTAATACGTTGGGCATTGAAACATCATCCGCTCTGTCATCATACGAATATAAAGTGAGCACGCTTCTTGCAAGAGTATTCATCATATCCTTGCTGGGAGCCTTCATAATGATATCTCTTACAAAGCTCGTCGGAAGTGTCCTGTAGTATGCGAGCATGTCGCAGAAATCCTTGAGTTCTTTTTCGTTTGGAAGCTTATCAAACAAGAGCAGATATGTGACTTCCTCAAAACAGTATTTCTTATCTATCTTGGATGTGTCTATAAGATCCTTTACGTTGTATCCGCGATAAAAAAGACTTCCGTAATCAGGAACAGACTGACCGTCAACTATCTTTGTTGCTCTGACATCACTTATATGAGTAAGGCCTGCAAGGACACCCTTGCCGTTTAAGTCTCTCAAGCCTCTTTTTACATCGTACTTGACGAACAGATCCGAATCTATCACTCCGGCTTTTCTGCTCATCGCAGCAAGTCTTTCGATCTCCGGTGTTATCTCAGAATACTTATTGTTTTCCATCATATACCCCCTGATTTATTATCGGCCGTCCCCCTTCGGCCATCAGATGTCCGAAAGCTTATATCCCAAGAAACGACCTGACTGCGTCTGCCATCTTGTCCTTCTCACATACATGATCATGTCTTGTGGGAGCAGTCCTGATCTCATCTATTGCACGGGGCACTTTTACCCCTGAAATACTGCTTAATCTGTCTACAAGTTCAAAATCGGGTTCATCCGACTTTTTGCCCTCTATAGCTTCCATAACGGAAGTCGTGAATTTGAACGGGCTTGCTGTTGATGCGATGACAGTCTTTGTCTTGTCACCCGTCTTCTTTACATAGTCATCATAGACTTTGGAAGCCACTGCCGTATGAGTGTCGAGAACATATCCGTTCTTTTCATACATTTCCTTTATCTTTGCACAGGTCTCTTCCTGCGTTGCAAAGCCGCCGGTAAAGCTGTCCAGCTTATCCTTCATATCTTTGCTTATCTCATATCTGCCCTCGCTGACAAGGCTCTTCATGAGAGAGGCATTCTTATCGGAATCCTCACCTGCGATAAGATAAATGAGTCTCTCGAGATTTGAAGATATGAGTATATCCATTGAAGGAGAATTAGTGAGCATGAATTCTCTGTTACGGTCGTATACACCTGTCTCAAAGAAATCATAGAGCACCTTGTTCTCATTTGAAGCACATATGAGTTTTGCGATCGGGATACCCATGTTCTTTGCAAAGTAAGCAGCGAGTATGTTACCGAAGTTACCTGTCGGAACGACCACGTTTATCTTTTCACCTTCAGATATCTTCTTATCTGAAAGAAGCTTTGCATATGCGTAAACGTAATAAACGACCTGCGGAACAAGTCTTCCTATATTGATGGAATTGGCCGAACTGAACTGATATCCTTTATCAGCAAGCTGTTTAGCAAATTCCTTATCACCGAATATCTTCTTTACTCCGGTCTGGGCATCATCAAAGTTTCCTTTGATACCTATGACCATTGTATTGTCACCGGTCTGTGTGACCATCTGTCTTTCCTGGATGAAGCTTACACCGCCCTTGGGATAGAACACTATGATCTTTGTACCCTTTACATCGGCAAATCCTGCAAGTGCAGCCTTACCCGTATCACCCGATGTGGCAGTTAAGATGACTATCTCGTTTGATATGTTATTCTTCTTTGCTGCCGTTGTCATAAGATGAGGCAGGATGCTTAAAGCCATATCCTTGAACGCTATGGTCGAACCGTGATAAAGTTCAAGGTAAAATGCACCGTCTGCTTCCGTTATCGGAACGATCTCCTTTGTATCGAACTTTTCATCATATGCATTGTCGATACAATTCTTGAGCTCATCCTCTGTAAAATCGCTTAAGAAGAGTTTCATGACCTCATAGGCGATACCTTTATAATCCATCTTTGAAAGTTCATCTATGCTCTTGTCAAGCTTTGGGAGTGCTGTAGGAACAAACAATCCTCCGTCATCACTTAAGCCTTTTAAGATAGCCTGAGAGGCTGTAACAAGCTTTGAACTGTCTCTTGTACTCTTATATAATACTTTTTCCATGATACTAACCTTCCGATTTTTCACAAAACTTAGGTCAAATTATACAGATTTTTCAATACAATTTCAAGCCAAATCAAAAAGAAGCTTTGAAACGCTTACGCTTGAATATATATCGGCATAAACCTTGTTCGATATGTTGTCTATATAGTTGACGGCAAAGTTTTTATCAATACCGTTTCGTTTCAATATGTCGACAGCCTTGTTATAGGCTATGGCTGCCGTTACGGCATCATCATAATATCCCACTACGATATTTGACCTTATATGTATCTTTGTCCTGTAGCAGTTCTTTTTCTTATGCATGCACTGCTCGACACCCTGATAAGTGTTTAACACCTCAATGTTCTCATATCTGTAATCAAGCTCGTCACCGTTTATAAAGTTGTGATCCTTGCCCGCAACGGAATATGGTTTCATACCGTAACGCACACCGAGAGACAGCTGCATGCCGTAATCCGAAACAAATAAATGCCCGCCTCTTTTCTGTATCTTATGAGACATGTAATAGAAAAGATCGTCCATGGAGAATTTCATTTCTTCATTCGGCGACAGATAATATGAAAAATATTTCTTTCTGACATAGATGGGGTTGGACAGATAGATATTGTTGTCCCTGTAATTGACAATAAGCACATACTTATCAAATGACAGGGGACATTTCTCATCATAATCATCTATCCCTCTGTCATTATCATTTATCAGCCCGCTTGCATACTCGTATTTCTTTGCAGCTTCTTCATAGCTTAAACTGCTCCCGAGCGATATGTGCTTATTCTTATATGTAAATGAAGCCCTGTAATATACCTCTCCGTTATTCTTTGAAGCGGTATATACGCCTCTGGCAATCTTATCCACTATATTTACCGTTTCTTTTCTACTGTGCGGCATAATCCACGAAACAAATATCCATATCGACAGCACCGTCTATGCCGTAGAGTTCTCCCTGTGTCGTGTACTGCCACATATCATATTTATACGGATAATCCGGATATTCATCATCCTGCGAAAGCCAGAACGAACTGGTCGTAAACTGGGATATGTCTATCCTCTTTAAGAGCCATTCCTTATTTCCGTATATCATCGGACGATAGCCGGCTTCTTTGATCTTGTTTACAAAAGCTGCAGTAACAAGAGTCTTTTCTTCCTTTGTCAGAGTATCTATCCTTGATGTGTCATTTTCTATGTATTCCATGTCAAACGCTATCGGATAGGTTATCTTCTTTTCTGCTATGGATGCAAGTACTATGTTAGCCTCTTCCTCGGCTTCCTGGGCATTTATAGCCTGTGAGAAGAAATACACGCCCACATCTAGACCCGCTTCAAGAGCCGAATTCAAATTGCTCTCAAAATACTCGTCCATGGCAAGAGTGCCGTTCTTATATCCCCTTGCACCCACTCTTATCATCACGAAATCTATTCCCTGCTCCTTGATGCGCTTGAAATCGATATCCTTCTGATAACGTGATACATCTATACCTATAAATGAGATGTTCTTTCCGTCGGACATATATCTGTATTTGCCGCCGGATTCAACAAGATTTGTAAAGTCGTAATTATTCTTTTCTATCTTATCGTTGATGGTGATCCACTCTTCAGATCCGTCCTTATATGTTATCTTTACATGCTTTCCGTCATCATAATCGGGCTTTGAAGTCGGACTGGGCGTTGGAGTCGGAGTCGGTGTGATCTTCGGTGTTACCGGCATGGTAGCAGACACACTTTCATCCTCATCATCCTTATTGGGATAAAGATCCCATATATCAAGATCAGATGCCACTCTCTTTGTTACCGATTCCGGTGTAGGAACGGGTTCGGGTTCATTTGCCGCAGCCGTAAGCTTTGCGGATTCGGCAAATGTTATCTTATCCTTTGAGCTGTGGCTGTCCTTGTTTATTGAAATGACTACGCACAGTATCAGAAAGATAAAGAATGAAACTCCGAGAGCCATATATATGACGGGCAGGCCGCCACCGTTTTCATCAAAATCATCATCAAGCTTCATTTATCGATAATCGCCTTCTTGGGACATTTTTCTACACATGTCTTGCAGTCGATACACTTTTCGTAATCGATCTTTGCAAGGTTATCATTTACTTCTATCGCCTGGCTGGGACAGTTCTTAGCACAAAGCGAACAGCCTATGCATCCGACAGAGCAGGCTTTCATAACCACAGGTCCCTTGTTCTTTGATGAACATGCAACCTTGACCGTGCTCTCATACGGTATGAGTTCTATAAGATCATTTGGACATGCACTCACACATGCACCGCAGGCCTTGCATTTTTCCTTGTCTACAACAGCTATACCGTCAACAACATGAATAGCGTCAAATGCACATGCCTTAACACAGTTTCCGTATCCGAGGCATCCGAATTCACAGCTTTTGGGTCCGCCGGAGGGAACAAATTTCATTACACGGCAGTCCTCGGTTCCAGTATATTCATAGATCGGATGAGTCTTTTCACAGTCTCCCTGGCACTTTACAAATGCGGTCATTCTCTTAGCCGCAGTCGCTTCAACGCCCATGATCTTTGCGATCTCTTCACCCACAGGCTCACCGCCGACAGGACATGCGTTTACTTTTGCCTGTCCTTTTACTATCGCTGAAGCAAGACCGCTGCATCCGGGATATCCGCATCCGCCGCAGTTGTTACCGGGAAGAGCATTTAAAACCTTCTCTTCTCTTTCATCCGTCTGAACTTTGAATTTGATCCCGGCTATACCGAGAAATATTCCTATAAATAAACCAACGATACCCACAAGAGCCGTGGCTGTCAAAATACTGTTGATCATAAGATCTTTCCCTCACTCAGTTCAATCCTGCAAATCCGCAAAAAGCTATAGCCATCAGTCCCGCGGTAATAAGGACCATGGGCATACCCTTAACGGATTCGGGGAAATCATTATACTGTGTCTTTTCTCTGATACCCGCAAGTATGATGATCGCTATCGTAAAACCAAGTGCCGTAGCGAATCCGTTAACGGTACCTGCAAGTATTCCGTATTCCTTCTGAACATTTGTAAGTGCCACTCCCAAAACCGCACAGTTAGTCGTTATAAGCGGCAGATATACGCCGAGAGCCTTATACAGTGATTCCACATATTTCTTTAAGAACATCTCAACGAACTGTACGAGTGCCGCTATGACAAGAATGAACACTATAGTCTGCATATATTCCATGTTAAGCGGAACCAAAAGGTAATGATATATGCATCCCGTAACGGCACTTGACAGTGTTATTACAAATATGACCGCACCGCCCATACCGGCTGCGGTGTCTATCTTCTTTGAAACTCCCAGGAAGGGACACAGCCCCAGAAACTGGCTTAAAACAACGTTGCTGACAAGGGAAGAACTTATCAGTATGACAAGCAGATCTTTAACCTGTATCATTTTGAAGCCTCCTTTCCAGCACGTTCAAGCTCTCTTTCGATAGCCTGGGCATTGATCTTTGCGGTGGATTCTATATCCTCCTGCGTGATCTCGATATCATCGTATTTCTTATGATCGCATTCAAGCGTACAGTTCATGCAGTCGTTTGAACATCCGGACTGGATCTTTGATACATCCTTTCCTTTTTTCGCACCCGATATCTTTATCTTATTCTGTATCGCACACAGAAGTGCCAGCACAAAGAACGCTCCGGGAGCCATCTTGAATATCGCAACTGGTGTGAATAAAGAGAGTTCTCTGCCAAAGAAACTGCAGCCGCCGATAAATTCTCTTAACATACCGATTATCGTAAGAGCTATCGTAAATCCGAGTCCCATTCCTATACCGTCAAACAGACTCGGCAAAACAGGATTCTTATATGCATATGCTTCCGCTCTTCCAAGGATTATACAGTTTACAACTATAAGCGGGATGTATATACCCAAGGACTTATAAAGATCAGGTATATATGCCTGGAGAAGTAACTGCATCATCGTAACAAAACTTGCGATAATGACAATAAATGCAGGTATCCTTATCTTATCGGGTATCACCTTTCTTAACATGGAAATGATCATGTTACTTAAAGCAAGTACAACCGTAGTCGTAAGCCCCATTCCCAGACCGTTTGTTGCCGAAGTCGTAACCGCAAGAGTCGGACACATACCCAGCATCAGAACAAGAGTCGGGTTTTCTTTTATTATTCCGTTATATAATCTTTCAAGGCATTTACTCATTGTCCGCACCTCCCAAATACTTATTGAAATAGTACAGACTAGCGTTAACACCTGTCGTGATCGCATTGGTCGTGATCGTCGCACCGCTTATGGCATCGATCTCATTATCCTCAACGGCACCAGTCTTTGTATATACAAACTGCTCAGCTTTTCTGTTAACAAACTGGGGCTTTAATACCTTCTCAGCTTCCATTCCCAGTCCTGCGGTCTCGGATATGCTTAAGATCGAGATCCCGTTAAGCGTACCGTCACTTCTTACTCCCATGGTAAATGTGATATCTCCGCCGTAACCCTCATGTGATGTAACGGTGAAAACATATCCCAAAAGCTCTCCCGATGCACCGTAAGCCTCACAGAGCTCATCAATGTCAACGCCTGAGAATCCTTCATTATTAAGCGCATTTGATTTGACATCATCCATAAACGCTTCAACATTCTTAAAATCCTTTGCGTCTTTGAACACTTCGACATATGCCGCTTTCTTATCCTCGGCCTCATGAGCGCTTATGATACCCTTGGTGTTCTCATTTACAACTCCCAAAAGGCTTCCCGCGATAAGAGTTATGATCAGAAGGATGAACGTATTCTTAAACATCTCTTTCATCGACGCTCACCTCCTCTTCCAAATGACTTCGGATATGTTATCCTCTCGATAAGAGGAACGAGCAGGTTGGCGATTATTATGCTGTAGGACACGCCCTCTACCGATGCTCCGAAAACTCTGAATATGCCTGTCAAAAGACCCAGTATGATACCGAATACTATCTGACCTGCCTTTGTTACCGGTCGTGTGACATAATCGGTAGCCATGAACCATGCACCGAGCATAAGTCCGCCGCCTGCAAGCTGGCTTACCAGATAATATGAATTAAAGCCGTATCCGGCAAATATCCCCATAAATACGATAAAGGTAAATATATATGTCATCGGGACTATCATATCGATAACACCTACAAGGAGCAGGAATATGGCACCGATAAGGATAGCTATCATGGATGTCTCTCCTATCGTTCCCGAAGTCCTTCCGACTATCATATCAATAAGCTCGGTCTCTTCACCTGCCCTGATCTTTGCAAGCGGAGTAGCTCCGCTGTATGCATCACAGACAAAATTCGTCATTGCCGCAGGGAAGGATATGACAAGGAAACATCTTGCTCCCAGTGCCGGGTTCATGATGTTCTGTCCAATTCCTCCAAACAGCATCTTTATAACAAATATGGCAAATATACCGCCTATTATCGGAAGATAAAAAGGTGCTGCCGGCGGCATGTTAAGACCAAGCAAAAGTCCTGTCACCACTGCTGAAAGATCACCTATCGATATCTTCTTTTTAAACAAAAGACAGCAGATCAGTTCCGTAATGACACAAGTCACAACCGAGATCGCAACTGTTATGGCTGCCTTGTATCCGAAATTGTAGATACCGAAAGCCGTAGCCGGCATGAGTGCGATTATCACGCACAGCATGATCTTTCCGGTACTGATCGCCGATCTTATATGCGGATTGGATGATACATTTAAAAGTTCATTGTCACCCATGTTTATCATTTCCTCTTTCTCTTAGCGAGAATCGTCTTTCTCATAGATTTAATATTCTGTGTGAGATGCCTCTTTGCGGGACATATATAACTGCAGCAGCCGCACTCACAGCATTCCATGCCTTCTTTTTTAACAAAGCCTTCCTCATCCCCGTGTTCGGCCATGTCAGAAAGGATCTTTGGAACAACTCTTCCGGGACATACCTGCGCACACAGGCCGCAGTTGATGCAGGCAGAAGGTGTTACCTCACTGACTTCATCCCTTGCAAGGCACAAAAGAGCCGAAGCAGTCTTTGTTGTAGGCACATTTGTATCGATAAGTCCGAATCCCATCATCGGACCGCCCGATACTATCTTTACAGGATCATATCTTAAGCCTCCCGCTTCTTCCATAAGTTCCGAATAAAGCATTCCTATGTGAACCCTGAAATTCTGTGGCTTTCTTATGCAGTCTCCCGTAACAGTAACTATCCTCTCCATAAGAGGCTTTCCGAATCTTACGGCATTATAGATCGCAACTATGGTATCAACGTTATCGACTATGCATCCTGCATCTGCGGGAAGCATATCGCAGTTTATCGCTCTTTTTGTTGTCGCGAATATAAGCTGGCGCTCCGACCCCTGAGGGTACTTTGTCTTTAATGTCTTAACTAAGATCCTGGGTTCATTTTTTGTAAGCTTCTTTAAAGTCTCTATGCAGTCGCTCTTATTATCCTCAACGGCAAGTATGCCCTTGGCATTGTCAAAGAGACTTAATATTATCTTTAAGCCTTCGATCAGCTTTTCGGGCTCTTCCACCATTCTCCTGTAATCACTTGTAAGATAAGGCTCACACTCCGCACAGTTTGCTATGCAGTAGTCTATCTTGTCGGGTTCCTTGGGACTTAGCTTGACATGAGTGGGAAAGCCCGCTCCGCCCATACCGACAACACCAGCATTTTTTATCTTTTCAATGATAACTTCTTTAGGCAGCGAAGATACATCCAAAGTCTCTTCATATTCGACTTCTTCATATTTGCTGTCATTAGCGACTACTATGCTCATTACCATGTCACCGGTAACGACACGCCTCGGCTCTATAGCCGTGACTTTTCCGCTGACGCTCGCATAGATAGGAGCAGATACAAAGCCACCTGCCTCAGCTATCATCTGCCCTCTAAGTACTGTGTCACCTTTAGCCACAACAGGCTTTGCAGGTGCACCTATATGCTGACTTAAGGGGAATACAAGTTCCTTGCCCGGCAATATATCTACGATTGGTCTGTCTTTTGACAGGTCCTTGCCGTCATAGGGATGTATTCCGCCCATGAATGAATGTTTAGCCATATAAAAACTCCAATTCGTTCTTAATCACTATATAGACTATACTATTTTTGGTGTAAAATTACCACAAAAAAATCCCACTCAGGGCATTTATATGTTATTATATTTGTGTTGGGTCATTAAACATAAGTTTATTTGAGGTAGACAAGATGAAAACTGACATTAGTACTGTGAATCTTATGGATAAGAAGATCGACACATCCGGCATAGGCAATCCTTCGGAATGCGTATTTATCGACATCGAGACCACCGGTCTTTCATCCGAGAACGCATATATATACCTTGTCGGTGTTGCATATTTTGACAGTTTCAAAGACAGCTGGGAGATAAAACAGTGGCTCATCTCTTCCGCAGGCGAAGAACGTGAGATGCTTTCTGAGGTAACAGCCTTCTTACTCTCCTACAAAACCATAATACATTTCAACGGCAATAACTTCGATCTTCCCTTTATTACCGCACGCTGCAAAGCAAACGGTCTTAGTGTGAATTTTGATACCATGAACGGTGTGGATATCTACAGAAGAGTCGCTTCATTAAAGCACTTCCTAAAGCTTGACAGCTGCAAGCAAAAGAGCATCGAAGCTTTCCTTGGGATCGAAAGAAAAGATGAATTCAGCGGCAAGGAACTCATCAAGGTATATAAGGAATATACTTCCGACAAGGATATCGAAAAAGAAAAACTTCTTCTGCTCCACAATCATGATGATGTGCTCGGAATGTTAAACATCCTTCCGGTACTCAAATATGCCGATATCTTCTTTGAAGGCGTAAATGTAAGAAAAGTTCAGACCAATATATATAACGATGTCCTCGGTATGTCAAAGAAAGAGCTCATCATTTCGATCGGTCTTCCTTCTCCCATACCGGTAGCCATTAATTACAACGCAAACGGCTGCTACTTCAGTGCTAAGGACAGCGACGGTATCATAAAGGTTCCGCTTCTTCACGAGGAGATGAAGTATTTCTATTCAAATTATCATGATTATTACTATCTTCCCGAAGAGGATGTTGCCGTACATAAATCCGTTTCCGAATTCGTTGACAAGGATTTCAGGGAACAGGCGACGGCTCATAACTGCTACACTAGAAAGGTAAGCGATTATCTTCCTCAGTGGGCACCTGTAGAATTCGAACCTTTCTTTAAGAGAGATTATGATTCATCACTCCTTTACTTTGAACTGACGGACGAATTAAAGACAAACAGGGATGCATTCAAAAAATACTCAGATCACATCTTAAAGATGATGTACAACTGCAGATAAACAACAAAAGACCGGCAATGCCGGTCTTTTGTTATTGTCTCGTTTTGATTTAAGCATCAAGCGGTTTCTCGTAGAAGAAATTTCCCTTTCTTCCGTAACCGATATTCTTGTAATTAAGTATCTGTTCCGTACTTCCTATGAAGAGTACTCCGCCCTTTGCGAGCGAATCATAGAACTTGCGGAAAGTCTCGTCCTTTGCTTCTTCAGTGAAATATATGAGGACATTTCTGCACACGATAAGGTTGCAGTTTTTCATGTAAGGATCCTTTAAAAGGTTGTGCTTTCTGAATTCCACACATTTCTTGATCTCATCGTTGATCTGATAGAAGTTTCCGTTCTTTGTGAAATACTTGTTCTTGTATTCTGCAGGAACACCTGTAACACTCTTTGCACCATAGATACCGATCTTTGCCTTTTCAATGATCTCATCACTGAGGTCAGTTGCATAAACCTTGATCTGTGACAGCGGCATAAATCCCGAAAGTGCCATTACAAGAGAATAAGGTTCATCGCCTGTCGAACATGCCGCACTCCACACCGTGAGTCTCTTTCCGAATCTCTCAATAAGCATCGGAATACATTCTTCCGTAAGATACTTCCACTGCTCCGGATTACGGTAAAACTCGGATACATTGATAGTAATATACTCCACGAATTCATTGAGAAGGACTTTATCCTTCTTTATCTCTGCAATAAAATTCTCATACCCCTTTACATCATGTCTTGATATAAACGCATCAATCCTTCTCTTCATCTGATTCTGTTTGTACGAAGAAAGATTGATCTGCGTTAACTTTAATATCTCCCCAATAAAGTAATCATAATCGTATTGCATGTGCAAACACCCCATAAGTAAATATTTATATTACCCCCAAAGATAATATATAAACTGATTATACCACCAGCCAAGGAAATAAAAAACCCCTTTTGCCCGATTGGCAAAAGGGGTATGACTCATTTTAAAGCTGTTAAGGTCTACTCTTCTTCAACACCTTCAGCGATAGCCTTATCGATATCTACAGATACCACATCAGCATCTTCCTCAGCCTTTTCTTCAGCTGCCGGTTCAGGCTCGATGAGTGCCTTTATGCTAAGGCTGATCTTCTTGTCATCAAGATTGAAATCAACGATCTTAGCTGTAACTTCTTCTCCAACCTTAAGAACATCGGAAGGCTTCTCGATGTGATCCTTAGAGATCTGAGATACATGAAGCAGGGCATCAACACCGCCGCCGAGTTCTACGAATGCACCGAACTCTGTCATACGTGCGATCTTACCTGTTACAACATTGCCAACAGCAAATCTTGATTCAGCATCCTTCCAGGGATTCTCATCCTCGAACTTGCATGAAAGAGCGATCTTTCCGCCTGCGATATCCTTAATGAATGCCTTAACAGTATCGCCAACCTTGAATGCTTTCTTGGGACTCTCAACTCTTCCCCAGCTCATCTCTGAGATATGAAGAAGACCGTCAGCTCCGCCAAGATCTATAAATGCACCGAAATCTGTAACATTCTTAACTTTACCTTCGATAACATCACCGACTTTGATCTTATCAAAGAGCTCCTTCTGAGCTTTTTCTCTCTCTGCAGAAAGAAGCATGCGTCTGTTTCCGATATAACGTCTCTTACGAGGATTGTACTCGGTAACAACAAACTCTATCTCCTGACCTTCATACTTTGAAAGGTCTTTTTCGTATGTGTCTGAAACAAGACTTGCAGGAATGAAGATCCTTACTTCGTCAACAACAACGCATACACCGCCGTCAAGAACCTGTGTAACCTTAGCTTTTAAGATCTCCTGATTATTGAATGCATCCTCGATTCTCTTGTTACCCTTTTCAGCAGCAAGTCTCTTGTAAGAAAGAAGGACCTGACCCTCGCTGTCGTTTACCTTGATAACCTTAACTTCCATCTTGTCACCGATCTTGGCAACAGTTGTAAGATCAAGGTTTGATTCATTTGTGTATTCGTTTCTTGTGAGAATACCATCTGACTTGTAACCGATATTAAGAATGATCTCGTCAGGCTTAACATCGATGACAGTACCTTCTACTACCTCTCCCGAATGGATTGTTTTGAATGTTTCTTCCAACATTTGTTCAAAAGTCAACTCTGACATAATTTTGAACCTCCTCAATAATATAGTCTGGGGTGGAAGCCCCCGCAGTAATACCCACCAGTCGAACAGATTTAGTAAGATCTAAATTCAAGTCATCTAGTGTCTGGATAAAATGTGTATCCTCACATTCCTCCCTGCATATCTCAAACAGCTTCTTTGAATTGGAGCTGTGAGTATCGCCGATAACGATCATGGTATCGACCTTTGATGCTATATCACGGCTCTCCCGCTGACGCTCATAGGTCGCATTGCATATAGTCGTCACAACATTAACATCATAACCTAAATGTTTTATTTTTTCAACTATATCTTTAAATTTATTATGGTTAAATGTTGTCTGTGCGACCACACAGTAACTCTTCATATTATCAAAATGAATTTCATCAACTTCTTCCTCGGTTTGAATGACCGTGGGCTCGTTGACGCACCACCCCATGATCCCCTCTACTTCAGGGTGATTTCTGTTGCCGATTATGATGATATGTCTGCCGGATAAACTCTCATCCATAACGGTTTTGTGAATTCGTTTTACGAACGGACAGGTCGCGTCTATTATCTCAAAACCAAGTTCTGTAAGACGGTCCTGTTTTGCTTTTGAGATGCCGTGCGATCTGATGATCATCACATTGTTTCCCTGCGCGGCTATCTTTTCAAGTTCCTCTTCGCTTCTTACAGCATGGACACCTTCGGATTCAAGCTTCTTTACAACTTCTTCATTATGTATGATCGGTCCGTAGGTATATATGTGTTTGTCCTTGTTTTCATGCGCCTGTTGCATGACCATGTCAACGGCCTTTTTTACACCGAAACAGAATCCGGCGCTTTTTGCGGTTATAAGTTCCATATATCCTCTTTTATCAATCCTTGTCTATAAGAGAGATGACAGCATCAACAACCTCATCTATCGTCATATATGAGCTATCGATAAGGACTGCATCATCCGCCTGTTTAAGCGGTGATATCTCTCTTGTCATGTCGCGGTTGTCTCTTTCGATTATATCAGCTTCGATCCTATCAAGATCAGCCTCCTCGCCTCTTGCTATGAGTTCATCATATCTTCTTTTGGCTCTTACAGCACTGCTGGCGGTAAGATATACCTTAACCTTTGCATCGGGAAGTACGACCGTACCTATATCCCTGCCGTCCATAACAACATCCGATTTTGCAGCAAGCTTTCTTTGAAGTTCGACAAGTTTTTCCCTGACGGCCGAATTTGCGCTGGTGGCACTTGCCATATTTCCGACTTCTTCAGTCCTTATGAGTCCGTTTACGTTCTCATCACCCAAAAGGACAACCTGAACTCCATCCCTGTACTCGATAGAGATATCGGCATCCTTGCACATGCATGTGATCCTGTCGGTCTCGTCAGCCTTTATACCAAGTCTCATGAAATACAGAGCCATAGTCCTGTACATGGCACCTGTATCTACATATATAAATCCGAGTTTCTTTGCAATAAGCTTTGCTATTGTTGATTTACCCGCTCCCGCAGGTCCGTCGATCGCAATGTTAATACTCATATCGCTTCTCCTTAATTCTTAAATATGATTAAACCGATAAAAAATCTTTTATATCTTCCTTAAATATCCCTGACAGCCGCCTCTTCTCCCGCAAGATGCCCCGTACTCCATGCTATCTGAAGATTGAATCCTCCGGTGAGAGCATCCACATCAATCATCTCTCCGCAAAAATACAGGTTATTTATTATCCTGGATTCCATTGTCGAAGGATTGATGTCTTTAGTACTTACTCCGCCCTGGGTTATTATCGCTTCATTAAAATCTCTTGTACCAGTAACAGTCAGTTCAAGTTTTTTCAAAAGACTGACAATTCTTTGTCTTTCTTCCCTGCTCACAAGATTTACCTGCTTTTCGGGATCGATACCCGACAGTTTTATAATAACAGGTATCATTGATGAAGGCAAAAGATCGCTCAGACTGTTCCTGAACTGCTTATTGTTATACTTCTCAAAATCACGGATGATACGTTTATCAAGCTGTTCTTCAGATAACGCATTTTTTAAATCTAAATTTAATTTTATAGGTTCGCTTATATCCTTTTTCTTTGACCCGAAAGCCGAATAATAACTGGAAGCACTGAGTATCAGAGGACCTGTCACTCCGAAATGTGTGAACATCATCTCTCCGAAGCCTTCATAAATGATCTTCTTTCCACAGGTCATCTCAAGTGATACGTTCTTTAAAGATAGCCCCTGTAATTCTTTAACCCATTCTTCCTTTGTATTAAAAGGGACCAGTGCTGGCTTAAGATCGGTCACCTTATGTCCGCAGCTTTTTGCCATCCTGTGTCCGTCTCCGGTAGAACCTGTAGACGGATATGAAAGCCCCCCGGTAGCTAAGATGACAGCATCAGCTTTTAGATCTTCGTGATCTTTTCCTTTCGAAACGCTTATTCCATAACATGAGTTATCTCTTATAAGAAGCTTCTCTGCTTTTACATTATATCTTATATCCACACCGGCAGATTTAAGCATCTTTTCAAAGCATCTTATTATATCGGAAGAATGATCAGATACAGGAAATACCCTTCCTCCTCTTTCCGTCTTGAGTGCACATCCGTTATCTTTTATCAGTTCCATCAGATTAACGTTATCGAATCCGTAGAACGCACTGTACATGAACTTTGGATTTGAGACTATATTATTAAAGAAGACATCCGCATCGCAATCATTTGTTACGTTACATCTTCCCTTGCCTGTTATATATATCTTCTTACCGGGCTTTTCATTCTTTTCTATAAGCGTGACCTTTGCACCGGCTTTGGCTGCGGTTAGTGCAGCCATCATGCCTGCGGCACCCGCGCCGACCACTAAAATATTCTTCATACCTGTTTTAATAATTAATTTTAAATTTAATTTTTATCTTCTTTCTTTAATGAGTAATCAACGACCGGAGCATCATCGATAAAGTTGATCTCATCATTAAGATATACCTGATAATTGCCCCATGCATTCTCAAGATTATCAAGATTTTCTCTAACCTCTGTCGGTGCCTTCAAGCAGAATGCTACGACAAGAGCATTGATGACGCTTAAAGGTGCAACGAGTGAATCAACGACAGAGACCATATCGCTTCTTGAGAAAAGATTGATCGAACTGTACATGCACATCGGACTGTGCATACTGTCCGTTATCGATATCACTCTCGCATTTCTGTCTGATGCAAACTCCATGGCTTTTAGAGTTCTCATGCTGTATCTAGGAAAACTGATACCGACAAAAGCATCCTTGTTATCGATCCTTAACATCTGTTCAAAGGTCTCACTGAAGCTGGTCGTGGTAACGCAAACAACATCATCTCTTACCATATTTAAATAGAAGGCAAGAAACTGCGCCAAAGGTGCACATGCTCTTATCCCGCAGATATAAACCTTCTTCGCTTCAAGAAGTGCATCTATGGCAGCCTCAAAAGCTCCGGGATCTATCTGACTTAAAGTATCATTTATCCTTTCTATATCACCCTTTAATACAGAATCAATTATCTGACTCTGCGAGCTGTTGCCGTACTTAGCTCCTATCTTTTGAACATTGTTAAGATGATTCTTTACCCAGGAAGCAAGACAGGCCTGAAAATCAGGAAATCCGTCATAGCCCATGTTGGACGCAAATCGTACAACCGTCGATTCACTGACGCCTATCTCTTCTCCGATCTTGGCTGCAGTCATAAAAACCGCCGTATCATAATATTCTTTTATATAATTGGCTATAGCCTTGTGTCCCTTACTCATCGATGGGTAAAATTCATCGATGACACTGATCACATTGTATTTATCCATATATAACCCCGGTTAAGAAACAGAGAATAATCTCGCTGCATCTTTAAGCATATCAAGAGTGAGTATCTCATCAAGATCATAATCGCCTGTTATGGTCATGCATGCGATACCGTGAATGAATATCCAGACCTTTGTGAATACCCTTTGAGCATCTTTCATGCCAAAACTCTTTGCTTTTGCAAACTCAGCAGTAACAAATCCGCTGCTTCCGTTTAAGATATCATACATCGATTTGCCGACTTTTTCTTTAATACTTCCGGCATTATCAAGGAATAACAGTTTAAACAGCTCTTTTTCCTCGGAAGCAAACTTGATATAAGCCATTCCAAGATCAACAAAAGGCTCACGATTGTACTTCTGACAGTCATTATAGAAATAATCATAATATTCGACCGCTCTCAGATACACTTCGGCAAGCAGATCGTCCATGTTCTCGTAAAGTCTGAATATCGGCTGGGTTGAACATCCTGCCTTTGCAGCGAGCTTTCTGGCCGTAACATTCTCAAAACCTTCCTGCTTGGCAAGCAAAAATGCAGTATCAACCAAAAAATCCTTGTGAATCTTCTCTTTTCTAGCCATAAAATCTCCTTTAAATCACACCAAAAAACATTAAAACTCCCTATAAAACCGCACTAAATGCGATCAAAAAGTCAAATGAAAGCAAAAATCAGCCTTGCTTTTAAGATAACGCTATCTATAAATCAAGATATTGTGGTCCGACCTTCCGATCACCTCTTTATTATAACACCCGTCATTTATAAAATGCAAGTCAAAAAATGCAAAAAACCTTGCAAAAACTCATCTCTTGCAGGATAGACTTGCAAAAATCCTGCAAATCACCTGTTTTATGTCAACATCGCAATTCCCCCAAACCAATAATAGCGTATGTTCTTCATATTTCGTGTATTTCTACATGTTGTACCGGTATCAAAAAAGCTTTCAATTGTTATGTATTTTCTGTATTTTCAAAACAAAAAAGCATGTTTTAACCTTCAAAAAGACAATTTCTAATCAGATGATCTTTAGCCTTTTCCATCCATATATCAAAAACAGATCCATCAACGATAAAAAAAAGCTGCTCTGTATTCGTTTTTCAGCTTTAAAAAGCATATAAATGTATGTTTATGCAGATCAAATCAGCATACAGCGCATATTTAAATGAAATGCCTTCTAATTAGGCGTTTTTTAGACATATCAACTCTGATCAGACTTAAATCCGGGCACTATAAAAGCCCTCCGCTTTTGCGAAGGGCCTTTAACACTGTATCGATCTTAATTATACCGGATAAGCGTTGTTCTTTGTATCAGCAACACTCACATCAACCTTTGTCTGCTGAGCATCACGATACTTGAAGAAGTCTGTAGCAACCTGAGGGAACAATGCGTAGCTGAGTACGTCCTCATCCTGCTGTTTGTACTGCTTCATCTCTGCCTCGAGTGACTCAAGCTCAGGCTTGTCATGGCCTGTAGCCTCAGCAGAACGTGCTGTAGATCTCTTCTCACCGGGGATAACCTTATTGATAACTTCTTCGTTCATAGGCTTAACAGTCTGTCCGTAGTTACCACGCAGCAGATCCTTGAACTCACCGGTTGCCATCTTATATCTCTCACCCATGAGGACATTGAAGATAGCCTGTGTACCAACGATCTGTGAAGAAGGTGTAACGAGCGGAGGCTCACCACAATCCTTACGAACTCTCGGGATCTCCTCAAGAACATCCTGATACTTGTCTTCTGCGTTCTGTTCCTTAAGCTGGCTAACCATGTTAGAAAGCATACCGCCGGGTACCTGGTAAAGCAGAGTCTTGATGTTAACGCCAAGAACCTTTGTGCTCATAAGGCCTGACTCTATGCACTCTTCTCTGTAAGGACGGAAGTAATCAGAGATCTGTGAAAGGATCTTCTGATCAAGTCCTGTATCATAAGGAGTACCCTTGAAGGTCTCAACCATTACTTCTGTAGCAGGCTGTGAAGTACCGAGTGCAAAAGGACTGATCGCACAGTCAATTACATCA
>JAEERY010000033.1 GCA_016286035.1 Lachnospiraceae bacterium
ACTGGTTCGTTGACGGTGCCGTAGGCATAGCTCATCGTTTCAATATGCCGGAGATCCTTATAGGTGCAACAGTTGTATCTATCGGCACAACGCTTCCCGAGGTCATGGTATCAGCCGGAAGTGCCGTCAAGGGGATCGGATCCATGGCATATGGAAATGCAATTGGCTCGATCATCTGTAACACCGCTCTTATAGCAGCTATTACGATCGCTGTTAAACCGTCAGATGTTGACAGAAAGAGCATGAAGACGCCGGTCATCTTTTTTACTCTTGCAGCTCTTGTTTACGTATTTATATCATACTTCACAGGTTCTTTTTCGAGGATCTCAGGTATACTGCTTCTTATACTGTTTATTGTTTACATGATAATAGCGGTAAAGCAGGCTCTTACGGGCACAAAGGATCCCAAACCTGAGTCTTCAGTTGCTGAAACAGAAGGCGATGATGAAGATTCAAAAAAAGAATCTTCAGTGCTTAAATTCCTTGTTTTGCTTATTGTCGGCGCAGCACTTATTGCAGTCGGCGCAGATCTTTTAGTAGACAATGGTACAATAATAGCAGAGCGTCTTGGCGTTCCCAGCACCGTTATAGCTCTTACATTCGTAGCACTGGGAACATCGCTGCCTGAACTAGTAACAGCTATCACTTCACTTATAAAGGGATCCGGTGCACTCTCGCTTGGAAATATAATCGGTGCGAACATGTTTAACCTTGTGCTGGTCAGCGGACTGTCTATCTCACTTGCTCCGTTTGATGTTCCATGTGATAAGCTTATCGGCGGTATCAATTCTTCGCTTGTAATAGACATACCTGTAATGATACTGGTATCATGCATACTTATAATACCGGCACTGATAAGAGGAAAGATGGCGCGTATCCAGGGCATACTTATGCTTGCTATTTATGCGGCATTCTGTATATTCCAGTTTGTTATTTAATTGATAGTTATGCAGATAATAAAGAATACAACGGACTTTTTTCTGGACGGCTCATACTGTGTAGCTATAGGCAAATTTGACGGCATACATATTGGGCACCAGTATCTGTTAAAGTGCATAGAGGAATACAGGAAAGACGGCTACAAAATAGCGGTCTTTACCTTTGATCCTTCTCCGTCGGCATTCTTTTCAAATGATGAGTATAAAGGACTCACAACTCTTGATGAGAAACGAAGGATATTTGAAAAGCTTGGAGTGGATGTCCTTGTTGAATATCCTCTAAACAAGAATACAGCCAGAGTAAGCCCGGAAGACTTCATTGAGGATATTTTAATAAATAAGATGAATGTCAGATGTGTTGTATGCGGCACTGATTTTTCATTTGGAGATAAAGGAAGAGGAAATGTCGAGCTTCTTAAAGCCTATGGCAAAGCCAAAGGCTTTGAGGTACGAGTATGCGAAAAGGTAAAATGCGACGGCATCGAGATCAGTTCATCTCTTATCCGTAAAGAAGTTGAGAGCGGAGAAATGGAGCTTGTCACTAAGCATATCGGAGCTTATTACAGTTTTACCGGAATAGTTGTTACCGGTAGACAGCTAGGGCGCAGACTTGGAATGCCTACTGTGAATATCATACCAAGCAAAGATAAACTGCTCCCACCGTTTGGCGTATATGAGGCTGTTGTTTCATATGCAGGAAGACACTTTAGAGGTATAACCAATGTCGGTGTAAAACCTACAGTGACTGATGAATGCAAGCCAGTTGTTGAAACATATATATTTGATTTTGATGAAGATATATACGGAAAAGAGATAATAGTAAACCTTGTACGAATGGTAAGGCCTGAAAAGAAGTTTGGCTCTGTGGATGAGCTCAAGGCACAGATTAAAACTGATATAAGCTTTGTAAAAAATCACGCAAAAAGTGCGGATAAATGATGCTTGAAACCGTCAACAGCAGGGACGGGTTGAAAACGTTCAAGAAGTGACATATTTGTATCATCTCGTCTGTCTTATATAGATATTGTAATATACTGCAGGTAATCCGTGTGATCACCTGCAGTTTTATTTTGGGAAATAATGTTGTACCAGTTAAAAGAAAAATATACGTTGACAACGTATGCGAATTGAGCTTTACTTTAATAAAGTATAAAAATGTTTTGGAGGCGATGATATGGATATTTCAGCTAGAATAAAGGAATTACGAAAGAAAACGGGATTATCTCAAAGTAAATTTTCTGCAAAATTTGGGATTCCCGTAAGGACACTTCAGCAATGGGAACAGG
>JAEERY010000034.1 GCA_016286035.1 Lachnospiraceae bacterium
ATAACACTCGAGGCGTTCGGAACTGCTCATAAAGAGGCGATAATGAAACGCCTTGATGTTGAAGGATACAAGCCAAAAGTGGTGCGGACAAACGTATAGGAAGTTTGAACAAAAGTCGGTGATATCTTCACCGGCTTTATGTTTATTTATGAGAATTAAAAAATGAAGAAAATAATAGGAACTAAAGAATTTTATAAAGGTGTTCTTGCCATTGCGTTTCCGATAATGATCCAGAACGGTATAAGCAATTTTGTCAATCTTTTGGACAATATAATGATAGGACGCATCGGAACAGAGCAGATGAGCGGTGTATCCATCGTAAATCAGCTCCTTTTCGTATTCATACTTTGCATGTTCGGTACAGTTTCGGGTGCTGGTATACTCGGCGCGCAGTATTACGGCCAGAAGAATATGACCGGTGTAAGGGATGTACTTCGTATAAAGGTGGTCCTTGCTGTTATCGCAATGCTCATCGCGGGAAGTATATTCGTGTTATTTGATAAAGAGCTCATATCGTTTTACCTTCATGAAGGCTCGGATGGCGGTGATCTTTTGGCAACACTTGCTTACGGTCGAGAATATCTAAAGATAATGCTCATAGGACTGCCGCCTTTAGCGATAGAGATGAGCTATTCATCGACGCTTAGAGAATCGGGAGAGACCAAGGTACCTATGCGTGCATCCGTAATAGCGGTATTTATAAATCTTGTTCTCAACTATATCCTTATATTCGGCAAACTGGGATTGCCAGCTTTGGGTGTTGCCGGTGCAGCTATAGCAACAGTCATATCAAGGTATATACAGGTAGCATATGTTGTTATATGGGCTCACAGACACATTGAAAAGAATCCTTACATGGAAGGAGTATACAGGCATTTCCATATATCATGGGATCTGTTTGTTAAAGTATTTTTGCTGGCGCTTCCCCTGATGTTGAATGAGACTTTATGGTCGGCGGGAACGGCAGCTTTAAATACCTGCTATTCATACAGGGGTCTTGCGGTTGTTGCGGCTTTAAATATACAGTCAACCATATATAACATATTTAACATCATGTTCATAGCGATGGGAGATGCAATAGCGATCATTGTTGGTCAGGAACTTGGGGCCGGAAAGATCAAAGAGGCAAAGGATACATCGAAAAAGATAATAGCGATGTCGGTATTCTTTGCGTTTGTCGGCGGTGTATTAATGCTGTGTTTATCGGGAGTTTTCCCTCGTGTATATAACACGACCGATCAGGTAAGAGACCTTGCCGGCACGCTTATACGTATCATCGTGTGTTTCATGCCGATCCATGCCTTTTTGCATACCTTGTATTTTTCGATAAGAAGCGGAGGAAAGACATTTATCACGTTTTTGTTCGACAGTGTTTATCTGTGGGTTATAGCTTTCCCTTTTGCATATTTCCTTTCACATTATACACAGATAGATATAAGGTTAATGTTCATATACTGCCAGGCAATTGATCTGATAAAGGTCGCTATAGGTTTCTTTATATACAGATCTGGCATTTGGGCCAGAAATATCACTGAGACCGCTTAGCCGGTTAGAATAAAGAACGGTTCTGTGATATAATGATTAATAGCAATTAACTGCTTTGGGATGGGTGTGACTATGGTAAATATGGTGGCTGTGATGATCGCTGTCGGTGCGATAGCGATGGTAACAAATATATACAGATACTGTCAGTTTATAAAGAGCACGAAGGATGTTCTTTCATCAGGTGTATCTCAGGACAAAGTATGGGAGGTGGTGGCTCTTGCGCTTTTGGTGTTTTTCCTGATAGGATACATTTTTGTTGGACTGCTCGGAAAACCTGACCTTATGGTAGCCAGCATACTCTTTGGAGGCAGTATTTTTGTGGCGATCGTCATGACACTGCTCTTCAGGCTGGTAAAGACTGTTAAGGAGAATTGTTTGAGCATCGCCGAAACACTTATCGGAGTTGTTGATGCAAGAGATCCAAACCTAAAAGGGCATAGCAGATATGTAAGAAATGTCACGATGCTCTTATATGATAATCTGCCTTCGGAAAACAAGGAAGATATAAACAGGGTGAGTCTTGAATTTGCGGCACTTATGCATGATGTCGGAAAACTCGGTATACCTGAGGAGATACTTAATAAACCTGCAAAGCTTTCGGATGAAGAATGGGATATAATGAAAACACATCCGAAACTTGGAGTTAACATCTTAAAACCACTTGGATCCTTTAGCGAAATCCTTCCCTGGATCGAATATCATCATGAAAGACTTTCGGGAAAAGGTTACTATGGCATACCGGATTCTCAGATACCTTATGCAGCAAAGATAATAGCTGTTGCCGATACATATGCCGCGATAACAATGAGAAGGTCTTACAAGCCGCCGAGGGCACATGAAGAAGCAATAAAGATAATGAAAGAAGTTTCGGGAGAACAGCTTGATCAGGATCTCGTTGAGATCTTCTGCAACATACCGAAGATAGATCTGCTTGAAGCTGTACCTGAAACGGTTGAAGTCTAGATTGATTACCTGCTCGTTTGGGGCAGGTAAATTTATATATGAGAGAGAAAAATGCGTATAACGATAAATGATGATTTTGATCTTAACAAGATAGTATACTCGGGACAGTGTTTCAGACCATGTATGTTCAATGAAGGATCAAAGACTTACAGATTCATTACAAAGGATCATGTTCTGTATATATCGGAAACGAATGATAAAGTTGTTTATGACGTCTCATGCTCTGATAAAGAGTGGAAGAATATATGGCATGGTTATTTTGATCTGAATCTTGATTATTCTTTGATCAGAGAAAACATACCTGACAATGATACATATATGAAAGAGTGTGCGGTTGACGGTAAGGGTATAAGGATACTTAATCAGGATAAGTGGGAAATGCTGATATCATTTATCATCTCTCAGAGAAAAACAATACCCGCAATACGAAGCTGTGTTGAAAAAATGTGCGAACGATACGGAAGCAGGATCGATACAGAATATGGATCGGTCAGTCTGTTCCCTTCACCCAATCAGCTGATAAATGTATCAGAGAAGGAACTTTCAGAATGCGGTCTGGGTTACAGGGTTGGCTATATCATGGATGCCGTTAAGAAGGTATATTACAAGGATATAAACCTTGATCTAATGAAAGACTGGGATGATGAGAACCTGTATGATGAACTCATAAAGATAAAGGGAGTAGGAAAAAAGGTCGCAAACTGTGTAATGCTCTTTTCGTATCACAGAACAGGAAGAGCCCCTGTAGATGTATGGATCCAAAGGGTCATAAATGAGCATTATAATGGCGCAGATCCTTTTTATTCATACAAAGACTGCGCCGGTATTATGCAACAATATGTTTTTTATCACAGTATAAAAGATTAGTTTCTAAAAGACAGATGAATCTTCCCTGTTGTGACTGTAACGCCTTATCTGAATCATGACCTCATCATCGATCTTGTCCACGGGAGTGGGAGAGGGATGACCAGTATAATAGCCCTGGATAAGGTCTACACCAAGTGAGATAACGCATCTTAGATCATCTCTGGTCTCAACACCTTCCGCAAGTACTATAATATTATTCTTAACAGCATAGTCTACTATGCTCTTTACGAAATGCTTCTTCTGATCGCTCGAACCGATACCTGCTATAAGCAGACGGTCGATCTTAACATATCTTGGAGTATATCTTATAAGATTATTCACATTTGAATAACCGCTTCCGTAATCATCAAGTGCTATCTCGACATTAAGCTTTTTGTAATCTTCTTTGCGCTTGGTGAGAGCCGTATCCGAAAACTCGGAAGCTTCCGTATATTCAACTACAATCTGACCGATACGATTGGATAGCTTCTCGAAAAGAACAGTTTCATCTTTTCCCGTAAGCTGGTATGCGGGAAGAGAGTTGATGAAGACTTTCTTGCCCTTGAAACTGTCACAGTTTTTCTCTATATGATTTAAGACACCGTTAAATGTCGCTTTCTCTATATCATAAAGTCTGTTGATGATACTGGCTGTATCAAGAATATCAAGAGGAGAGAGCATGATCCCTCCCGTAGCACGCATAAGAGCCTCATATCCGAATATCGCGCCGTCGTCGGCTCTGACAATGGGCTGGAAATGATAAGTCAGCAAACCTTCATTAAGAAGCTTCTCTACATCTTTACGTCTCTGCTTTTCTTCGGCAGATATCGATAAATCGGAAACCTGTACCTGACGGGCGATCTTCTTTTCATGGTTCTTGGCATTCACTGCCTGATTGATAAGAAAGTCAAGTCCCTGAAGTTCGTTTATCCTGTTTTGCATAATGCTGTGATAAACATTGATATGATGAATGGCTCTGTCAGATCCCGTAAATGCAATACCTTCCGAAGGAATGTTTGAAATGATCTCATCAAAACGCTCATTGCAGTCATCATCAACTATACCTATAAGGAATTCATCACCGCCAAGTCTGCCGCAGACTTCGTCATCACGAGTGTTCTGAGAGACAAATGCAGCAAGAGCTCTGATCGCTGAATCACCTGCTGTGATGGAATATTCCTCATTGATATGCTTAAGGTTATCAAGATCCAATGCTATAATGCCAACACTCCTGTCAAAGGCTCTGTTCATTGTTGACATCAGATTAAGCTTTTCAAGGAATCCCTGGTAATTATACAGACCTGTCTGAATATCTCTGACCTGATCGGATTTTATCTGGTCTATTAGAGTGGTGAGAGCTTTCTGTCTGTAGAAAGCTTCCATCCCCATGTTAACATTCTTCATCCATACACGGAAGGTCTCTGTATATGTACTAAGATCCTTGCCAGGATTAAGCGCAACATAACCAAAGCACCTGTCTTCAAAGAACATCGGTGCAAATATATAAACAACAGGGTGATCACGCTCCTCATCAAGATAGGGGAGAAGACGATCTGTTTTAAACTTTCTGTAAAGATTTACCGTGTCCTTGCCGTCTTCAAGATCGGGACCGCAGGATATTACAAGATGCATATCTTCTGTGTAACCGTATCTTAAGGCTTCATCACCGATAAAGCATGATGCATCAAGAAAGCCTTCATTCAGACAGATACAGAAACGCTCAAAGGGCCTGATCTGATATGAATAGGTCGCGAGCATCTCGAAGAATTTGCGATAGTTTGTCTGACACAGCATATCCTCGGTTATATGATTGAAATCGGAATAGTAACTTACTTCTGAACGGTCTGTTTTCCATTCATCCCTGCTCATCTTGCTGTATATGGGAGTGAATTCCTTGCATCCGCAGCTGCCGCCTATAAGTATTTTGACATCAAGTTTTAAAGGTGTCTGAGGCTTACCTGTTATCTTACTGTGTATGTAATGGAAACATTGTCTTCCGCATTGAGCTGCTGGTATATCGGCAGATGTTAATGGAACGGGCGATGTCTGGCCTTCAAGTGTCGAATCATAGCCGATCACAGCGATATCATCGGGTATCTTATAACCGTTTTCGGAAAGCTTTGATGCCACACCTACAGCCATATAGTCGTTTGCACAGACAACAGCCTGAGGCATGTCATCCTTGTTGCTCATAAGATAATCTGCGAACGCATGACCGCTGTCGTACCAGTAATTGCCGTGACGGATACGATCTTCGCGTATTTTAAGACCATGAAGCTTCATGGAATCGAGATAACCGTTTAAACGCTGAACGGAGTGAGGATGACCTTCCTTGCCGCCCAGGAATGCGATATCACTAAAACCGTGTACCTCTATCATGTGATTGACGAGCTTTAACATGGGTGAATAATGATCTATAAGAACATGATCAAAATCCTTAGTCTCACGATCAACCATTATAACAGGACCGTTATATGTCTCTTTTAATCTTTTGTATAGTTTGGATTCGAGTCCGGGAGTGAGAAGAGTATCGATCATGACCACGATACCGTCAAATTTTTCCGGTTTGATAAGATTAAAGATGTTGGAGTCTCCAATGTTTCTCAGTTCTGTTTCCTGATACTTCTGGAACATGGAAAATATGCATACATCATAATCATGAGAGTATGCTTCTTTGATAAAAGCGTCCATAAAACGCTTCTGGGTATTCTCTTCTAATTGTGCAAGTAATACACCGATCCTTTTGCGCATATTCAGTCTCCGAACATTCCTTGTACAAATATTATAACGCTAAATAATCATTAATGGTATATATTTATTATGTGTAAAGAAAAAACACTTGACAGATATGATTCTTTGTCGTAAGATGGCTAAGGTGTCAAGGCATTTTCATTGACAGAAGGTGGATTATGGAGAAGATTGTAAGGCAGGGCCTTTTGTATGATTTTTACGGAGCATTGCTCAATGAGCACCGTAAGAGCGTATACGAAGCTTATGTATATGACAATATGTCACTTTCTGAGATAGCGAATGAACACGGTATATCAAGGCAGGGAGTTCATGACCTGATAAAAAGATGTGACGAAAGCCTTGAAGAATATGAGAACAAGCTTCATCTTGTGGAAAAATTCATGTCCATAAAAGAAGAAGTTGAACAGATAGAAAAAATGGCCGACAGTGATGAGATCAAGGCACTTGCGGCAAAGATATTGGAACAGCTGTAAGCATGGCATTTGAAAGTTTAAGCGATAAATTACAAAACGTATTCAAGAACTTAAGGAGCAAGGGAAGACTTACCGAAGAAGACGTACATATAGCATGTAAAGATGTTAAGATGGCGCTTCTTGAGGCGGATGTTAACTTCAGGGTGGTCAAGAAGTTCATAAAGACCGTGGAAGAACGTGCCATAGGTCAGGATGTGATGAACGGATTAA
The DNA here is from genome assembly GCA_016286035.1 of Lachnospiraceae bacterium. Classification (GTDB taxonomy): domain Bacteria; phylum Bacillota; class Clostridia; order Lachnospirales; family Lachnospiraceae; genus Colinaster. The sequence continues at coordinate 6,789 of JAEERY010000034.1, forward strand.
ATCCCGGTCAGATGGTAATAAAGATCGTTAATGAAGAGATGACCTCTCTTATGGGCGATGAGACCACTGAGATAGAATTTCAGCCCGGTAAATCGATAACCGTCATCATGATGTGCGGTCTTCAGGGTGCAGGTAAGACCACAACAACCGCGAAACTTGCTGGAAAGTTCTTAAAGAAAGGCAAAAAGCCTCTGCTTGTAGCCTGTGATGTTTACAGACCCGCTGCCATAAAGCAGTTGCAGGTAAACGGAGAAAAAGTCGGTGTTGAAGTCTTTACTATGGGAGACAATCATTCACCGGTTGATATAGCCAAGGCAGCCATTGAGCATGCCTCAAAGAACGGTCACAATGTTGTGATCCTGGATACTGCAGGACGTCTTCATGTTGATGAGGACATGATGGCAGAACTTCAGAATATTAAGAAGAACGTTACTGTTCATCAGTCAATCCTTGTTGTCGATGCGATGACAGGTCAGGATGCAGTAAATGTTGCTTCGGAATTCAAGGAAAAGATCGGAATTGACGGTGTCATCTTAAGTAAGATGGACGGTGATACCAGAGGTGGTGCGGCTCTTTCTGTAAAGGCTGTTACCGAACTTCCCATTCTTTATGTCGGTATGGGAGAAAAGCTGGCAGACCTCGAGCAGTTCTATCCGGATCGTATGGCTAACAGGATCCTGGGTATGGGCGATGTACTCTCGCTTATTGAAAAAGCGGAACAGAGCATAGATATCTCTGAAGAAAAATCAAGAGATATGGCCGAGCGCATGAAGAAAGGTAAGTTTGATTTCAACGATTACCTTGAAAGCATGAAGCAGATGAGGAATATGGGCGGACTTGCAAGTATACTCGGTATGATGCCGGGACTGGGTGTTAATGCGGCCGATCTTGAGGGAAGCATCAATGAAAAAGAACTAGCAAGGACAGAAGCAATCATTTTCAGTATGACACCCAAGGAGAGAGAAAACCCCAAGCTTTTAAATCCGAGCAGAAAGCACAGGATAGCTAAGGGTGCAGGCGTTGATATAGCGGTCGTAAATCGTTTTATCAAACAGTTTGAACAGAGCCAGAAAGCCATGAAGCAGATGCAGGGCATGATGGGCAAGAAAGGAATGCGGGGACTCGGAGGTCTTGGAGGACTCGGAGGATTCGGAAAGAAGGGATTCCCCTTCAGATGATGTGATATAAACCTTGGTTTCTTAAGCGGAACATACAGGTTCATATAAAAATAATTTTATTTGTGTAATAGAAAGGAAGATTATCATGGCAGTTAAGATGAGATTAACCAGAATCGGTGAGAAGAGAAACGCAATATACAGAGTTGTAGTTTCTGATTCAAGAAGTCCCAGAGACGGAAAGTTTATTGAGGAGATCGGAACATACAATCCCAATACAGATCCTTCAACCATCAAATTTGATGAGGAGAAGGCTAAGAAGTGGCTCGCTAACGGTGCAAAGCCTACAGAAGTTGTTGCTAAATTACTCAAGGTTGCAGGAATCGAGAAATAATCATAGGGTAAACACAGTAACACTTTTGGAGGTGGGTTATGAGAGAATTGGTTGAAGTTATCGCTAAAAATCTTGTTGATAACCCGGATGAAGTTGTTGTGACAGAAGAAGCCAACGGTAAAAATATCACCATTAAGCTTCATGTTGCACAATCTGATATGGGAAAAGTTATTGGAAAGCAGGGGCGTATTGCAAAAGCGATCAGAGCGGTGGTTAAAGCTGCCAGCTCCAATGACAACAAGAGAGTGGACGTTGAGATCGTCTAGACAGTTAACTGGCGCAGTCATGTTTTTGGCTGCGCTGTTTTTAAACGGAGTGTTTTATGGAAGGTTTACTGCAGGTGGGAGCCATCAGCTCCACACATGGTGTAAGAGGCGAGGTCAAGGTTTTTCCGACGACCGATGATGTTAAAAGATACAGTAAGTTAAAAGAGGTGATTCTCGGAGAGGGAAGTATGGCCCCACTTCTTCATGTTGAAAGCGTAAAGTATCAAAAGAACATGGTCATAGTAAAATTCAAGGAATACAATTCCTTAAATGAGGTAGAGAATCTAAGAGGAAAGAATCTTTATGTGACCAGAGAGAATGCGGTAAAGCTTAATAAGAATGAATATTTCGTAGCCGATCTTATAGGACTTAATGTTATCGATGAAGCAAAAAACATAAAAGGTACACTGAAAGATGTGATGCCGACAGGTGCAAATGATGTATATATCATTGAACTTGAGGATGGCAGAGAGCTTCTTTTGCCCGCAATAAAGGACTGTATAAAAGAAGTTGATATAAGTAACGGCATAATGAAAGTAAATGTACTGGACGGATTATTATGAGGTTTCATGTGATGACGCTCTTTCCGGAGATGTTTTCAGCGGCTGATAACAGTATCCTCGGAAGAGCAATGGAAAAGAATATAATAAGCATAGATGCGGTCAATATCCGTGACTATACTTTGGATAAGCATAAAAAGGTAGATGATTACACCTACGGAGGCGGAGCGGGTATGCTGATGCAGGCTCAGCCAATATATGACTGTCATAAGGCTGTATGCAACAGTATAGGCAGTGAAAAGAAGGTAAGGACCATATATGTCACTCCACAGGGCAAACTGTTTGACCAGAACATGGCAAAAGAGCTTTCGAATGAGGAGGATCTTATATTCTTATGCGGTCATTATGAAGGTGTTGATGAGAGGGTTCTTGAAGAGATCGCTACCGATTATATCTCTATCGGTGACTATGTACTAACAGGCGGGGAGCTTCCCGCCATGGTGATGATAGACTGCATATCCAGACTTGTCCCCGGCGTGTTGAGCAATGAAGAGTCGGCTCAGACCGAGTCGTTTGATGACGGACTATTGGAATATCCTCAATATACAAGACCTGAGGTATGGATGGATAAAAAGGTACCCGACGTACTTCTTAGCGGACATCATGCTAACATAGAAAAATGGCGTCATGAACAGTCTTTGGAGCGTACAAAGCAAAGAAGACCCGATCTTTATGAGATATATGCACACAAAATATGAAATATTGAAAATTAATCATTGATTACGGGCACAATATATGGTATTATGTCATGGATACGGGAGGATATATTGTGAGACATACCGGATATACTTACAATTATATATATATGAACTTTTAAACGATGGGATTTTTATTCTCATCGTTTTTTTTAGATCAAAAGGAAGGAATTATACTATGAGACATCTAATGAATCCGCTGGATTTCACGGTTGAGGAGTTGGAAAAACTCTTTGATCTGGCAAATGACATGGAAAAGAATCCTGACAGATACGCAAACGTCTGTCACGGAAAGAAACTGGCAACATGTTTCTATGAGCCGAGCACCAGAACAAGATTAAGCTTTGAATCTGCCATGCTAAATCTTGGAGGAAGTGTTCTGGGATTTTCGTCTGCAGATTCATCATCGGCTGCAAAGGGCGAGAGTGTTTCTGATACGATTAGAGTCATATCATGCTACGCCGATATCTGTGCCATGAGACATCCCAAAGAAGGTGCGCCGATGGTAGCAGCAGAAAGATCAAAGATACCTGTGATAAATGCAGGAGACGGAGGACATCAGCATCCTACACAGACTCTGACCGATCTTTTGACGATAAGAAGCCTAAAAGGAAAACTCGGCGGATTTACCATAGGTCTTTGCGGGGATCTTAAGTTTGGACGTACGGTACATTCTCTTATAGAGGCACTTGCAAGATACGATGATGTGAACTTCATCTTCATATCGCCTGAAGAATTAAAGGTACCCGATTATATAACACAGATGTTAAAGAACAAGAACATAGGATACGAAGAGGTAATAAGTCTTGATGAAGTTATCGGAAGACTCGATCTTTTGTACATGACAAGAGTCCAGAGAGAGAGATTCTTCAACGAAGAGGATTACATCAGACTGAAAGACTTCTATATACTTACAAAAGAAAAGATGAAAGCAGCAAGAGAGGATATGCTGGTCCTTCATCCGCTGCCGAGAGTCAATGAGATAAGCGTTGAGATAGATGATGATCCGAGAGCCGCATATTTCAAGCAGGTTCAATACGGCGTATATGTCCGTATGGCACTCATATATACCTTACTGGGACTTGAACAAGGAGGTGATAAGGCATGTTAAATGTTGGAAAGATAGAAGAAGGATTCGTACTTGATCATATAAAGGCAGGACAGAGTCTGTCACTGTATCATCATCTGCAGCTGGATACAAGAGACTGCACGGTCGCCATGATAATGAATGCAAAGTCTGACAAGATGGGAAAGAAAGACATCTTAAAGGTGGAATGCGATATAAATGATCTTAACCTCGATGTCCTTGCCGTTATAGACAGAAACATTACCGTAAACGTAATTAAGGACGGAGAGATAATACAGAAGAAGGAGCTGACTCTTCCCCAGGAGATAAAAAGAGTGTTCAAATGCAAGAATCCAAGATGCATAACTTCGATAGAACAGGAGCTTCCTCATATATTCTTCCTTTCCGATGAGACAAAGGGACTTTACAGATGCAAATACTGTGAAGAGAAATTCGATATGAGAAGTCTTGAGAGAGTAAAGATCTCCTGACAAGTGCAGTTATGTTGAGCATATGTAAGGATATGTGGTATACTTATTAAGGTTTTCATTATTGAAGTAAATGGAGGAGAATAAAAATGGGATACGTTGAGAGAAAAAGATGGCTGTTTCTGGGCTTGCCCTGGACATTTACCAAATATACTATCAGTGATGATGTTCTTACGATCGATGCAGGTCTTCTTAAGACTACAGAGAACGACTGTTACATGTACAAGATCACGGATGTTGAGCTTGAAGTAAGCTTTATGGAAAGGATCTTCGGACTGGGAACCATCAAGTGCATCACAGGTGACAAGACTCATCCTGTTCTTTTGGTTGAGCATATCAAGCATGCCAAGGAGATAAAAAACTATATCCTTGAAGAGTCTGAAAAAGCGCGTATCAAGAGACGTACCGTAAACATGCAGGATATCGGCGGTATAGATCTCAATGAGATGGGGATGGAAATAGATGATATGTGATCTCCAAAGGGATTATCATGAGATATAATGAAGCTTTAGAATACATGGCTTTTATAAGTTCGAAGAAGGGGATAGTTCCCGGACTTGACAGTATAAGAGAGCTGTGTAAAAGACTGGGAGATCCTCAGGATAAGTTAAAATTCATACATATCGCAGGGACAAATGGCAAGGGTTCTACTCTTGCCTTTATTTCGTCTGTTCTTACTTATTCGGGATACAGGGTGGGAAGATATATATCACCCACTATAAGGGATTACAGGGAGAGATTTCAGGTAAACGCAAAAGTGATCTCTCAAAGTGTTTTCTGTGAGCTTTTGGAGAAAGTGAAAGCAGTCTGTGAGGATATTGAAAAAGACGGACTTTCTTATCCTACAGCCTTTGAGATCGAAACGTCGTTGGCTTTCCTGTATTTTGTAAAAAAAGGATGTGATATTGTGGTCCTCGAATGCGGAATGGGCGGCAGGGATGATGCGACTAATATAATAAGCACTGCCGTTTTATCCGTTATTGCACCGATATCAATGGATCATATGCAGTTTCTTGGTGATTCGATCAAAAAGATAGCTTTAAATAAATGCGGTATCATAAAAAAAGACACTCCGGTAGTCAGTGCGATACAGCGGGATGAAGCAATGCAGGTGATCAAGGAAAAGAGCAATGAGAATAACTGTGATCTTCATACCCTTAAGAGAGAAACCATAACAGATATAAAGTATTCTCTTACCAGACAGAGCTTTAAGCTTGATAAGAAAAAATATGAAATTAAGCTATTGGGTGTATATCAGATAGAGAATGCTGCCCTAAGTGTTAAAGCATTAAACGTACTGAAAAATTGCGGTTATGAAAAGATAACCGATGAGAATATCAAAAAGGGATTACTGAATGCAGAATGGCCTGCAAGATTTGAGATCGTAAAAAAGAAACCTCTGCTCATCATAGACGGAGCACATAATGAGGATGCGGCTGTACGACTTAAAGAGAGCATTGATGTTTATCTTAAAGATAAAGAGAAGATATTTATTTTAGGTATGTTCAGGGATAAGGCTATAGACTGTGTTGTAAAGACGCTTGTATCAGATGCAAAAATGATATTTACATGCCAGACACCCGATAATCCGAGAGCTTTGCGGCCTATAGAACTGGCAGATATTGTCAGTGAATATAACAGAAATGTAACATGCTGTGATTCTGTGGAAGAGGCTGTGGAATTTGCGTCTTCAATGGCTGATGACAATACTGCAATAATAGCCACGGGTTCACTGGCATATCTTGGAAGAATACTGGATATTTATCTTAAATGATGTGATTATTTTGGCTGTGATATATCGCAGCCTTTTTTATCACTTTTCTATGAAATAAGGGTATTTGGTGCTATAATAGATTAGATGGGGAGTAAGTTTGAAATGATCATGGTTGATCAACAGACGGAGGAGTTTGACTGTGAAGTTTCACTTACACAAAAAAGATCACAACAGTACATACAGATGGTTATCTGTAGCTGTCGGTGTGGTGATCAACGTTTTATTTGCATATATACCATACAAAACCGGGATACCGCTTTATCTTGATACGGTCGGAGTTTTATTTGTAACTGTACTCAGCGGTGTGTTTCCCGGAGTTTTGACTGCAGTTCTTTCAAATGCTGCATGCAGCATGTTTAGTGACAATACATTGTATTTTTCATTTATCAGTGTATTGATCGCTCTTATCACTTCGCGTTATGTAAGACACCAGAAATTTAACAAAAAGATAGCATATCTTGATTTTTGGCTCTGCATATCCGTGATCTCAGGCTTGCTGGGTATCACATTTCAATGGCTTCTTTTGGGAGGACCTCAGTTTGAAGAGGTTTCAGAAGTTGCCGGTCTTTTATTCTCAAGATCAGGAACGGGTTTCTTTGCGGGTGCGGCTCTTGTAAACACGGGCCTAAATATGGTTGACAAATTTCTCTCCGCAGCCGTTGCCTTGCTTCTTCTTATTATCATCCCGAAAGAAAGAAGATATGCGATAAGAAACAGCAGCTGGAGACAAAACCCCCTGACTCCGGAACAGGTTAAAGAAGCGAACAAAAGAAGAGTCAGTCATTCGCTTATGAGTAAGATGAGCATGCTCATAGGTTTTCTTGCGCTTACTCTTGCAGGCTTCATGGCGTGGATAGGTATCCGTGTTTATTCGGAAAATGTAAAAGCCGAATACGAGACCAAAGCTATGCATGCAGCTCAGTTTGCTGCAAGCGTTATCGATGGCGATAAGATCGAAGAGTATATATCGCTTGGTGAAGACGAAGAAGGATATTTGGAGACAGAAGATATGCTGTATCGTATCAGGGAGGCAATGCCGGGTGTTCAGTATCTGTATGCACTTAAGATCGATAAAAACGGAAGCACTTTTGTATTTGATCTTGATACGGAAGACCTTCAAGGCGCAGAACCCGGTGATTTTGTTGAGATAGAAGAAGGATTTCAGCAGTATATGCCTCAGCTTCTTGCAGGTGAAGAGATAGAACCCATTGAAACGGATGATGCTTTCGGATGGCTTCTTACAGCATATTATCCCGTAAAGAACAGCAACGGAAAGACTGTATGCTATGCCGGTGCTGATGTATCGATGTCTTATATTTCCGATTATGCTAAGGATTTCATTATAAAAGCACTTTTGCTGTTCTCAGGATTCTTTATCCTCGTGCTTGTACTCGGACTTACGATGTCAGGATATTATCTGTTCTATCCCATAAGCAGCATAACTACAAATGTAAAGGGCTTTGTTAAGAGCGCCGGAGAACAGAAGGCAATCGATGAGAGCGTTAAAAAGATAAGAGCCGTTAATATCCATACCGATGATGAGATAGAAGAACTGTATTCATCGATATGCAGGATGGAAGCCGATATGGCTGAACATGTAAGGGATATACGTCACTATATGGAAGCTACGGCCAAGATGCAGAACGGACTTATAATAACAATGGCGGACATGGTCGAAAATCGTGACTCTGATACAGGCGCTCATATTCAAAAGACTGCTGCCTATGTAAGGATAATTCTGGAAGGGCTTAAAAAGAAGGGATACTATCTTGAAAAACTGACTCCGAAATACATGGCCGATGTTGAGATGTCCGCACCTTTACATGATATAGGAAAGATAAACATATCTGATGCGGTATTGAACAAACCGGGAAAACTTACTGATGAGGAATATGAGATAATGAAGACTCATACCACAGCAGGAAGAAAGATCCTGGAAAACGCTATAGCGACTGTTGAAGGTGAGAACTATCTTAAAGAAGCCAGGAACATGGCGGGATACCATCATGAAAGATGGGACGGAAAAGGGTATCCCGAAGGACTTCACGGAGCTGTTATACCGCTTTCTGCAAGAGTTATGGCTGTAGCAGATGTATTTGATGCTCTGACCTCTCCGCGTGTCTATAAACCGGCATTTCCGCTTGAGAAGGCACTGGATATATTAAAAGAAGGTTCCGGGACTCAGTTTGATCCGAAAGTCATAGAGGTGTTCATGGAATCTCTGCCTGAGGTTAAACGTGTTTTGAAGAAGTACAATCAGGAAGTTTTATAACGTAAGGGTTGGCTGTTGATGAAGGATAAAGGTTTAAAACTAAAAGCGGTCTATTTTATTCTTTGTGTATTTTTGATGCTTATCGGATATACACAGGGAGTTTTTGCTGCTGAAACAGAAAGTTTGAATGATAAAAAGCCAAGCTTCGGCGGAGGCTATGCTGCCACCGGTCAGCTTTCGGGGATAGGATATTCCACAAAGATATATGATGCTACCAACGGGCTGCCTACTTCCGATGCGAATTATATCCTGTGTACAAGTGACGGGTATATCATGATCGGAGGATACAGCGGCATCATTCAGTATGACGGAGCTGAATTCACCAGACTTGATACCTCGTACGGAATGACAAGCGGAAGAGGTCTGTTCGAGGACTCAAAGGGAAGAATCTGGGTAGGCACCAACGATAACGGTGTTGTAGTGATGGACCACGGAAAGAATATCCATTACACATACAGAGAAGGCCTGACTTCTTCTTCGATACGTGTTTTTGAAGAAGATAATTATGGAAATGTGTTTATCGGAACAACTGCTGGTGTATCCTATGTGGATGCACTTGGAGTTTTGCATAACATTGATGATTCAAGGATCAATAATGAAAGAATATTGAGACTTGATGCCGCACCTGACGGTACTATTTACGGACAGACAAAGAACGGGTGCGTATTTTCGATCGATTCATGTTCGGTAAGCTCATTCTATACAAGCGATGATCTGGGCATGTTAAAAGTGACAACGATACTTGCTGATCCGAGACATCCAGGAAAGGTATATTTCGGAACGGAGTCAAATCTTATATATTACGGTGAATTCGGTGATGATGTATCCAAGATGAAAAAGATATCGGCATATCCTGCGGAAAACATTCACTGGATGTGCTATGAATGCAACAGGATCTGGATATCGTCGACACAGAATGTCGGATACCTTGATGATAATAACGGTTATCACAATATTGCCGATCTGCCGATGAACAGTTCAATTGAGATGATGACAGCAGATTATCAGGGCAATATGTGGTTCTGTTCATCAACCCAGGGAGTCATGAAACTCGTTTCTAACAACTTTTCCAATGTATCGCAGAAAGCGGGCTTGGATACAGGTGTTGTCAATGCCACATGTCTGATCGACGGATGGCTCTATGTCGGTACCGATAATGGTTTGATCGTTCTGGATAAGAGCAGAAAACCTGTTAAGAATGAGCTCACTCAGTATATAGGAGAAGCAAGGATCAGGTCGCTTTCAAGCGATGAAAAGGGAAATCTCTGGATATGTACATATACAAATGATCTTGGTCTTGTCTGCTATGGAAGTGATAAGAAGATAAAATCCTACACTGTTGATCAGGGAATGCCGAATAACGAGATCAGATGTGCTCTGCCAACAAGTGACGGAAGTATCTACTCATGCACAAACGGCGGTCTTGCAATAATAAAAGACGGAAAAGTGGATCGAGTTGTGGATGCATCATCGGGAATAAAGAACACTGTTTTTCTTACTGTTGAAGAAGGAGAAGACGGAGAGATCCTCATAGGAACTGACGGAGACGGAATGTATATCGTAAACGGCTCAAATATAGCGACTTTAGGACGTGATAACGGTCTTACCAGCGATGTCATAATGAGGATAAAAAAAGACAGGCAAAGAAATGTTTACTGGATCGTTACTTCAAACTCCATCGAATACCTTAAAAACGGTATCATCACAAATGTAACATCCTTCCCTTATAACAACAATTATGACTTTTACTTTGATGATAATGACGATATGTGGATATTGTCATCATACGGTATCTATACCGTTAAAGTCGACGATATGATAAACGACAATGTCGTTGATTACAGATTATATACGATAGCTAACGGACTTACTTCAACGCCCACCGCTAATTCGTACAGTGCCCTTGATGATAAAGGAAATCTGTATGTGTCTGGAAGAGATGGTGTATGCGAGGTCAATTTAAATCACTTTATTGAAGAATCCGTATCCGTAAAAATGGGTGTACGCTCAATCTCATGCAATAACGAAGAAGTAGTACCGGTGGACAAAACTTATACGATTCCTGCCGATAACGGACGTATAAGCATCAATCCCACGATCATGGATTATACGATGTCAGATCCTCTTGTAAGGGTATATCTTGAAGGCAGTGATGATGCTGGTATCACAACTTTACGCAGCAAGCTTTCGGCACTCGAATATACAGGTCTTAAATACGGAAATTATAAACTGCATATTCAGATACTGGATAACGGCGGAGAGAATGTACTTCAGGAAGAGGTCTACAACATAGTCAAAAAACCAAGAGCCACAGAACTCATTGTTGTTCGAATCCTTGCACTGGCATTGCTTGCGCTTTTAGCCGGATTATTTGTATGGAGGATAATGACAGGTACGGTTATCAGACAGCAGTATCGTCAGATACAGGAAGCCAAGGATGAAGCTGAAAGAGCAAATACAGCAAAGTCACGCTTCCTTGCCAACATGTCCCATGAGATAAGAACTCCGATCAATACCATAATGGGAATGGATGAGATGATCTTAAGAGAGGATGCAACGGGAGTTCCCAAACCGTACTTCCTTTCTGTCATCAATTATGCCCTTGATATTAGAAATGCATCAGACTCACTGCTTAGTCTTGTGAACAACCTGCTCGATATGTCAAAGATCGAGTCGGGCAAGATGAATCTTGTAGAACAGGAATATGATGTTGAAGAGAATATCAGATCTATCATATCGATGATAAAAGTAAAGAGTGCTGAGAAGGATCTTGTATTCAATATCGATATTGACAGCAATCTTCCGGTTCGTATGTACGGTGATTGCGGAAAGATAAAACAGGTTCTCTTAAATCTACTGACAAATGCCGTCAAATATACGGATGTCGGAGGCTTTACGTTAAAGATATCCGTTGAGAGTAAAGTAGAAGACAGATGCAGTCTCAGATTTTCTGTAAAAGATACGGGAATAGGAATAAAACCGGAAGATACGGACAAACTCTTTACCGCATATGAGAGACTTGATGAAGTTAAGAACAGCGGAATTCAGGGAACGGGACTTGGACTTGATATTTCAAGAAGATTCGTTGAACTGATGAACGGAAAACTCTGGTGCGAAAGTGTTTACGGTGAAGGTTCCGAATTTATATTTACTCTTGATCAGAAGATCGCTGATGAAAGAGTTATGGGCATCTTTGATGAAAATAAGGATGAAGGTGCAAAAGGTCCGTATATTCCTCAGTTTATAGCTCCGGATGCTGAAGTTCTCGTCGTAGACGATAATCCAATGAACTTAAGTGTTATCAGGAACCTCTTAAAAGCGACAAAGATTTTTGTCACTACTGCATCAAGCGGTGAAGAATGTCTCGAAAAGATTAAATTCGGAAGTTTTGATGTTGTTCTTCTGGATCATATGATGCCGGGAATGGATGGTGTGGAAACTCTTGAAAGGATAAGAGAGACACATCCCGATCTTCCTGTATATGCGCTTACAGCAAATGCAACTGCCGGAGAAGAGTTCTACAGATCAAAAGGCTTTGACGGTTATCTTGCAAAGCCGATAGATTCCGTTTCGCTTGAAAAAGCCATAATGCGTCATCTGCCCGAAGAGATAATGATAAAGCCTACCAGGGATGATGCGGTTGAAGATCTCGATGAGCTTCCCGAAGATATGCTGTGGATAGAAGGTGTAAAGGATATATCTGTTCTGGACGGAATAAAAGCTTCCGGAGGAATAGGATCTTACATAACTGCTCTCAACATGTTCTATGATACGATCGACAGTAACCATGACGTAATAGAAAAAGCATATAAGGGCAAAAACATAAAACTGTTCACGGTTAAAGTGCATTCTCTTAAGACTTCTGCACGTATCATCGGTGCAAATGCTCTTTCTGAAATGGCCAAAAATCTGGAAGATGCCGGTAATCATAAGGATATGGAATTTATAGATGACAATGCCGACATATTCCTTGAAGATCTGATGTCATTTAAGGATAAACTGTCTTTGCTTCGAAAGAAAGAGGATACAACCGACAAGGAACCGATAAGTAAAGATGAGCTTAAAAGTGCTTATGAGGCATTAAAAGAAGTCGTACCTCAGATGGATTATGATGCCGTTGAAATGATACTTGATCAGCTTGGCAAATATAAACTGCCTGATAAAGATGACGAGATTATAGATAATGTAAGCAAGATGCTAAAGGTGTTTGACTGGGAAGGTATGGAAAACCTGCTTAAGTCTATAGGGTAAAGGAGAATAAGACGTGCCGAATAAAATGATGATAATCGCAGAGAAAGAATCCTTTCTGGTGCGTGTACTTGTAGGAAAGATCGCAGGTTCAAACATAGAATGTGAATTCGTCCCGTGGGATATAAACAACATCAATGCCAAGTGGGATGGTACTTCCTTTATCACACTGTATATGGATGAAGGGAAAAGACCTCATGAAAATGTCCTTCACTTTCTTGATGACAAGATGAAGGACGATAATGTTCTGATGATAATGATAGGTGAAGCACAGGATATTCATTTTGCATGTGATCATGTCCCGGGAGATCTGATCTATAAAACATTCAACAGACCTTTGAACAACGAAGAGTATGTAAACTGCGTTGTGGATCTTTATAAAAAGGTTGATTCGGGAGAATTTAAAAAACAGATCCTTATTGTAGATGATGACCCGAATTATCTTTCTCTGGTAAGAGAGTGGTTAAAGGACAGATATAAAGTGTTTATGGCAAACTCCGGTCTTCAAGCCATCAAGTGGCTTGGAAAAAACAAGGCGGATCTTATTCTGCTCGATCATGAAATGCCGGTAACAAGCGGTCCCCAGGTCCTTGAAATGCTAAGGAATGATGATGAAACAAAAGATATCCCGGTCATGTTTCTTACCGGAAAGAGTGACAAGGAAAGTGTTATGGCAGTTTTGGAACTCAAACCAGAAGGATATTTCCTTAAAACCATATCAAGAGAAAATCTTTTGGAGAAGCTTGATGAGTTTTTCCTTCTTCATAAATAGGAGTGATCGATTATTATGGTCGAACTGATAAAAGCAAATCAATTGAATATAATGCTGGTTTTAAGCAGTGCATGCGGTACCTTCGCGCTTTTTGTTCTGATAGCAAGAGCACTTCCAAAAAGAAGAAGGTTTTCTTTGCTTGCGCTTGAATTAAGTTCGATGCTTTTACTCTATTTTGATCGTCTGGCTTATATGTATTCCGGAGATATGAGCTCAAAGGGTTATATAATGGTCAGGGTCACAAACTTTCTGGTGTATTCTCTAACACTTGTAGTCATACTTTCACTGAATCTTTATCTGATGGATCTTCTGATGAATGAAGGTGAAATGGAAAAGATACCAAAGAGACTTATCGCTGTAAGGATACTGGGATATATAGGTATCCTTATGGTTGTGATATCCGCCTTTACGGGTCTGTATTACTATTTTGATGAGTTAAACAGATATCAGAGAGGCCCGGGGTTCATTCTCTGCTATGTTTTTCCGCTGATAACGCCGTTAATAATACTTACTGTTGTAATACAGTATCGTAAAAGATTGAGCAAGGGTGTAGTCTTCTCGATCGTTCTGTTTGTTGTACTGCCCATAATTGCATCTATAATACAGATATTTGCATACGGATTGTCACTGACAAACATGGCAATTGTCGGTGTAGCAATGATCACCTATATTTTTGCTCTTTATGACATCAATGATAAACTCGAAAAGTCTAACAGACGTGAGATCGAGTTCTTAAAAGAAGAGAGACAGAACATGCAGAATCTTTTTGAACAGACTGCAAGTGCTTTTGTAAATGCGATCGATGAAAAGGATGAGTATTCCGTAGGGCATTCGCACAGAGTTGCCGATTATGCAAGAAAGATAGCTAAAGCATGCGGTAAGAATGATAAAGCCTGTGATGAGATATATTACAGTGCGCTGCTTCATGATGTCGGAAATATAGGAGTGATGGATCCTACAAAAGATACCGATGATAAGCTTACCGAAGAAGAGATTGAGATACTTAATCAAAAGACCATGATCGGAGATAAACTGCTTTCAAGTATAAGCGATTATCCTTATCTTAAAGACGGAGCTCATTATGTGAATGAAAGATATGACGGAAGCGGTTATCCAAACGGACTTAAAGGTGATGAGATACCTGAAGTAGCCCGAATAATATCAGTTGCCGATCACTACGATAATCTTACATCCACAAAGAGTTTCAGAGCTCCCTTCCCTCAGACTGTAGTCAGAGAGGAATTCATAAGAGAAGCAGGCAAAATGTTTGATCCCAGATTCTCGACCGTGATGGTGAAACTGATAGACTCTGATTCCGGGTATGAGATGAGCGATGATCAGACTGATAATGCGTTTAAAGAACAGTTAGAGTGTGATGAATACAGAACTGATATACAAAAGGGTATACTGATCGAGAATGTCTATACCGATATCAGCTTTAAGTTTTCGGAGAACAAAAAGAAGGACGACGGGTTTTCTACTCCGTCTCTTATTATATATGATTCCTTTGACGGAAGAGTGCATGATGATAAAAAGACGATCAAGGCATTCCATTATCTTGAATACGGTGAGATATGGTTTGACGGAAATGTTGTATGTACTGCAGCAAGGAATATGACATCAAAAGAGATCGCATTAGATGATAACAGGAAAGATACTGATCAGATTGATCAAAACATATTCAGAATTAGAGCTGGAAGATATGAAGATCATGTAAGGATCATTGTTTCTGACGCTTATGGTGCTCATGAAGTGACGATCGCATTACAGGACAGCTCGAAGTATGCATATATAGGCATTACGGGTGAACACTGTATCTTATCTGAATTTATGATCGAAAAGACCGATACTGAAGTGGGTGATTCCGATATTGAGCGTATAGCAAGCAAGATATCGTATTTAAACCGTCTTGAAGGTGATCTGCCTAATCTGCAGATAGATAAGACAAGATCAAAGAACACCCAAGGAATCGTGTTAAATAAAGATCTGAATTTCATTTTTCATACGATGAGTCTTCCTTCTGCCAGTCTCGTATGGAATTGTCCGTATATTCTTATATACAGTTCTGACGATAACACCGTTAACGGTTCAAATTACAGGGAATATGCCCTGATAAAACTCAACGGTGAGACCGACAGAGAAAAAGAATTTGCCGAAAACACTATTCAGATACAGAAAACCGAAAGATTTAAAGACTGGGACAAGTGGCTTGAGAAAAACAGGGAAGGCTTTGAATGTGAAGTAGAAATAGAAAGAAAAGGCAACAGGATCGAAACTTATACGGAAGCAGCTGGACTGAATTTAAGGAATGTGACGGTACTTAAAGAGACTCCAAAACAGATCTGTGTTGCTCTTACTGGTGATCAGTGCGTTTTAACGGATATAAGGGTAAGATAGTGGCCTTAATTGATTGAGACTGTTAAAATGTGGTATACTTTAGCCAAAGGAGTATATAGACTAAAATGGTAGACAAGAACAAGATAGAAGAAGCAGTCAGAATGATCCTGGAGGGGATCGGAGAAGATCCTGACAGGGAAGGACTGAAAGATACACCATCGCGTATAGCACGTATGTATGAAGAGATTTTTGCGGGAATGGATGAGAGTGCATCGACACATCTTTCAAAACGCTTTACCTGTGATAACTCGGAAATAGTACTTGAAAAAGATATCACTTTTTATTCAATGTGCGAGCATCATCTTTTGCCTTTTTACGGTAAGGCGCATGTTGCTTATATACCAAACGGCGAGGTTGTAGGATTAAGCAAGCTGGCAAGGACTGTGGAGGTATTTGCAAAAAGACCCCAGCTGCAGGAGAGGATGACTGCACAGATAGCGGATGCGATCATGGATGAGCTTAAATGTGAAGGTGCCATGGTTGTAATTGAAGCTGAGCATATGTGCATGACAATGCGCGGAGTTAAAAAGCCCGGAAGTACAACAGTTACCTGTGTATCAAGAGGCGCATTTGAAGATGAAAAGATGAAGAGAGCATGCTTCAGACTTATGAGGATGTAAGATGGTAATCGGAAGTAAGGATTTTAAAACAAGCGGCCATACTTACATAATGGGCATTCTTAATGTAACGCCCGATTCATTTTATGACGGTAATTCATACACAAAGATAGATTCAGCCATAAGAAGAGCTGTGGCAATGCAGGATGAAGGAGCTGATATCATTGATATCGGAGGTGAATCCACAAGGCCCGGTTATACGATGATCTCATCAGAAGAAGAAATCGAAAGAGTTGTTCCCGTTATTGAAGCAGTTAAGAAAGAGACGGATCTTCCAGTCAGCCTTGATACATATAAAGCAGATGTTGCAGCCGCGGGGATAAATGCAGGTGCCGATCTTATAAATGATATCTGGGGACTTAAATATGACGGCAAAATGGCTGATGTAATAGCTAAAGCAAATATTGCCTGCTGTCTTATGCATAACAGAAAAGATACGGATTATAACGACTTCGTAAGAGATTCCATAAATGATCTTAAGGAGTGCGTTGACATTGCAACAGCAGCCGGAATCGATAAGAACAAGATAATACTCGATCCCGGAGTGGGATTCGCGAAAGATACAGATCAAAACCTTGAGATAATAGCTTCTCTTAATGAAATAAACAGACTCGGCTATCCTGTTTTGCTCGGAGTAAGCAGGAAATCCGTAGTAGGAAATGTACTTGATATACCCAAGGAAGAAAGACTTATCGGAACTGTAGCTCTCGGAGTCTTCGGATGTCTAAAAAACATGATGTTTTTACGTGTTCATGACGTAAAGGAACATGTGCAGGCAGTGAAGATGATAGAAGCTGTGAAGAGATATATGTAAATGAATGGTATTTAGGGGTTATGACAAGAAGTTGGAGGGTATGCGTATGGATCAGATCAAAATCGAGAATCTAAAAGTATTTGCGTATCATGGTGTTTATGAATCTGAACGTGAAAAAGGTCAGAACTTTTTTATCAACGCTACGTTGTACACAGACCTTAAAGATGCTGCTACGGAAGATGATGTGGAACTGACTACGGATTATGCTGCGGTATGTCAGACTATCAAAGACGAAGTCACATTGAAGACATATGATCTTATTGAGACAGTCGCCGAGAAAGTTGCCCAGGCAATACTGGAAAACTTCACAAAGATCGAAGCTGTTGATATAGAGGTTAAGAAGCCTCAGGCTCCCGTACCGATGGAATTTGATTCAATATCAGTAAAGATAAGCAGAAGATGGTCTGATGCATATCTTTCATATGGTTCAAATCTCGGTGACAGAGAAGAAAACATAGAGAAAGCTCTGTTTAAACTCTGTGACAGAAATGACTGCAAGATGATCCAGAACTCATCTCTCATAGAGACGAAACCGTACGGAAATGTTGTGCAGGATGATTTCTTAAACGGTGCATGCTATATAAAGACATTGCTTCGTCCTATGGAACTTTTGGATGTTCTTCATGAACTCGAGAATGATGCGGGAAGAGTAAGAGACGTTCATTGGGGTCCGAGAACTCTTGATATGGATGTTATATTCTATGATGATCTTGTATATGACAGTGATGATCTTATAATTCCTCATGTGGATATAGAGAACAGAGAATTTGTACTTCGTCCCATGGCCGAGATAGCTCCTTACAAGAGACATCCGATATTCAGAAAGACGATGCAGGAGATGCTCGATGATCTGATGTCCAGATAATTATATTGAAAAAATGATCCGGAAGACTTTTTGCTACGCATTGGTCCTCCGGATTTTTTTAACATTAATTATTTTTTGATGCCTGGGTCGAACTGCTCGACCTTGAGTGTTCCGTAATGGTTTGCATGATATGTGACACTGTCATTATCAAACGGGCGGAAATATACATAGTTGGATGTTGTCTGAATGTCTTTATAAACACCTTCAGCGATGACTATATCATTGTTGCCGTCAGTATTTACACGATGAAGAGCTGGATCATTCACGCTAACCTGATAATAGATCAGATCGCCGATCTTGTTGTAGAAGTCAAGACGTTCATTGGTGATGGTCTCTTCAGTGTCAGACTGGGGATTATATCTGTGCAGTTCATAGTCCGTATTCGGATCAATGAAATATATCCAGCCGTCGTCATCGTAAGCCGGCATATAAACATCGTGAGCCCAGTAATCCTCGGACTGTTCGGTAGTGGGATCATATATGTAAAGGTGATGATTATCAGACATATTTCCGTAATAAATATATCCCCAGTGTGGATTTACAAAGCTTATCATCTGATCAACTACCTGATGGTTATCTTTTTTGTGAGTTGTGACAGAATATATGGTCGTACCTGATGACTTTATATAGTTTTGATAATACAGTCTGTTTCCGTAAAGCAATGCGCTTGCAACGGGATTTGTAGTATAGCAGATGGAAGAACTTCCGTTGTGAGTTATACTGTAGAGACCTGCAGACTTTCTTACGTAACCGAGTCCCTGACCGCTTGATTTTGCTGACATGGAATAATACACACGTGAATCATCAACATTTAATGATATGACAGCAGTGGAGATTATCTTTTTTACATTGGTCTCATCCGAATTCATAACATAAAGGGCATCATTATCGTAGGAATTGGCAAAGTAAACCTTGCCGTCATGCTCACAGAATTTACCGTCATTTAAAAGATTATATACAGTGTTGCCTATATAGTCTTCACTGTTTAAACTTTTCTGATCCATGACATAACGGACGATATAGATCACCGATATCGTAAGGAGAATACATAACGTTATTAAGATGGCTTTTACATTCTTATTCATGTTTTCGCCTTTGCTTTAAATATATGTTTATCCTTACTTTAAGTATAACACCAATTTCCTTGATATCATAGATATTCTGGGTTAAGATTAACTTATATTAGTATACAGAGGTAAAGAAAAAATGCTGACTGACGAATTAATAGTATACAGGCCTGACGAGAATGAGATACTGTACGATATGGCCTATATGATCGACTGTTTTGAGAACGGATCGGATTATGACGAGGAGCTTAAGGCAGAGCTTAGAGAACTGTTTTATGAGTGCATCCATAAGCTTATAGAACTTGCGGGAAATCATGGATTCTACGGTAATCTCTGGCACTGCTATCTGACTGATATTCTTGTAAATAACGAGAACAGCTACAGCAGAGCAACAGAGATAGTCGGCCCTGTTGAAGGATCGATTAACGATGCCGTTCTTCATGACATTAAGATATTCAAGAAACTGTTTGATTATGATTTTTCAAAGATAAATGAGTGGCTTGGTATAAACTGCTTTTTTCTGATAGAGGATTACGAAGCATCATCTGAAATGAGCAAGGTCTACAACCAGAGGATCAAGGAGCGTATCTGTACACTTGCACGTAAATTCAGGCAGGATGATACCGCAAGTGATATGAAGTATTCGCTTACAATGTTTTACAAGGAATACGGTGTCGGAAGATTTGGACTTCATAAAGCCTTCAGGGTAGTCGGTAGTCCCAAAGGAACAACAATTGTTCCGATTCTTAACATTGCGCATGTAAAACTCGATGATCTTGTTGGATATGAGATAGCAAAAAAGAAACTCATAGACAATACCGAAGCGTTTGTGAACGGAAGAAAAGCAAATAACTGTCTGCTGTTCGGTGATGCGGGTACAGGTAAGTCCTCATCTATAAAAGCTATCGCTAACGCGTATTATGATAAGGGCTTAAGGATAATAGAGATATATAAGCATCAGTTTAAGATGTTAAATGATGTTATCGCTCAGATAAAAAACCGTAATTACAAGTTCATCATATTCATGGATGACTTAAGTTTTGAGGATTTTGAGATCGAGTACAAATATCTTAAGGCTGTGATCGAAGGCGGACTTGAAAAGAAACCTTCAAATGTTCTCATATATGCTACAAGCAACAGAAGGCATATCGTAAATGAGACCATAACGGAAAGGGAGAATAACCTGCACCTTAGCGATACTATGCAGGAGAAATTCTCGCTTGTAGCAAGATTTGGTGTTACGATCTACTTTAGTTCACCGGACAAGAAGGAATATCAGAACATTGTAAGAGTCCTGGCTGAAAGAAACGGGATAAACCTAAGCGATGAAAAGCTCATGCTGGAAGCGAATAAATGGGAGATGAGCCATGGGGGCTTCTCAGGCAGGAGTGCACAGCAATTTATAGATTATCTCTTAGGATTTGAAGAAGGAATATAGATTATGTCAAAAAAGGAACTGAAGAATCCGGAATATTATTATAACAGGGAACTAAGCTGGCTTAAATTTGATGCCAGGGTATTGAGTGAAGCCAAAGATCCCGAGATAGGTCTCTTTGAAAGACTGAAGTTTTTGAGCATAACAGCATCAAACCTTGATGAGTTTTTCATGATAAGGGTAGCTTCGCTGAAAGACATGGTAAACGCCGATTACCGAAAGGCTGATATTGCAGGCCTTACTGCAAGAGAACAGCTTGATCGTATCGATGTCAGCACCCATAAGCTTGTCTTGGAACAGTATGATGTATATAACAATCTGATGGAGGAGCTTAAGGATAACGGTCTTATTATACTTAATAAGAACAGCGAGCTTAATTCAAGACAGGAAAAGTTCATCGAGAAATACTTCATGTCAAACGTTTACCCTGTCCTTACACCTATGGCTGTTGACAGTTCGAGACCTTTTCCGCTAATCAGAAACAAATCTCTTAATATAGGAGCTATCGTACATAAAAAGGATGATCCCGAAAAGGAGATAGAATTTGCGACTGTACAGGTTCCGAGTGTTCTACAGCGTGTCATAGAGATTCCGTCATCCGGTGATGTAAGGACTGTAATACTTTTGGAAGACATGATAGAGATGTATATCAGCAAGCTGTTTTTGCATTATGATATCGTATCAACATGTCAGTTCAGGATAATGAGAAATGCCGACCTTACTATAGATGAAGATGAAGCTGCCGACCTCTTAAAAGAGATAGAAAGACAGATAAAAAAGAGACAGTGGGGTGAAGTTATCCGTCTTGAGATAGATGAGAACTGTGATGAGCAGCTCGTTGCCATACTTAAGAACGAACTGGTCATAAAAGAAGAAGATATATACTATATCGGCGGACCTCTTGATCTGACATTCCTGATGAAGATATACGGAATGGAAGGATATGATGAACTTAAGGTGAAGCCACATATCCCTTCACCCGTCTATGAGATTAGGGACAAGGCATCGGTATTTGATGCGATAAGGGAAAAAGATATCCTTATGCATCATCCTTATGAATCGTTTGAGCCTGTTGTAGACTTTATAAAAGAAGCTAGCGTTGATCCCAATGTACTTGCTATTAAGCAGACGCTTTACAGAGTTTCTGGTAATTCACCCATTATAGCGGCACTTGCGACTGCAGCCGAAAACGGTAAGCAGGTAACGGTTTTGGTTGAGCTTAAAGCACGTTTTGATGAAGAAAACAACATAGTGTGGGCAAGAAAGCTTGAGCATGCCGGCTGTCATGTTATATACGGACTTGTGGGACTTAAAACTCACAGTAAGATCACACTGGTTGTAAGAAAAGAAGATGACGGCATAAGAAGATATGTTCATCTTGGAACAGGTAATTACAATGATGCTACAGCTAAGCTTTATACAGATATAGGTTTATTCACATGCAGAGAATCATTCGGTGAGGATGCGACTGCCGTATTCAATATGCTTTCTGGTTATTCGGAACCTGAGGTATGGAATAAACTTTCCCTTGCTCCGTTATGGCTTAAGGATAAATTCCTTGAGCTGATAGATCGTGAAAAGAAGTTTGCCAAGAAAGGAAAAACTGCACATATAATAGCAAAGCTTAATTCTCTCTGCGATCAGGACATTATAAAAGCCCTGTATGAGGCTTCAATTGCAGGTGTAAAAATAGAACTTATAGTAAGAGGCATATGCTGCCTTAAAGTGGGGATTCCCGGAGTGAGCGATAATATAACCGTACGATCTATAATAGGAAACTTCCTTGAACACAGCAGGATATTCTATTTTGAAAATAATGGTATGCCCGAGGTGTATTGCGGGAGTGCGGACTGGATGCCCAGAAATTTAGAGAGAAGAGTAGAGATACTGTTTCCTATTGAACAAGGCGAGTTAAAGAGAAAAGTCTATCATATCCTGGATATGGAACTGAAGGATAATGTGAAAGCTCACATTCTTATGCCTGACGGAACATATATTAAAGAAAAGAACAAGAAGGATAGATTAAATTCACAGGAGTTGTTCGTTAAGGAGGCGAGAAAAGAAGCCGATAAGCATATTGAAAAAGAAGTAAATGATTTCAGAAAAACAAGAAGGTTTACTGTTGAAACTCATGTAAACTGAGAGACGGGTTACGATTGAAAGGGGTGTGCATATGTATAATTTTGATGAAGCTGTACTTGATACTTTCCTGGAAGAACAGACAAAGCTTTTTCCGCAGGAGGTTGCCGCAACAAGACAGGAAGCAGATGATTTTCTCTCTGAAGTCATGGCTGTTGTCGTAGATACTCCCAAAGAAGTATGGGAATATTTTGATGAGGAGTGCATTGATACGGACGGTGCCGATGAAGAAGAAATACTGGAAGCAGATGAGGTTTTTGTACTTCCTGACGGAAGATATCTGATAGTGGAAGCATAAAAGAGAAAGGGCGGATTGATAAATCCGCCCTTATTATGTCTTATTTCTGATCTGAGATCAAGCACCGCCTTTGATTATCACATTGATAACTTCAAGGTCCGTCTTGTCCATATGATTCTTTTTAACTGCCAGGAATGCATCACTTGTGATCCCTAAGTTTCCGATAAGAAGCTGTATATCTATCGGTATATCATAGGTTGATACAGGTTCCGGTTCGGGTTCTTCGATAACAGGATGGAACTGAGCGGCAACCTTGGCTGCATCGTAAGCTTCTTCAAGCATTCTTGTAAGTTCGAGAGCAGCCTGATGTTCAGCTTCGGCTTTTGCTTTTGCAAGAGCTTTTGCTTCAGCTTCCATACGTTTCTCAATAGCGATAGCTTCAGCAGCGGCCTTTTCTTCGGCAGCCTTAGCAGCGGCAGCCTTGGCGTTTGCATATTTTTCCTGAGCATCAAGTATGGCTTTTTCTATCTCGAGCTGTTCTTCGGGTGAAACAATAACTCTGTTTGCGAGAGCTTCTTCGAGTTCTTTTTGTTCTTTAGCAGCAACCTCAGCAGCGAACTGAGCTCTGGCAACTTCATCTATTGCATTTGTAGCGTCCTGTTCAGCCATTGCAGCTTCCAAAGCAGCCTGTTCTTCCTCACGGGCCTTTGCTTCAGCTTCGGCTCTTGCAGCTTCTTCTTCAGCGGCAGCCTGTTCCGCAGCAAGAGCAGCTTCTTCAAGTGCAAGTCTTGCTTCTTCGGCACGTCTTGCATCCTCAGCAGCTTTGGCTTCTCTGGCGCGTCTTGCTTCTTCAGCAGCTTTAGCGGCTTCTTCAAGAGCACGCTGTGCTTCAGCAGCGAGTCTTGCTTCTTCGGCAGCTCTTTCTTCAGCTTCACGTTTAGCTCTTTCTTCGGCTTCCTTGGCTTCGGCTATAGCTCTTTGAGCGGCAGCCATTGCTTCCTCTGCAGCCTTAGCGAGAGCAGCGGCTTTTTCAGCTTCTTCAGCGGCCCTGGCTTCCGCAGCAAGGCGGGCTTCCTCAAGTGCAGCGGCTTTTTCTGCAGCTTCACGTGCGGCCTGTTCTGCAGCGAGAGTTTCTTCATTATCTTCCGGCGGAGCTGGTATGCTGAGTTCCGGAAGAGGAGCTGTTCTTCCATCGAGAGCGAGTTTGGCTTCTTCGGCAGCTCTTTCTTCGGCAGCTTTTCTTGCAGCTTCTTCGGCTGCAGCTCTTTCTGCAGCGATACGAGCTTCTTCAGCGGCACGTCTTGCTTCTTCAGCAGCTTTTTCTTCAGCGGCACGTCTTGCTTCTTCGGCAGCCTTTTCAGCAGCGATACGAGCTTCTTCAGCGGCTTTTGCTTCAGCGGCAGCTCTTGCAGCTTCCTCAGCGGCAGCTTTTTCAGCAGCGATACGAGCTTCTTCTGCAGCTTTTTCTGCAGCGATACGAGCTTCCTGAGCAGCCTTTGCTTCAGCTGCGGCTTTAAGAGCAGCAGCCTTTTCTTCGGCAGCTTTGATAGCCTTTATCTTTGAAGGCAGAACACCTTTTTTGTTCTTGACAAGGTTATCTACAACGTTGACAGGCTCCCAGTCACGGTGGGCAGCTCGTTCATTGTTGTAGTCAGCTTTATCAATCTGACAATCGGCTAAAAGCTCATCGATAGTATCATAGTAACTTCCGTCAAAATACAGCGTAGTAGGCTTCTTTGACACTAAATCTTTTAATCCCATTAAACATTTCCTCCATTGTTTTTATTATATTACTTTTTGCTGCTTTTTTAAATTGTTTTGCATAAATTTTTGGATTTTTTCAAAATATGTTTTAATTTGTCATATATATTGATATAATATGAATGATTTTTACATAAAAACACAATATAAAGGAGGTCAGTATGAAGTCATTTGTTAAGGAATTCAAGGAATTTATCTCAAAAGGCAATGTGATGGATATGGCAGTCGGTGTTATCATCGGCGGAGCTTTTACTGCGATCGTTACTTCACTGGTAAATGATATCATTATGCCGTTGCTTTCTTTGTTGACCGGAGGACTTGATTTTTCTGAGCTTTGTGTGAAATTCGGTGAGGGAGAAGAGGCTGCATCACTTAATTACGGTGCATTTATCGCAGCTGTGATCAATTTCCTTCTTATCGCACTTGTTATCTTCATAATAATCAAAGCGATCAACAAGATGCCTAAGAAGAAAAAAGAAGAGGAAGCACCTACAACAAAAGAGTGTCCTTTCTGCCACGAGACGATTTCCATCAAGGCTACAAAGTGTCCTCATTGTATTTCAGAACTTCCGAAAGAAGAGTAGAAGTGATAAATATTTAAAGAAAAAAAGAGATACGGTTTTCGCCGTATCTCTTTTGATATTGATAATTTTATCTGCTCTTGATGATAGCATTGATAACATCGAGATCTGTCCAATCATTGTGGATCTGCTTAACATACTGGAATCCAACCTTAGGAGTATTAAGGTTATTGAGCAGTTCGTCAAAGTCCTTAGATGTCTCACCAATAGGATTGCCCTTTGTTGTGAGGATCGCATTGACGATATCAAGATCAGACATATCTGCCTGTACCTGCTTAACTACAAGGAAACCATCCTTTGCGATGTTAAGGTTAACAAGCAACTCATCAAATGCTTTTGCTGTGCTTCCGCTGGGAGCAGGAGCCGGTTTTGCTGCAGACTGGGTGTAATCATATTCATTCATAGCTGTTTCTACTTCCTCCTTTTTCTTGTCATCAGGTTTTACTTCTTCTGCCTTAGGAGCAGGAGCATCCTTGGTCTTGGGTTCTTCAACCGCAGCTTTTTCTTCAACCTTTTCGGGTTCAGCTTCTTTAGCTGCAGGCTTTTCGTCAGCCTTGGCCGGAGCGGGCTTTTCTTCAGCCTTAGGTGCTTCGGGTGCCTTTTCTTCAGCTTTTGCTGGAGCAGGTTTCTCTTCAGCCTTAGGAGCAGGTATTGAAACAGAAGCAGCTTTGATCTGTTCTTCGGTCTCCTTGACCTTTTCTTCGGCAGCCTTAACCTTTTCTTCAGCGGCTTTAGCTTTCTGTTCGGCAGCCTTGGCAGCTGCAACGGCAGCTTCGGCAGCGGCAGCGGCAACTTTAGCCTTGTGGTCCGGATTCTTTGAAGGTAAAACGCCCTTGTTAGACTTTACAAGGAAGTCAACAACATTCATCGCATCCCAGTCACGATGAGTAGCCTTTACTTGTGTGTAATCCGCCCTTTGAATATTACATGCAGTACATAATTCGTCTACACTGCTGTAATACTCTCCATCAAAAAACAAGGTTGTGGGTTTTTTGACGGTGTCAATAACATCTTTTATTCCCATAATCATTCACCTCTCTTACAAATATTATATCTATAATATTCAAAAAAGCAAATCAATTTTTTGCAAAATTGTGTACTAAATAAATTCTTTTACTATATATTGTGAAAGTCCGTCATTGTCATTGTCAAATTCTGATAATATATCTGCAAATTCAAAAATTGCAGGGTCACCGTTTGACATTGCGATACCCGTGCCTGCAGCCTCTATCATAGAAACATCATTGTATGCATCACCTGCTGCGTAGGACTGAGAAATCGGAATATTCAGATAATTGCATAACCATTTCAGTGAACTGCCTTTTCCGGCTTTTGAAGATATTACTTCAAGATACCATTCATTTGAAAAAAGAGTATTGAGATGAGGATACATATCATGAACCTTTTTACCGAATGTTGCAAGCTTTTCGTGATCATCAAGATCGATTGCAAGCATCTTTACAGGCGGTTTCTTAAGATATTCCCACGGTGTGTCGGTTACTATCAGAGGATGAGGACATCTTATCATGTAATAATCAACCTCTCTGCTGACAGAAGGGACAATAAGTTTATCATCGGTATAAGTCTGAATATGTATGTTTTCGGATAAGGCCATCGGCCAGATATTTTTTACATCATCGATCGATACAGGCTCATACAGAAGAGTCTTTTTAGTATCACATTCATATATCATTGCACCGTTGGCAGCACATATATACATGCCGGGGAAGAGGATATCAAGTTTTTTTGCCGTATCCAAAATGCTGTGTATTGAACGACCGGAAGACAGTACTATAACATGACCGGCCTCAGTTACTTCTTTTATCACACCTCGAGTGTATTCACTTACCTGAGACTTGTTATTAAGAAGAGTACCATCCATGTCGGTAAATAGTATTTTTCTGTTCATGATAAGTCTTGCCTGTTTCTGTACATGTTCTTTTTATAATGCAACAGATATGTCAATACATATTCGGGGACACGAAGAGAGCTGTATCCGGTTCCGAGTTCAAGGCCGGGTTTTGCCTTTCCGTGAAAATCGCTTCCGCCGCTTTCCAAAAGATCATACTTCTTTGCAAGTTCACGCATGTCACGTTCATCTGAAGCGGAATACGTACTGTAATATACTTCCATTGCTGCAAGTCCCGCGTCTTTAAGCTCATGTACGAGGTTATCGAGCTTTTCCTTGCCGTATCCGTATAAAAGGGGGTGGGCAAGAACGGGTATACCGTCTGCACTCAAAATGAGCTCTATTGCCTGCATGGGTGTGACTTTTTCACGAGGGATGAAATAGGGCGCATGATCACCTATATATCTCTCAAAAGCTTCAGCGGGAGATTTGACATATCCCTTCTTGGTCATAAGTCTTGCGTAATGAGCTCTGGTTATGACTGAATCAGGAAATGCGGCAATGAGTTCATCATAATCGATAGGCAATCCCGCTTCAGTAAGCTTGGCACACATCTTTCTGTTGCGTTTTTTTCTTGAATCAACGAATTCGTTTAGTTTTTCACAAAAATCTTCCTGATGAT
The DNA here is from genome assembly GCA_016286035.1 of Lachnospiraceae bacterium. Classification (GTDB taxonomy): domain Bacteria; phylum Bacillota; class Clostridia; order Lachnospirales; family Lachnospiraceae; genus Colinaster. The sequence continues at coordinate 34,884 of JAEERY010000034.1, forward strand.
GATCTATACCGAGACCTACTATATGTATATCCTGTCCGTGATATTCGCTGGAAAGCTCAACTCCTGGTATTACCATAAGACCTGTCTTGAAGCCTCTTACTATGGCTTCATCAAGTCCTTCGGTAGTATCATGATCAGTTAGTGCTATTGCAGCAAGATCTTTGCTGACGGCAAGGTCTACAAGCTCGGAAGGTGAGAGACTGCCGTCGGATTTGTCACTGTGAGTATGAAGATCTACATATCTCAAATGTTATCATCCTCTCTGTTAGCGATATAAACAGTACGTTTTCTTGCCATCTCATCGCTTTCAAGGTATTCGTCGTAAGTTGTGATCTTATCGATTATGCTGCCGTCGGGCATTATCTCTATGATCCTGTTTGCAGTGGTCTGAACAAACTGATGATCGCGGCATGAAAAGAGTGCGACACCCTTATATTTGATAAGACCGTCGTTAAGTGCCGTGATTGATTCCATATCAAGATGGTTTGTAGGCTCGTCAAGTATGAGACAGTTTGCTCCCGATATCATCATCTTTGAGAGCATACATCTTACTTTTTCACCACCGGAGAGAACTTTTACCTTTTTGACTCCGTCTTCACCTGCAAAGAGCATTCTTCCGAGGAAACCTCTTACGTATGTGACATCCTTTACGGGTGAATATCCTGTAAGCCAGTCAACGATCGTATAGTCATTGTCGAATTCCGAACTGTTATCTTTGGGGAAATATGCCTGTGATGTGGTAACACCCCATTTGTATGATCCGGAATCGGGTTCGATCTCTCCCATGAGTATCTGGAAGAGGGTGGTCTTTGCAAGTTCATTGCTTCCGACAAAAGCTATCTTATCGTCATGTCCCATGATGAATGAAACATTATCAAGGACTTTTTCACCGTTTATTGTCTTGCTTATGTTTTCAATCGTTAGAACTTCATTACCGATCTCTCGGTCAGGCCTAAAATCGATATAAGGATATTTTCTTGAAGAAGGCTTGATCTCATCAAGCTCGATCTTCTCGAGAGCTCTTTTTCTTGATGTAGCCTGTTTTGACTTGGAAGCGTTTGCAGAGAAGCGGGAGATGAATTCCTGCAATTCCTTGATCTTTTCTTCCTTCTTCTTGTTTGCTTCCTTCATCTGTTTGATAAGAAGCTGACTTGACTCGTACCAGAAATCATAGTTACCTGCATAGAGTTGGATCTTGCCATAATCTATGTCTGCCGTATGAGTACATACTTTATTAAGGAAATATCTGTCATGGCTGACAACTATTACCGTATTTTCGAAGTTTATAAGGAATTCCTCAAGCCAGGCGATAGCATCCAGATCAAGGTGGTTTGTAGGCTCATCCAGAAGAAGGATATCCGGGTTTCCGAAAAGTGCTTTCGCAAGTAAAACCTTGACTTTCTGATTACCGTCAAGATCCCTCATCTGGCTGTAATGAAACTCGGTATCTATGCCAAGTCCGTTTAAGAGCATAGCGGCATTTGATTCAGCTTCCCAGCCGTCCATCTCGGCAAATTCAGCTTCGAGTTCACTTGCATGGATCCCATCCTCGTCAGAGAAATCCTCCTTTGCGTAGATCGCATCCTTTTCCTTCATGATCTCATAAAGACGCTTGTTGCCCAGAATAACGGTATCCATTACTGAATAATCGTCATATTTGAAGTGATCCTGTTCAAGAACCGACATACGCTGGCCCGGAGTGATAGCGATATCACCGTTTGTTGTCTCCAGTTCGCCTGACAGTATTTTTAAGAATGTTGATTTACCGGCACCGTTTGCACCGATAAGTCCGTAGCAATTTCCTTCCGTGAATTTAATATTTACATCTTCAAAAAGAGCTTTTTTGCCGAATCGAAGAGTAACATTGTTTGCACTTATCATAATATCTTTCCTTTTCTTATTTATATGTTTACCCGTTAACCTTCATTATTCTATATAAAGAACGCTCAAAATGCAAGGAACTCATGATATTTGAACAGAATAATCACATAAAATATTTATTCGTCAGAATCGATTTGTGGAATTATTGTGAAAATTTACGAAAAATACTTTCAAATTGTAAAAACATTTAGTAAAATAGTTAAAAATGTAAGTGATTTCACCATCTGTTGTTAACAGGTGGGGGCTCACGGGGAGGTATTTCTATGGATTTTGAGAGAATCAGACAGAACAAGACTGCCATCAAACTGTTCAATATTTTGGGCTTTTTGATAATAATATTGAATATTGTGGCAGCGATACTGAAAAGTGAAAGATGGGACAGAGCGATCATCTTCAGTGTTATCATGCTGATAACGATAATAGTGATCGCCGTGATCTCAAACAACAAGAGAGATGCCATTGCGATAAGATATGCGATGATGATCTCTTTTTTGTTCTTCTATCTTGGGATAGTCGTAACTTCTTCGATACAGATGATATTTGTCTGTGTCCTGCCGGCTTTAGCGCTTACGGTAGTTTTCAATGACCCTAAATTCACCGTAACTTATACGATCGCGGCAGAGGTGATAAACATTTTCTCTGTCATATACAGAATGGCTGTGGTAAAAGACGGATATATAACTACCGATTATGCCATTGTGCAGATCCTTTTTATCGGTCTTACCGGCTTTATCTGCTGTATGTCAACAAAATTTGTATCCGATATCAATAAAGAAAAGATGAATATCGTATACAGAGAAGAAGAAAGACAGAGAGAAAACTCTGAGAAGCTAATGGATATCGGACATACGATGTCGACTGGTATCGAGGAAAGCGTTCTTAAGATGAATGCACTCAGATCTTCTATAGGCGAGACACAAAACAGCATGGCGCAGATCACAAACGGAATAAATGATACAGCCAATTCTGTTCAGGACCAGCTTGAAATGACAGGCAATATACAAGAACAGATCAAACTGGTAACTCAAACGTCGGATGCGATAACAGATTCTGTCGAGAGCTCGACAAGGATAATAGATGAGAGCATGAGTATCATGAATGTGATGCTTAAAGATGTTGAAGCTTCCGAGGTAGCCGGTCAGGATGTAAAGTCATCGCTTGCTTTACTTGAAGAAAACACAAAGTCAATGAAGCAGATAGTATCCATGATCAATGAGGTTGCGGATCAGACATCCTTACTTGCTTTAAATGCTTCTATAGAGGCTGCAAGAGCAGGAGAGGCCGGAAGAGGTTTTGCAGTTGTTGCGGGTGAGGTAAATAATCTGTCGGTTCAGACTCAGAATGCTACAACAGAGATTTCGAGTCTTATAGATGAGATATCCGAACAGGTAAGATCAGTTGTTGAAAAAACAGGCATCCTGCTTGATAACAACGAAAGACAGAGTGAAAGTGCATCGGCTACAAGCAAGAAACTTGTTGAGATCCAAAACTGCAGCAAAGAGATAGATACAAATTCAGATGGACTCAGTGAGGCTGTTAAAGCCCTTGAACAGGCAAATAATGTTATAGTTAACAATATCAGCAATGTTTCTGCTGTTTCACAGGAGGTGGCAGCACAGGCGAGTGCTTCATATGAGGAAGCAAATAAAAACCTTGCTGTGGTTGATGATATGATGGAGATCGTAAACAGACTAAATGAATCGGCAGAGATTCTTAATAACATCTGATGATAGATATTTAAATGAGAGTAAAAGGCCTGAAGATGATGCTTCCGGCCTTTTTTACGTATATGAGGCGCGAAAAGTATAAAAAAAAAATAAAAAAGCATTACATATAGTTGAAATATTTTTTTCATTCATTAAAATATCTTTTTAGAGTAATAACAAAGGAGGCTATTATCATGAAATTAGTTCCATTAGGCGACAGAGTCGTATTAAAGCAGCTGGTTGCGGAAGAGACAACCAAATCCGGTATCGTATTACCCGGTCAGAACAAGGAAAAACCACAGCAGGCAGAGGTTATAGCAGTAGGCCCCGGTGGTGTTGTTGACGGCAAAGAAGTTAAGATGGAAGTCAAAGTTGGCGACAACGTAATATATTCTAAGTATGCCGGCACGGATGTTAAGCTTGACGATGAGGAATTCATCATTGTTAAGCAGGCTGATATCCTTGCTGTTATCGAGTGATATTTATAAAAGGAGATGAATTAACAATGGCAAAAGAGATCAAATATGGTGCGGAAGCACGTGCTGCTCTTGAGAGCGGAGTAAATCAGCTGGCTGACACAGTCAGAGTAACACTTGGCCCCAAAGGCAGAAATGTAGTTCTTGACAAGAGTTTTGGAACACCCCTTATAACAAACGACGGTGTTACTATCGCAAAAGAGATCGAACTTGAGGATGCATTCGAGAACATGGGCGCTCAGCTTGTTAAGGAAGTTGCCACAAAGACAAATGACGTAGCCGGTGACGGTACCACAACAGCTACTGTACTTGCTCAGGCAATGATCCATGAGGGCATAAAGAACATAGCTGCAGGTGCTAATCCGATAATCCTTAGAAAGGGTATGAAAAAGGCAACCGATGTCGCTGTTGATGCCATCGCAAAGATGAGCTCTAAAGTAAATGGAAAAGAGCATATCGCTAGAGTTGCAGCTATTTCTGCAGGTGATGAGGAAGTCGGAAATCTTGTTGCAGATGCAATGGAAAAGGTTTCTGGTGACGGCGTTATAACAATAGAAGAATCAAAGACGATGCAGACAGAACTCGACCTTGTTGAAGGTATGCAGTTCGACAGAGGATACATTTCAGCTTACATGGTATCTGATACAGAGAAGATGGAAGCTGTTTTGGATAATCCTTACATTCTTATTACGGATAAGAAGATCTCTAACATTCAGGAGATCCTTCCCATACTTGAGCAGATCGTTCAGTCAGGTGCAAAGCTTCTTATTGTGGCTGAAGATGTTGAGGGTGAGGCTCTTACAACACTTATTGTCAACAAGCTTCGCGGTACATTCAATGTAGTTGCAGTAAAAGCTCCCGGATACGGTGACAGACGTAAAGCAATGCTTGAGGATATAGCTATCCTTACAGGCGGTAAGGTTATTTCTGAGGAAGTCGGCCTTGATCTTAAGGAAGCAACAATAGACATGCTCGGAAGAGCTAAATCTGTTAAGGTTGCTAAAGAGAATACGGTTATCGTAGAGGGTGCAGGCGACAAGGCTGCTATCGATGCTCGTATCGGTCAGATAAAGAGACAGATAGAAGAGACGACTTCTGATTTTGATAAGGAAAAACTTCAGGAAAGACTTGCAAAGCTCGCAGGCGGCGTAGCTGTTATCCGTGTAGGTGCAGCAACAGAGACAGAGATGAAGGAAGCCAAGCTTCGTCTTGAGGATGCTCTTGCAGCAACACGTGCTGCTGTTGAGGAAGGTATCATCGCAGGCGGCGGTTCTGCTTATATACATGCTTCAAAGGACGTCGCAAAACTTGCTGACACACTTGAAGGTGATGAGAAAACCGGTGCAAACATTGTATTAAAGGCTCTGGAAGCTCCTTTGTTCCATATAGCTAACAATGCAGGTTTGGAAGGTGCCGTAATAGTTAACAAGGTACGTGAAGAGAAGGCCGGTGTAGGCTTTGATGCACTTAACGAAAAATATGTTGATATGGTTTCTGCCGGTATCCTTGATCCTGCAAAGGTTTCAAGAAGTGCACTTCAGAATGCATGCTCAGTAGCATCAACACTCCTTACAACAGAATCTGTTGTAGCAAACATCAAAGAGGATGTTCCTCCCATGCCCACAGGCGGCGGAATGGGCGGTATGATGTAATATCGTACGAATAAGAATTTATAAGGCGTTCGGCTTAAAAAAGTCGGATGCCTTATTTTTTTTACAAAAAAGTATTGACATCAATCTGTTATAGGTGTATATATAACACATAAACAGATAACAACCAACATTTACACGTGTGAGGTGATGATATGCAACTGTCTCAGAATTCGGGTATACCGATATATCAGCAGATTGCTGATTCTTTCAAAACAGACATACTTACCGGAAAATTCAAACAGGGAGAGTACCTTCCTTCAATAAGAGGTCTTGCAAAGGACTTGAAGATAAGTGTTATCACGACAATGAAAGCCTATGAACAGCTTGAAGAAGAAGGTCTGGTAACTGCCGCACAGGGCAAAGGATACTATGTAAATGCTCAAAACAGCGAGATGCTTAAAGAGCAGCATTTAAGAAAAGTGGAAGAAGCATTGACCGATGCCATAAACTCAGCTAATATAGCAGGACTTTCCGAAAAAGAACTTACCGAGATGTTAAAGGCTTTATATGAATTTTCAAGGGAAGAAGAAAGATAAGAGGAGGAGAAAAACATGGAATTCACCAGTGTTATAAAGGGAAAAGACTTAAAGAAAAGATACAGTAATTTTGAACTTGACATACCGGAACTTAAGATACCTCAGGGCCTGGCTACGGCACTTATAGGCGAGAACGGTGCAGGAAAGACAACGCTTCTAAATATGCTTTCCGGAACAAGACTTGATTTTGAAGGCGAACTTACATTTTTTGACAAATATTCAAATAATGAAAAAGAAAAAAACGAAAAGATCAAGAACAGAATAGGATATACGGGCCCCGGAAGATATTACCTTCCAAACTGGAGCGTAAAAGATATCGAAGTAATAAGTGAAACGATATTTGATGATTTTGATACAAAGGAATTCGAAAGACTCTGTGAAGAGCTTGCACTTTTTGGAGACGGAAAACCCGACTGGAGCAAAAAGAACGGTGATCTTTCCGACGGAACCAAGATGAAGCTTATGCTTGCAGGAGCACTTGCAAGAAAGACCGATCTGTTGATAATGGATGAGCCTGCATCTCCGCTCGATCCTCTGATGAGAGATGTGTTATGCAGGCTGATAGGCGAATATATAAGTAACGGTGACGGAAAACATACCGTATTCTTCTCAACACACAATATATCGGATATGGAGATGATCACTGATTATGCAATGATCATGGAACACGGAAATATAGTTGAAGAAGGATATGTTGAAGAATTAAAAGAAAAGTATGTTCTTGTAAAAGGGGATGCAGGTGACACAGATCTTGCAAAGGAGATTCTTTACTCAATTAGCGTTAATCCATATGGCTTTGAGGGAATATGTCTTGCGCAGGATCTGGATAAGCTTGCAGGGATGAATGTGACTAAGGAAACACCTTCGCTTTATCAGATAAGTGTTGCAGTCATGAAAAACAACACTAAGATCAAATGTATGGTTTAAAGCCTTTAAGGGGAGGAACACTGAGATGTTCAAGATATACAGGGCGATAATGGGAAGCAAATATTTTATTGCCGTAAATGTTATCATTCCGATATTGATGATCATAATAGGACTGATAAATGATGTACATTATAACGATATGATATCCATATGGTGCTTTTGCGCTGCATGTCTTATTGAGATCGCAAGCGAATACTTCGGACTCGGACCGATATACAGAAAACGCTCGTTTGGAATGAATTATCTGAAAACTGCTTACGGCGGAATGGATTTCTTCAGAAAAGCGATAATAATCGACAGCATCTTAAGGGCTGTAAGATGTCTGGTATATATAATCCTTCCTGCAATGATAGTGGTCGAACCTTCGGATTATAAAAGAGCGATAACTGCGGGACTGATACTAAGCTGGGTTTCGGTATGGTCTGTCAACCTGACAAGATATATCTCGATATTTTCATTTATGTTTATTTCAAATATACCTTTTATGGTGCCGGCAGGAACAATGTATGCTGTTGCCAGAATGATACCGGGTACAGCAAATGTCATATGTTTTATTTCGATAATTCTGCTGATAACGGGATTTGTTTTCTCAAACTGGCTGATAAGAAAAAAGATTAACGATTCATATAAAGACATATAAGTAGCAAGAATTGATGAAAAGAGGGGCGGATATGAAAGAATATATTAAACTTATAAAACTTTGCAAATACGGTTTCAGATTTAAATTGAATCTCATATGTTTCATTCTGTTTTTTGCAATAGGACTTCTGCTTGAGGTCACATCGGGCGGACAGAATGTCTTGGGTTCGATATACATAGTACTGTGCAGTATGTACATGTATCAGTTCTTTATATCTCTTTCACTCACAGACATGGTTCAGTCATCAGGACTAAAATATAAGCTGAATGTAAATCTGCCGGTTATCGCAAATGTGTTATTCTGTTTTATATTTTATACATTTGTGGTGATACACAGATACAGTATTGTGAAAGCCTATCCTTCAATGGAAAGCAACATGGTAACTGCTTTACTGGTAACTGCCGTATTTATAATCATTCTTTTCCTTTATACGGCTTTTGCATATAAGTACTTTATAATATCCGTAATAATGTTCACCATAACATTTGGTATAACAATGGGAATAGTAGGATACGATATGTCGGCATATGATCATGTTTTATCATACAAAGGCGCAGTTATCATAGGTTATGCAGCTGTAATAATAGGCGGAGCCTTAGAATATATAATCTCCAGAACGCTATATAACAAGCCTTTGTCGGAAAGAGCGTTCAGAGGTGTGTTTAAATCACAGATAGATTAATGATTCTCGACATAACACTATATTTCTGTTATCATCAGATGTGAAGGGATAAGGGTAGCAAGGAGTATTATAAGTGGTAGAGAATAATCATTCTGAATTTAAATCAGAAAAAAGACTGCAGGATGTCATCGTGACATGTTCTAAAGCAGTCTTTTTTGCGTTCTTAACATTTACGTTTGCATGCATAATCTATTATCACGTAATGGATAAAGCAAAAGGGATAGCTGTTGACGAACCGAGGTTCATAGAAGAGTGGACTGTAATAGATGATAACGGCAATACATTTAAAACGAGAAGAGAGTTTATCGCAGACAGGCGTTATAACGCACAGTATAGCATTATTTCCTATCTGCCTGATGACATCAAAGATAACGATGTCTTAACTTACGGTGCATGCAAGGATTATACGATTTATATTAACGGAGAGGTCAGAGCAAGTTTCAAAGAATCCGAAGATATGATCATGCCTGGAGGTGCCGTAAAGACATATTACAGAACACTGGAACTGAGACCTGAAGATTCCGGTGCCGAAATCCGCATGGACAGGATATCGGTGACGAGGCATCCGGAGATAGTACCTACAACATTTGTATCAAGTCTTGGCGGCTTTTACTATGAGATGATGAAAAACTACGGACTGTCATTCTTTATGTCCCTTGTTCTTTTAATGTTCTCTTTTGCAGTCATACTGGTCGCAGTAGTATTTATAATAAAGAACAGACGAATGATAAATATGTTCTATGGTGCATTCGGTATATTTATCGTCGCCTGCTGGCTCGTTACAAATTCATATATCTATCCTATAGCATTCGGACATTTCCATATAGACGGCATATCAAACTATATGTTCTGCCTAATGCTGCCGTTTTGTCTGATATTCTATATTGATATGATACAGAATCAGAGATTCAGAAAGGCAATGGCGGTCCTTCTTGTTATCTCAAGCGTAGATGCTCTTTTATGGACGATACTGCATCTTACGGAAACTTTTTCATACAGTCTGGCTCTGCCGTATATCAATCTTATACTGGGCGTTATCGTGCTTGCGGGTTTTGTGATCCTGCTGATAGATCTTAAGAGAGGCCATCTGCATGAATATATATATACTGCTGTAGGCCTTACAGGTTTTATGGTACTTTGCGTTCTTGAGATCGTGATGGTGCTGTTTTTCAAGCTGAAAAACGATTCCATACCAATGCTTTTAGGCCTTATCTTTATGCTTGCTCTTGTAGTTATCCAGCAGGTGGATGATCTTAAGAAGATAAATGAGGAAAAGCAGAGAGCGGTAGACATGTCCAATGCAAAAACACGCTTCCTTGCGAGCATGTCACATGAGATAAGAACTCCGATAAATTCCATTCTCGGAATGAATGAGATGATATTAAGAGAGAACAAGGATGAGACTATCGGAAGATATGCAAGAAGCGTAAGAAGTTCAGGAAAGATGCTACTTACACTTGTTAACGATGTTCTTGATTTCTCCAAGATCGAAGCAGGAAAAGTTGAGATCAACAAGACTAATTATTCGCTTTCAAGATTACTCAGTGAGATAATGCCTCTTATTAGAGAAAGATCCGATGATAAGAGTCTTGATTTTGTTACAAAGATAGTAGGCGAGATCCCTGATGGTCAGTATTCAGATGAATTCAGGATCAAACAGATCCTTATAAACATAATAAACAATGCGGTGAAGTATACAGATGAAGGAAGGGTCATACTTACGGTTTCAGGTAAATACAGATCTGAAGATATATTCGAACTAAACCTTGATGTAACCGATACAGGAAGAGGAATAAAAAAAGAGGAACTGTCCAACCTGTTCGATGCTTTCTCCAGAGCTGATATAGGAAAGAACAGGAATATCGAAGGAACGGGCCTGGGTCTTGCCATTGTCAAAAGTGTTGTTGACACTTTGGGTGGTTCTATAGATGTAGAGAGTGAATACGGAAAAGGTTCAAAGTTTACTGTAATGCTGCCTGTAAAGGTATATGACAAAACACCCGTAAAAGAAGATTTTGAAACGGGCTACAGTAAAAACGATGTCCAGGAGGACAGCTGTGAATTCAGTGCTCCCGAAGCAAAGGTCCTTGCTGTAGATGATAACCATTCAAATCTTACTATTGTCAAACTGTTCTTAAAGAGAACCGGAATAGTACCCGATCTTTGCTCTAACGGTGATGATGCGATAATAAAATGCAGGGAAAAGAAATATGATCTTATACTTCTTGACCATATGATGCCAAAGCCTGACGGTGTTGAGACACTTAAGATAATAAAGAAAGATAAGGAATCGCTAAACAGGGATACAACGGCAATAGTACTTACCGCCAATGCGCTTGCGGGAAGCAGACAGATGTATATAGATGCAGGATTTGCCGATTATCTGACCAAGCCTGTTGAAGCCAGAGTGCTCGAGAATACGATAAAACAATATCTTCCGAAAGATAAGATCCTTGATCTGAAGAGTGTCAGGGATGAAGAGAATCCGGATGATTTTATTGAGGAATTTTTGCCCGATGATACTAAAGCATCAGATTCTGATATATCGCTAAGAGAAAGACTCTCCGATATAGAAGGAATGGATTATGAAGTTGCACTTACTCATGCCGCACATGATGATGAGGTTTTAAAAGACATTCTTACAAGCATCGTAGATGAGAGTGCTGACAGAGTGAACCGTATGAAGGAGTTCGTCAAAAATAGGAAATATGACAGTTATGAGATAGATGCACATGCTGTCAAGGGTCTCATGGCCACTATCGGGATACAAAAACTTCATGAGAGGGCAAAACAGCATGAATTCGCGGCAAAGGATAAAAATTTTGATCTTATAGAGTCTGATGCCGAAGAATTCATTGAAGAATATTTTTCAACATGCGAAAAAATAAAGAAAGCTATTGATTTCTGACATTATATATGGTAATCTATCATGGTCGCGAAAATAGATGGTCCTCTGTTACTGATGTGATATGAACATCCATACAATAAGGAGATTTAGAAATGAACGAGATTATCAAAGCTATCGAAGACGAACAGCTCAAAGCTGAAGTACCTGCATTTGAGGTTGGTGACACAGTAAAGGTTCACGGTAAGATCAAGGAAGGTAACAGAGAACGTATTCAGATTTTTGAAGGTACTGTTATCAAGATGCAGGGTGGTTCAAACAGAGCTACATTTACTGTACGTAAGACATCTAACGGCGTAGGCGTTGAGAAGACATGGCCGCTTCATTCACCCAACGTTGTTAAGGTTGAAGTAGTAAGACACGGTAAAGTAAGACGTGCTAAACTGTTCTACTTAAGAGACAGAGTTGGTAAGTCAGCTAAGGTTAAAGAAGTTCTTAGATAAAACGATTGCAAAAAAAGGGTCAGAAATGACCCTTTTTTACGTATATAAGATCCGATTTAAAATATGTGCTGCTTCTTTTGGGGAGGTAAGGTATGTCAAATAAAAAGGGCTTAAGTTTTTCAAGAAAAAGAAGAAAAGTTTCATCTGAAGTCGGCAGGGAAGTGATAAACTATCTTGTCGGTATTTCGGTTGCGATGATCATAGCCGTATTCATATCATATAACTGGGGTTCAAAGACCTCGGTAATCGGTGTGTCCATGGAAAATACCCTTTACAGCGGACAGACCATCTTAATAAGCAGACTTTCATATCTTTTGTTCAAGCCAAAAGTCGGAGATGTGATCGTCTTTAAGCCGAATGGAAACAAGAATACCCATTATTATGTTAAAAGAGTTGTCGCAACTCCGGGAGACACAGTGGAATTCCGTGACGGACGTTTATATGTAAACGGAAAACAGGAAACCGGAGGATTTGATAAAGCAGCCGATCCGGGTATTGCAGAATCTCCTATAGTACTTGGTGCGGATGAGTATTTTGTTTTGGGGGATAACAGGAACAACAGTGAGGATTCACGATCGGGAAATATAGGACCTGTCAGCAAGAGTCTTATAGAAGGCAGGGCTTGGTTTAAACTGACCATGAATGACAGTTATATGGGATTTATAGACAGAGGCGTTGATTGATATGGCAAATGAACAGATCATAAACTGGTATCCGGGACATATGACAAAAGCAAAACGTCAGATGCAGGAGGATATTAAATTAATAGATTTGATAATTGAGATAGTTGATGCCAGGATCCCTATGTCCAGCAGGAATCCCGATATAGATGAGCTGGGGAAGAACAGATCGAGGATCGTTCTTTTAAACAAGGCTGATCTTGCCGATCCCAATGCAAGCAAAGAATGGATAAAGTATTTCAAAAATAAAGGGATCATTTGTCTTGAGATAGATTCAAGAAATAAAGGCAGTCTTGCAAAGATCAGGGACATGGTACTTGATGCCTGTAAAGAAAAGATAGAAAGAGACAGAAAAAGAGGCATTATAAACAGACCTGTCAGAGCCATGGTAGTCGGTATACCAAATGTGGGAAAATCGACATTTATAAATTCTTACGCAGGAAGAGCATGCGCAAAGACAGGAAACAAGCCAGGCGTTACCAAAGGAAAGCAGTGGATAAAATTAAACAAAAGTCTGGAGTTATTGGATACACCGGGAATTTTATGGCCTAAATTTGAAGATCCGCAGACAGGTCTGAAACTTGCATATATAGGTTCTATCAATGACGGTATAATAGTTATTGAGGAACTGGCTTGCAATTTCATAGAACATGTGTCAAAAAGGTATCCGAATTGTATAAAAAAGGCGTATAATATTGAAGATGATTATACAGAGCCGTATAAGACACTGGAGGCTGTTGCCATAAAGCGTGGCTGTCTGTTGAAAGCCGGTGAGCCGGATATAACAAAGGCGGCAAAGCTTTTACTGGATGATTTCAGAGCCGGTAAGCTGGGAAGGATTACATTGGAATCGGTATGAATAAGAAGGAAATTCTAAAAGAGATCTTAAGCACAAGTCTTTATCTGCTGGGAGTACTGCTTGTCACTTTTTTGCTGGTTAAGTTTGTAGTACAGCGTACAGAGGTACTGAGCGGATCAATGGAGCCTACTCTTTATAAAGGAGAGAGCTATCTGGTTGACAAGATATCATATAGATTCAAGGAACCCGAAAGATACGATATCATAACATTCAAATACAAATATGCCGAAAAGACCTACTATGTCAAAAGAATAATAGGACTGCCTGGAGATAAGGTATTCATTGATGAATACGGTACTATCTTTATAAACGATCAGGTGCTGGTTGAAAATTACGGAAATGCCGTTATTGAAAACCCGGGACTTGCAGCGCAGCCCATCCAGCTTGCGGATGATGAGTATTTTGTTATGGGTGATAACCGTAACGACTCTCAGGATTCGAGATATCCTCAGGTAGGAGCCGTTAAACGTGATCAGATCTTAGGAAAGCTGTGGCTGCAGATATGGCCGCTTAACAGATTAAGGTTTATGAAGGGTAAATGATATCCAATGACTAAGGCTGAAGAAAAAGAGCTTAAAAGACAGGAAAAGCTTAAAAAAGAGATAGAAAGATGCGAACAGCTCAAAAAATATGAGAAGGAATATGAATCTTTCGGATATATCTGCGGTATAGATGAGGTGGGCAGAGGACCTCTTGCAGGACCTGTTGTTGCCTGTGCGGTGATACTGCCTAAGGACTGTGACATACTTTATATAAATGACTCAAAAAAACTCTCAGAGAGAAAGAGAGAAGAACTCTATGATGTAATTATGGAAAAAGCTGTTGCGGTAGGTATAGGTTATGCAAGCCATGAGCGCATAGATGAGATAAATATACTGCAGGCAACTTACGAAGCGATGCGTCAGGCTATCAGTAAATTGAGCGTAAAACCCGATATATTATTAAATGATGCGGTTACTATTCCAGGAGTCGATATAAAACAGGTGCCTATTATAAAGGGAGATGCAAAGTCCATATCGATAGGAGCTGCTTCGATCGTTGCAAAAGTTACAAGAGACAGGCTGATGGTCGAATATGACAAGGAATGGCCACAGTATAATTTCGCATCGAATAAAGGATACGGTTCGGCTGCCCATATAGCAGCATTAAAGGAATACGGTCCCTGTAAGATACACAGAAGAAGCTTTATCAAAAACTTTGTATGATATATAAAGGTGACATATGGCGATTAATCTGCTAGGAAATCTGAATACAAACAGTGCTTACAATACCCAGGCAAATACAGGTATTGATCAGAGTACTGCGGCTCAACTCACCCAGATTTCCGACAGCCGTGCACTTATGGCTCAGATAAAGGCTCTTATGCCTGGGCAGACCATCGCGGGTCAGCTTGTTGAACAGGAAGGCAAATCTTTACAGTTGTTGCTTAACAACAATGTTTTATTGAATACAACTCTGGATTCACAGACAGCTTTAACTACAGGTCAGAATATCTCATTTGAAGTAAAAAGTAATAATAACGGGCAGCTTGTATTAAGGCCGCTTCATTTGAATGTCAGCAATCAGGCAACGGCGTTCAAAGCGCTTGAAAGTGCAAATGTTCAGGTAAATGATGCCACTCTTAAGATGGTTGATTCCCTGATGAAGGAAGGCATGCCCATAAACAGAGAGACATTGCAGAGCATCAACAGGGATATCAATATGTTCCCTCAGGCGGATGTCAATGATATTGTAATGCTTCATAAGCTGAATATGCCTGTAAACGAAGCAAATATCGAACAGATGCATCTGTATAACAATAACAATCAGTGGATGCTTGAAAACGTATCGGATCTGAGTGAAGACCTGACGCAGCTCTTTACACAGGCTGCAGATGAACCGGAGGTTTTAAACAAACTCGCATCCGAACTTGAAAAGCTCTTTTCACAGGATGAAGCAGTTGCTGAAAGCGCAGAGAACAAAGAGCAGGTGCCATTAGAGAAAGAAACACTGCTTACCGAAGACGGTAAGACTATAATACGTGAGGAAGATACTGCGCAAAAACAGGAGAATATAAACTCCAAAAATGTATTTGACATATTAAAGCAGGCTACTCCTGAAAAGATGAAGGATCCTGCGTTTGCAAAGAGCGTAAAAGCTGCATTAAATGATGCTATCAGCAATAAGATGTTAATGGAACCTGAAAAGGTGGCTGATAAAGAATATATCAAAAACTATTACGATAAAGTAAAGAACATCACAGGTCAGCTCGAGGAAGTTCTTGCTCAAAACGGAAAGTCTGATACAGCTCTTGCAAAGGATGTATCCCAGATAAGAAACAATGTCGATTTTATGAACCAGATCAATGAACTGTACAATTATGTACAGCTTCCCTTAAAGATGGCGGGAGCTCAGGCCAACGGCGATCTTTATGTATACGCAAAGAAGAAAAACTCTGCTCAAAGGGATGCCGATGAACCTCTGACAGCACTTTTGCATCTTTCGATGGATGCCCTGGGGAATATGGATATATTCCTTAAGCTGCAAAATGAGAAACTCTCAACGAAGTTCTGTCTTGAACGTGAGGAACTAATTGATTTTGTGGAAGAGCATATACATGAACTCAATGAAAGGCTTATAGAAAAAGGCTACAATATAGACACAACTGTTGGAAAGCTTGAGGACAAGGAGAGAACTGTCATTGATAATATCAAGTCTGAATCTCCTCAGATCAGTGTATTGAGTACTCAGGCATTTGATGCGAGGGCATAGATATGGCAAAAGAGACAAAACCAAAGACTGCCATTGCGCTTGAATACAATCCCGATGAGGCTGCCCCCAAGGTCATAGCAACAGGTAAAGGTCTTGTTGCCGAAAAGATAATAGAAAAGGCCAAGGAAGCCAACGTTCCTGTTCATGCAGACGGAAAACTTGCGGCAACTCTTTCAAAACTGGAGATCGGTGATATGATACCGCCCGAACTGTATGAAGCAGTGGCCGAGATACTGGTATTCGTTGATGCGCTTGAAAAGATAAAGAAAAAAGGCGGATGATCTTAATAAAAAAATGAGAATAATGCCTTCCGGTCAGATATGATATAATCTGTCTGGAAGGTTTATTTTGTTTTGTTAAGAAAGATTTAATAAATTTATGATATATTTCTTTATAATAGACTGTTAGATTTGGTATAAGGCAATTAATAGGGAGGAAAGGGATTGAAGACCAATATACTAGTAGTAGACGATGACAGAGAAATTGTTGATGCGATAGAGATCTATCTTTTACAGGAAGATTTTGAAGTGTACAAAGCATATGACGGTGAAGAAGCGATAAAGATGCTAAGATCACATGATATACATCTTATACTTCTCGATATCATGATGCCAATATTGGACGGAATACATGCTGCCATTAAGATAAGAGAGACCAGCTCTGTACCGATAATCTTTTTGTCCGCAAAGTCGGAAGACTCCGATAAGATTCTGGGACTTAATATCGGTGCCGATGATTACATCACAAAACCATTCAACCCTCTCGAACTTGTTGCAAGAGTCAAATCCAATCTGAGAAGATATACCACTCTCGGAAGCATAGATGCTTCAGAAGACAATACATATTCGGTTGGAGGTCTTGTTATAAACGACGATACCAAGGAAGTTACCGTTGAAGGAAACAGCGTAAAGCTGACTCCGATCGAATACAATATCCTGTTGCTGCTCGTAAAGAATCAGGGCAGGGTTTTCTCAATAGATCAGATATATGAAAATATATGGGAAGAAGAAGCGATAGGAGCTGACAATACCGTTGCCGTTCATATAAGACATATAAGAGAAAAGATAGAGATCAATCCAAAGGAACCCAGATATCTAAAGGTAGTATGGGGCGTCGGATATAAGATAGAAAAGCAATAGGTTCAGGGGAGAAGATAAATGAAAAAGGGAATAGGAAAAGTCAGAAGATTTCTGCTGATATTCTTCAGTGCAATACTGATAGCTACGACATTTCTGACAGCGTATATCTTTATTGAAGATTCCACAATGATCGTGGATTACGGAAAAACAAAACAAAGGCATTTTCTGCCTTTCTTTGAAAGAGACGGCGTTGCTTATGAGGATTCGGAGCTCTTTGACAAGCTGTTCGAGGACAGCGTTGATGATATTGTGAGAATGGCAGTCATTAAGAACCAGATGGAAACGGACGGTGCTTATGATCCCAAGAAGGTTGTGGATATAACTGCATTTGCTAACAGAAACAATGTTGCATATGATGAAACTGTTTCTGCCCAGTATTATCTGGATGATCTTATCAACTGGGGAAACAGGGGTATAGATTATAAAGAAGTAAGTGCTTCCACAATGCCGTTTGAAGTTGATACGGATACCGTGACGATAGCTATCTCAAGATATAAAACCGTTGAAGGGAAAGATCTTCTTTCATGTGCTTCAAATTATCAGGAATACCAGATGCTAGTATCTGATCTTACAGAGGCTACAAAGGCACTGTTTTCAAATTATCAGGAATATGTCATGTACAATGACAGATACGGTGTCGGCAAGAGCAATATGCTTTACTGTATACAGATGTACAATGACGGAAAACCTGTAAGATTCACGAACATGGAAGTCATTAGTATCAAGCATACTGTTGACGAGATAACCGGGCTTTTTAAAAAGCAGGTCAAGTATCTGTATTTTAACCCCGATAAGATGACCATGGTGAGCAATACGGATATAAATGCCATCACTATGCAGAGCATAATCAACAATTACAGCTATTCCTTCAGTGATAATTCGCGAATATGGATCGGCTTTGACAACATGTACAGTGCTGATGACGGATTTGCGCAGGGCAAAAGATATTATGATAACAAGACAGCAGGATCAGACGGAATAATGATGCTTGTTGTTGTATGGATATCATTCTTTGCATATCTTAGCCTGTTCATATATCTGATCATAAAAGAAGGCAGACCGGCAAAGATAGAAACCGATGAAGAGTCAGATAGGATCATACTTAAAAAAATTGATCATATGCCGATTGAATTCCTTGTAGTACTCGCTTTCGGTATTGTAGTTATGGATCTGATAGTTGCATACTATGTTGCAAGATATGCAGAGAAGAATCTCTTTAGCGGGGTTATAGTTTATGTCGCCATTGTTGCAGGTGCGTTTATCTTAAACTATACATTCATGCCCATGGTATTATGCTTTGTCAGAAAAGTTAAAGCAAAGTGTCTGTGGGAGAACAGCTGTATCAAATGGCTGATAGAGCAGATAAGAAAATATACTATTGAGGCTTATGATAACGGTCATGCTCTTATAAGGACATGGATACCGTACATCCTGTTCCTTTTATGCAACCTTATTTTCATAATACTTGCACCGATAGGTCTTATTGTTGCAGTAGTATTCGATATACTTGTAGGTATATATCTTTACAGAAACAATAAAGAACGACAGGAAATAGTAAAGAGCATCAATATCATAAGTGAATCCGATATTAAGCATCAGATGGATACCAAGGGTATGCACGGTGATAATCTTGAACTTGCAAAGGCTGTCAACAATATCGGTGACGGAATAAGAAAGGCTGTTGAAACATCAATGAAGGATGAGAAGATGAAAGCCGATCTTATTACTAATGTCTCTCATGATATAAAAACTCCCCTTACGTCCATAATCAACTATGTGGATCTTATTAAGAGAGAAAATATTCAGGATGAGAAGATACAGGGGTATATAGACATCTTGGATCAGAAGAGCCAGAGATTAAAACAGCTGACGGATGATCTTGTTGAGGCTTCAAAGATAAGCAGCGGTAATATAGTCCTTAATTTTGAAAAGATAAATATTGTTGAACTGATAAATCAGTCCATCGGTGAATATGAAGACAAGTTCGCGGATCATGGTCTAAAGTGCCGCTTCACACCTCCGCAGAACAACATCTTCATCTCGGTTGATGCAAAGAGCATGTTCAGGATAATCGAGAATCTTTATAACAATATTTACAAATATGCGCTGCAGGGAACAAGGGTATATATAGATATAGAACAGTTTGGCGTTGAAGGAGCTCAAAGAGTCCAGCTTTCCGTTAAGAACATTTCGGAGAATCAGCTTAACATGTCAGCACAGGATCTGGTAGAAAGATTCAAGCAGGGAGATGAGTCAAGAAAATCCGAAGGAAGCGGCCTGGGTCTTTCGATCGCAAAGAGCCTTACAGAAGCCATGAACGGACAGTTTGATATATTCCTTGACGGTGATCTGTTTAAGGTTATCCTAACCTTTCCATGTGTTCAGTAATACAGTTTTGCAAAAAAGTGGCACACTTGAGTGAAAACGCTTAAGTGTGCTATAATTTAATTCTATGATGGACAGGGAGAAAAGAAGAAAAATAATAAAGAAGATAGTCAGATTCTGGTTTAAACATGAAATGGCTATCGCAGGCGGTCTTATACTTGTCTTTATATTGACTACAACAGCTATTTTATATGTGTGTTTTGCCGGTGAAAGCAAGCCCAAGGAAGACGAGAAAGTCTCCGAGGAAACCACCTATGCCGGAATATTTGATACGGATGATTCTGGACAGATAGTAAAGAGCTCACGAAACACTCGTAAAACCGTAACTACGACCACATCGGGCGGTGAGGTTGAAGAAGAAGTCTACAAGACCGTTCTTGAATATAATTCAGATACTAAACCCGGCTATATGAACAACTGTATATTTCTGGGAGATTCCAGAACAGTTGCCATGGTAAGCTATGGGTTTGTTTCTGATGAAAATGTTCTTGCCAAAGTCGGTATAAGCCATCAGGCAGTAATGTCCACCACATTTGTACAGAATTCTGGAAAACAGTATACGATATCGCAGTATCTTAAATCACATAAAGCACCGGTTATCTATATAGGTTACGGTGTTAACGGAATGAACGGAAACGAGGAGCAGTATGAGAAATCATACAAGGAAGTTGTCGAAAAGATAATGGATCTTGCTCCGGACAGCGAGATAGTACTTATGGCTATCTGGCCCGTAAATGATTACGGCGCATATAAGAACACCGTCAGAAACGAGTGGGTAAATAAATACAACGATTTCTTAAAGACACTAGCTGAATATGAAGGGATTTTCTATCTTGATGTTGATACGATACTCAGAGACAGCGATGGTCAGATAAAGGGCGAGTATGATGCGGGTGACGGTCTGCATTACAGAGCATGTGCATATACCGCAATACTTGAATATATAATTCATCATCCGGTAAAAGGTATTCCGGATGACGGTGAATTTGTTGTTAAATATGTAAAACCTACCGGTGATTTCAAGAAGATGATGAAGGAGACTACAACTCTGCCTGCAAATGTACAGATTGTAGAACCTGAAGATTTGAATCAGGAGGTCAACGAAGAACTCCTTGTAACTCCGTCGCCGACCGTTGTAGCAGAACAGAGCAATGAGACTCAGACTCAGACTGTAAAGCCCACATTATCTCCGTCGCCTACATTGATACCGACTCCTACAGCTATGCCCACACAGTCGCAGCAGGAGAATAAGCCTACACCTACGCCTGTTCCGGATGTTAAGCCAACACCAACACCTGCACCGGAACCTACTGAAACTCCAACAGAAGCGCCTACACCGGACCCCACTGAAGAACCAACTCCGGAACCTACGGACCCTCCGGCAGAAACACCGGCTCCGGGACCTACGGATAATCCGCCGGAGAATAACGATTCATCCAACCAGTGATCAAAGGATACAACGGGAAATGCTTTTTAACTCATATTTATTCATATTTGTATTTCTGCCGATCACACTTATAGGGTGGTTCGGTCTAAACAGGTTAAATCATAACAGGGCGGCACTCGCTTTCTTAGTCGGAATGTCGCTCTGGTTTTATGGTTATTTTAATCCATATTATCTTTTGATAATTCTATCAAGTTTAGCTATCAATTATCTTCTAAGTTCAATATATGACAGGATCAAAAAGTCGTACGCAAAAACTGTATGGCTTCTTTGTGGCATATTCTTTAATCTCGGTATTCTGTTTTATTTCAAGTACTATGATTTCTTCATCGAAAACGTGAATGCTGTGTTCAAAACGGGATTTGAACTCAAGCATATCCTTTTGCCTCTTGGAATAAGTTTTTTTACATTTCAGCAGTTATCATTCATAATCGACAGATATAAAGAAAGAGCACCACATTATGATCTGCTCGATTATGCGGCATTTGTTACTTTCTTCCCTCAGCTGGTTGCCGGACCTATTGTTCTTTATGATGAGGTTATGCCTCAGTTTGCCGATACAAACAAAAGAAGACCTGATATAAACAATCTGTCAAACGGTATATGGCTTTTTACCATAGGCCTCGGAAAGAAAGTGCTTATTGCGGATGTACTTGCGCCTTTGGTAACATACGGATTCGATAATTGTATTTTCCTTGACTCGATATCAACTTTTATCGTGGGACTCGTATATGCATTCCAGCTTTACTTTGATTTTTCCGGATACAGTGATATGGCCATGGGACTTGGTCTTATGTTCAATATAAAACTGCCTCAGAACTTCAATTCTCCGTACAAGGCATGCAGCATGAAACAGCTTTGGCAGGGATGGCATATCACTCTTTCAAGATTTTTTATAAGATATGTCTACATTCCTATGGGAGGAAGCAGAAAAGGAAAGATAAGAGCTCTTTTCAATGTATTCTTTATATTTATGCTAAGTGGTCTGTGGCATGGAGCTGCGTGGACATTTGTTGCATGGGGAGTAATTCAGGGACTTGCTCTTGTATGGGATAATCTCTATATAATCGGAGTAAAAGGACAGGGAGATAAGAAAGAGCCCCAGATAGGTATTCCCAAACTGCTCGGACAATTTATAACATTCAATTTCTTTCTGGGAACACTTTTTGTCTTCAGGGCAAACAGTTTAAGCGATGCTTTTTTGATGTTTAAAAATATGTTTTCATTTAATATCACGGGCAGCATAAACAGGTTGCTTCCGTATATGGATGTACCTGAGTTTTATCTTATAAAACAGGTGATCAATATGAAAGCTCCTTCAATGCTTGATACAGCTTATCTTGTTATCCTTATTATAATGATATTGATATCAATAATTATAATAAGCAGGAAAAACAGTGTTCAGATAATGCAGGAAAATAACGGAATGGCTAAATGGTATCTGGCAGCCCTTGTATTGGGATGGTCTGTTATATCCTTTTCACAGGTCAGCACTTTTATATATTTCAATTTCTGACTCGGTATAGAACATGGAACAAAAGAAAAACCTAAAAAACTTCATATTGACTGTAGCTGTGTTCTTTGCCTTATGCATAGTGCTTGTTTTTGTGACGGATCCTTTCTTTCATTATCATAAGCCATGGCTGGGATTAAAAGCTGTTCTTACAGACAAGGAATATCAGTGCATAGGAACTATCAGAAACTTTGATTACGATGCTCTTATAGTAGGATCATCTGTATGCGAGAATTATAATAATACTTGGTTTGATGATAAATTCAATACGAAGACGATAAAAGCAGTAAGATCATACGGGGCAACTGCAGATCTTTGTTATTACATGGACGAAGCATATAAGGATCATGAACTTAAATGCGTATTTTACAACATAGATCCGGGTTCCCTTGCAGCTACGCCTCATCTTACATTTGAAGAAACAGGATGCCCGATGTATCTGTATGATAAGAATCCTTTCAATGATATAGAGTACCTGTTAAATAAGGATGTTCTTCTTGAAAAGGTTCCCTATATGATCACCAAGTCATATTTCAGTGAATACGATGAAGGAAACTCATTTAACTGGGGACAGTGGAAGGAATTCCATGCCGATATGGTAACAGGTCTTTATATAAGATCACCTCAGATAAAGGGAATGAGATTGGCGGATGCATACGAGAAGGAGTGTATTGGAAACATAAGCCTCATCGAAGAAATTGTAAAAGCTCATCCTGAGACTCAGTTTTATTTCTTTATCCCTCCTTATTCATTTGTGTGGTGGGACAATATATACAGAGACGGTGATATGGAAGCTTATGTATCAAATATGAAAAAATGTGCCGATACACTGCTTGCTTATGACAATGTGAGATTTTATAATTTTCTTACAGACGAAGAGATCGTAACCGATCTAGATAACTACATGGATGTACTTCATTTTTCACCTAAGATAAACGAAAAGATAGTAGAGATGCTCTTAAACGGAGATCATGAGGTTACTTTAGATGAGACCGATCAAATGGCCGATAAATGTCTGGATTTCGGATACAGAGCAGTAAACGAACTGATCATTCCTTATGAGGATGAGATAAAGATCGATTATACCATGTCAAATCTTGACTATTGACTTTTAAATGGGTAAAATTCCATAGGTGATTAGGATATATAAATAAGGAGAAATGATTTGAACAGCACTACCGATTTCAGAAAGATAGAGAATTCAATACCGGTCGCACCGCTCGCCATTGCTGTACATGAATCAGCCGCTTCACTTGGCAGGGATGTTGACAGGATAATATCGTCAAAGAGAAAGAAAGACCGTACACAGTATGAGGGAAGTCCTGTAATTGAGGGATACTGCCGTAAATCATATATAGTTGACATGGAGTGTACGAGATTCGGCACAGGTGAAGGCAAAGCTGTATTCGAAGAATCGGTAAGAGGCAAGGATGTCTTTATGCTTGTGGATATCTGTAATAACAGTCTTACTTACAGAATGAACGGCTTTATCAATCATATGAGCCCTGATGACCTGTATCAGGATCTTAAGCGTATGATAGCGGCAGCTGCAGGCAAAGCAAAAAGAATAAATGTTATAATGCCTTTCCTTTATGAAGGAAGACAGCATAAGAGAAACAGCAGGGAATCTCTTGACTGTGCTTTTATGCTTGACGAGCTTTATCATATGGGTATCGACAACTTTATAACATTTGATGCACATGATCCCAGAGTTGCAAACGCTATTCCTTTAAGCGGATTTGATAATTATACTCCGCCTTATCAGTTCATAAAGGCTCTTCTGGGCTCTGAAGAGGATCTTATAATAGATAAGGATCATCTTGTAGTAATCAGTCCTGATGAGGGAGCACTTGACAGAAGCGTGTATTTTGCGAATGTGCTTTGTGTAAACACGGGTATGTTCTATAAGAGAAGGGATTACAGTAAGATCGTAAACGGAAAGAACCCGATAGTTGCACATGAGTTCCTGGGAGACGATATTGACGGCAAGGATGTTATCGTCATGGATGATATGATAAGCTCAGGTGAAAGCATGCTTGATACGGCAAGACAGCTTAAAGAGATGAATGCAAAGAGAGTATACATCTGCTGTACATTCGGCCTTTTCACAAACGGTCTCAAAGCATTCGATGAAGCTTATGAAAAGTGTTATTTTGATAAGGTTGTTACAACAAACCTTAACTATTTCCCTCCGGAACTAAAGACTAAGCCTTATTATATCGAAGCAGATATGAGCGGATTTCTGGCAGATATCATCGATTTCATGAATCATGATGTGAGCATGAGCAATGTTCATACACCTGCCGAAAAGATACATGATGTCATTAACAAATACAACAAACGTCAGAACTTTGATTTTGATGAAGTAAAAAAGAAATAAAGCTTAATGAAAAAAAACAGGCATATAGTTGAACAGATCATGCCAGACAGTATCGCTGAAGAGATGGAGATAGAGCCCGGTGACGAGATCATTTCCATAAACGGCGAAGAGATCGAAGACATCTTTGATTACCAGTTTCTGTGTGAGAATGATTATATAGAAGTCGGTGTACGCAAGAGAAGCGGTGAGGAATGGATCCTTGAGATAGACAAGGATGAGGATGAGGACTTAGGTATCAAATTTGAAAACGCACTGATGGATGAATACCACAGCTGCTCAAATAAGTGTATCTTTTGCTTTATCGACCAGATGCCACCGGGGATGCGTCCTACACTGTATTTTAAGGATGACGATGCGAGATTATCGTTTTTACAGGGAAACTATGTCACTCTGACAAATATGAGTGAAAAGGATGTAGAGCGTATAATAAAGTATAATCTGTCACCGATCAATATATCATTTCATACAACAAATCCCGAGTTAAGATGTATGATGTTAAATAACAGATTTGCGGGAGAGGCTCTTAAAAAGGCTAAGCGATTCTACGATGCCGGGCTTACAATGAACGGTCAGATAGTTCTTTGCAAGGGTATAAATGATCATGATGAACTTGAAAGAACATTAAGTGATCTGTACGAATGGCTTCCTTATCTTCAAAGTGTTTCCGTAGTACCTGTAGGTGTGACAAAATACAGAGAAGGCCTCTTTCCTATGAAAACATGGGATAAAGAAGATGCCGAATACCTTATAGATCAGGTAGAGAGATGGCAGAAAAAAGCTTATGAAGAATATGGCATACATTTTGTTCATGCATCTGATGAATGGTATATAAATGCTGAAAGAGAACTTCCCGAAGCAGAAAGATATGACGGTTATCTTCAGATAGCAAACGGTGTCGGGATGATTAGATCAATGCTCGATGAGTTTAATGAAGAGTTAGAGCATACCAAAAATGCTGAGATCACTGAGGAAAAGCTGACTATAGTGAGCGGAGTGCTAATGCAGCCCTATATCAAGCTCATGGCTGACAGGTTAATGGAACAGCATCCTAAAAAGCAGGTGCAGGTCATACCCGTTGTAAATAAATTCTTTGGAGAGTCAATTACAGTCACGGGTCTTCTTACGGGGCAGGACATAGCAGGTACTCTTAAGACCATCGATGTCGGAAACAGAGTGCTTATATCGGAAAATATATTGAAGGCTGATGAAGAGATATTCCTTGATGATATGACTTTGTCTGACTTAAGGGATATTTTACAAGTTAAGATTAGTATTGTACAATCGAATGGATACGATTTTGTTGATTGTATATTGTATGAAAGTTAGGTTTTTATGAGCACCAGAAAAAGAAAACCCATTGTTGCCGTAGTAGGCAGACCTAATGTGGGTAAATCAACTCTCTTCAATGCGCTTGCGGGAGAGAGAATAGCGATAGTACAGGATACACCGGGAATAACAAGAGACAGGATATATGCTGATATATCCTGGCTTGATATGTCATTTACTCTTATAGATACAGGCGGCATAGAACCTGACAGTGATGACGTCATCTTAAGTCAGATGAGAGAACAGGCTCAGATAGCCATGGATACCGCTGATGTCATCATATTTATAGTCGATGTCAGACAGGGACTTGTTGATGATGATATGAAAGTGGCAGATATGCTCAGAAGATCTGCCAAGCCTGTTGTACTGGTAGTAAACAAAGTTGACAGCTTTGAAAAATTCATAAATGACACCTATGAGTTTTATAACCTCGGAATAGGTGATCCGATACCGATATCTGCAGCAAACCGTCTGGGACTCGGTGACATGCTCGATGAGGTTGCAAAGCATTTTGACAGATCAATGAGTGAGGAGGAAGATGACGACAGACCAAGAGTTGCAATCATCGGTAAGCCAAATGTAGGTAAATCATCACTTATAAACAAGATAATCGGTGAACAGAGACTTATTGTTTCAGATATTGCTGGAACAACAAGAGATGCTATAGATACGCCTGTAAAAGCTAACGGTAAAGAATATGTATTTATCGATACCGCCGGATTAAGACGAAAAAAGAACATAAAAGAAGACCTCGAAAAATACATGATAGTAAGAACGGTATCGGCTGTCGAAAGAGCGGATGTCGTTGTTCTTCTTATAGATGCCAGTGAAGGTGTAACCGAACAGGATGCAAAGATAGCGGGTATAGCGCATGAAAGAGGAAAAGGCTTTATCATAGCTGTCAATAAATGGGATCTTATTGAAAAGAACAATTCCACAGTCAATGAATTCACAAAGAAAGTACGTTCAACACTTAGTTTTATGCCTTATGCACTGATAATGTTCATTTCGGCGCAAACAGGACAAAGAGTATCAAAGCTCTTTGATACTATCGATGCCGTTATCGATAACTGCTCGCTTAGAGTTCAGACAGGTGTTTTGAACGAAATAGTCGCTCAGGCAACAGCCATGCAGCAGCCACCGACTGACAAGGGCAAGAGACTTAAGATCTTCTATGTGACTCAGGCCGGTGTCAAACCACCAACATTTGTAGTGTTTGTAAATGATAAGCAACTCATGCATTTTTCATATACAAGATATATAGAAAATCAGATTAGAGAAGCATTTGGATTTGCCGGAACTCCGTTAAAGTTTATTATACGAGAGAGAAAAGAGGACTGATAGAATATGTACAGAGTAATATGTCTGATCGTTGGATATGCATTCGGCCTTATTCAGAGTGCATATATATATGGTAAGCTTCACGGTGTTGATATAAGAACTGTGGGAAGCGGAAATGCAGGCAGCACCAATACACTGAGAGCATTCGGAACAAAAGCCGGTTTTACTGTGCTGTTTTGTGATGCTTTGAAAACTGTGGCAGCTATATGGGTTATAAGACTGACCCTTGGAAGAACATATCCGGAGCTTGTTTCAGTGTTCATGTTCTATACGGCGCTGGGTGTAATCCTTGGTCATAACTTTCCTTTTTATCTTGGATTCAAAGGTGGAAAAGGAATGGCAGCTACACTCGGA
This sequence comes from Lachnospiraceae bacterium, assembly GCA_016286035.1. GTDB lineage: Bacteria > Bacillota > Clostridia > Lachnospirales > Lachnospiraceae > Colinaster. The sequence continues at coordinate 62,904 of JAEERY010000034.1, forward strand.
CTGCTCATAGCATTATCACCGTGGTATTATCTGGTGTTTACATTCTCGCTCTTTGTAATACTGTTTTTGACATTGCATTATGTTTCGCTGGGATGCATGGTCGCTTACATATTCTTTGTCATAGAGACATTTATATACGGTAATATGGGCTTGCTCGGAAAAACTCTGAGCAAAGGACAGCTTACCGAAATATATATATTGGCTGTTGTGATGTGTCTTCTTGCGATCTTTCAGCACAGAAAGAATCTGGTCAGACTTTTTAAGGGTGAAGAGAGCAAGACTTATCTGAGCAAAAAAGGTAAAGAAAAGTACAAGGCTCAAAAAGAAGCATTACAGGCAGAATGATTTCTTTGAGAAGGGGAATGATATGGAAAAGATAGCAGTTATCGGGGCAGGCAGCTGGGGAATAGCACTTGCACAGCTTCTTGCGGGAAACGGACATCAGGTTACGGTATGGTCCATAATCGAAGATGAGATAAACATGCTTAAGGAAAAACATGAGCATGTTGATAAGCTCCCGGGAGTAAAACTTAATGATTCAATAGAATATACTTCTGATCTTAAAGAAGCTGTAACGGGAAAGAAACTTCTTGTCCTGGCAGTTCCAAGTCCTTTTACAAGAAGTACTTCGGCTTCCATGAAGGAGTATGTTACAGATGATCAGATAATAGTAAACGTGGCAAAGGGAATAGAAGAGTCTACTCTTATGACACTTTCTCAGGTCATCGAGGATGAGATCAAAAACGTTCCTGTGTGCGTATTATCAGGACCTTCACATGCTGAAGAGGTCGGAAGAGGTCTTCCTACGACTGTAGTTGTCGGAGCAAAGAAAAAGGAAGATGCTCAGTTTATACAGAATCTGTTCATGAATGAAGTTTTCAGAGTTTATATAAGTCCGGATATTCTGGGTATAGAACTCGGAGCTGCTCTTAAAAATGTGGTTGCTCTTGCCGCAGGTATAGCGGACGGTCTTGGATTCGGAGATAACACAAAGGCAGCTCTTATTACCAGAGGTATTACGGAGATTGCAAGACTCGGAATGGCTATGGGCGGAAAGTTTGAAACATTCTGCGGACTTACTGGAATAGGTGATCTTATAGTCACATGCGCCAGCATGCATTCAAGAAACAGAAGAGCTGGAATCCTGATCGGACAGGGCAAGACATACGAAGAAGCAATGGACGAAGTAAAGATGGTCGTGGAGGGAGTATATTCCGCAAAGGCTGCGATCAAGCTTGCTGAGAAATATAATGTCAAGCTTCCCATAATCGAGGAAGTCAATCATGTTCTTTTTGAAGGACAGCCTGCAAAGGAAGCGCTTGTAAATCTGATGCTCAGGGATAAAAAAGTGGAACATCCCGATCTTGAGTGGTAAAAGGTAAAAGGTGAAAAAATGGAAAATATAAGTACACAATTTCAGGGAACAGGTGAATATGTCGCAAGTGAACAGTTGCTTGCTGCTGTTAATGTTGCTATAACGCTTCAAAAGCCTCTGCTCATTAAAGGCGAGCCCGGAACAGGTAAGACCATGCTTGCCGAGGCTGTGGCAAAATCACTCGGAAAGAAACTTATCATCTGGAACATAAAATCAACTTCGAAAGCCCAGGAAGGATTGTATATGTATGATACCATCCAGAGACTTTATGACGGACAGTTCGGCGAGGAAGGTGTCGATGATATCGCAAGATATATCAAACTCGGAAAACTTGGCGAGGCATTCGAGAGTGATGAGCAGGTAATACTTCTAATTGATGAGATAGACAAGGCTGATCTGGAATTTCCCAACGATCTTTTATGGGAACTTGATCAGATGGAATTCTATATACACGAAACAAAGCGTACGGTAAAAGCGAAACAAAGACCTATAGTTATAATAACAAGCAATGCTGAAAAAGAACTTCCCGATGCTTTCCTAAGAAGATGTATCTTCCATTACATAGATTTCCCGGATGCTGATCTGATGGAAGAGATAGTAAGAGTACATCTTCCAAATGTTGAGGATAATCTTTTGAAACAGGCATTTGAAGTGTTCTATGATATCAGAGCCATGAAGGATGTGAGAAAGAAACCTTCAACATCCGAACTGATAGATTGGATAAATGTATTGCAGCTTGGTGGAATACCGGCTGATGAGATCAGAAAGAAACTCCCCTTTATCGGAGTTATAGTAAAAAAGGATGAGGATCTTTCGACGGTAAAACAGAAACTGGTTTAATATATGTTTACAAAGTTTTTCTATGACCTTAGAGCGGCAGGCTTAAAAGTCACCTTTGCGGAGTTTCTGACATTGCAGGAAGCTCTTGATAAAGGACTTGCAAACAGTTCTCTGACAGATTTCTATTATCTGTGCCGCATGGTACTGGTCAAAAGTGAAACTGAATATGACAAGTTTGACATGGTATTTGAGAACAACTTCAAAGGTGCTCACTACGAGCCTGAAGTTGGTGCAAATATGCTCAAATGGCTTGACAAATCCGATATGGAGGAATTCATAGCAGAGACTGAGAGACAATGGCTCAATCAGTCCGAAGATCTTCATATAGACAAAGATGATGTTGAGGAAAAATTCAAGGCCAGATTGAAGGATCAGGACAGCGAGCATAACGGAGGATCTCACTGGATAGGAACCATGGGTAAAACAAGCTTTGGTAACACCGGCGGGAATATCGGTGGTGTCAGAGTCGGCGGAAAGAGCGGGTATCAGTCTGCCTTTGCGGTCATCGGTGCTAAGAAGTATACCGATTTCAGAGATGACAGGATAATAGATAACAGACAGTTCATGCAGGCTCTTCGTAAGCTTCGTCAGTTTTCAACGAAACTGGATATACCCAAGACTGAGCTTGATATAGACGGAACAATAGACAAGACTTGCAACAACGGCGGTATGCTTCAGATCGTCATGGAAAAACCCAGAAAGAATTCAGTAAAGCTTTTGCTTTTGATGGATAGCGGCGGAACCATGATACCGTATTCAAGTCTGATGAACGAACTGTTCCAGTCCATAAATAAATCGAATCACTATAAGGATGTAAAAGTCTATTATTTCCACAATTGTATTTACAGTAAGCTTTATAATACTCCGGAGTGTGAGAACGGCGACTGGATAGATACTGAATGGATGTTCAGAAATCTAGACAGTGATTATAAAGTTATAATTGTGGGCGATGCAGCCATGGCTCCGGAGGAACTTTACAGTGATTCAGGCAACTACAGAGGTCCAAACGGCGGTTTAAGCGGATGGGACTGGTTGCTCTTAATGAAAAGACATTATAAAAAGATCGTATGGATGAACCCTAAAATGGCTATCGGACATGCACCCTGGAGAGAGGCTGAGACCGCAGTCAAGACACTGTTTCCTATGTACAGACTTACGGTTGATGGATTAAACCAGGCAATGACGATGCTCATGACAGGTAAATGATACGCATCTTTATTGAAAGACGAGGATTTAAAAAATGGGAATTTTTGAAGAATTACAGGCAAGAGGACTTCTTGCACAGCTTACGGATGAAGAAGGTATAAGAGAACTTATCAATAACGGTAAGGCTACTTTCTACATTGGATTCGATCCTACGGCTGACAGCCTTCATGTAGGACATTTCATGGCGCTTTGTCTTATGAAGAGACTTCAGATGGCGGGAAACAAGCCTATAGCCCTGCTTGGCGGAGGAACCGGTATGATAGGTGACCCTTCAGGCAAAACCGATATGAGAAAGATGCTCACAAAAGAAGATATCGATCATAACATAGAATGCTTCAAAAAGCAGATGAGCAGGTTTATTGATTTTTCTGACGGAAAGGCTTTACTTGTAAACAATGCAGACTGGCTTTTGGAACTCAATTACGTTGATGTTCTGCGTGAAGTAGGACCTTACTTTTCGGTTACAAACATGTTAAGAGCAGAATGCTTTAAACAGCGTATGGACAGGGACGGCGGATTAACCTTCCTTGAGTTTAACTACATGATCATGCAGAGTTACGATTTCTTGGAGCTTTACAGAAGATACGGATGCAACCTTCAGTTTGGTGGTGATGATCAGTGGAGCAACATGCTCGGCGGAAGAGAGCTCATAAGAAAGAAACTCGGAAAGAACGATGCTCAGGCTATGACTCAGACACTCCTTCTTAATTCGGAAGGTAAGAAGATGGGTAAGACTGTAAGCGGTGCAGTATGGCTCGATCCTAACAAGACATCACCTTTTGATTTCTACCAGTACTGGAGAAATGTTGCGGACGCAGATGTATTAAGGATGATAAGGATGCTTACATTCCTTCCTCTCGAACAGATCGATGAGATGGATAAGTGGGAAGGCGCAGAGCTTAACAAAGCAAAAGAGATCCTTGCATTTGAACTTACAAAGCTTGTTCACGGTGAAGAGGAAGCCGTTAAGGCTCAGGAGAGTGCAAGAGCTTTGTTCTCGGGAGACGGTACTCTTGAGATGCCCACAGCAGAAATAACTGAGGATATGTTAAGAGACGGTGTTATAGATATTCTGGGTATCCTTGCAAACTCAGGTCTTTGTGCTTCAAGAAGCGAAGCAAGACGTGCGGTTGAACAGGGCGGTGTTACCGTTGATGATGAAAAGATCACTGATATAAAGAAAACATATGCCCCCGAAGATCTCGCAGGCGACGGTATCGTTGTAAGAAGAGGTAAAAAGAGCTACAAGAGAATCAAAATGGTTAAGTAAAGTAAAACAAGGTAAAACCTTAACAAATTTTAAGACAACTTAAGGATTTGTTTATTCCTTTTTGCTTATGATGAGTTTATTATAGAGTCATGGAAGAAAGTTTTTCTCCGCCCAAATAATTCAATAGTTATTCATCTTGCAATTAGGAATAATAAATCGTCGGTTTAGTGTTCTGGTTCCCTACCAGGTATCGAAAGATACAAAGTTCATTAAGACCGACGATTTATTTTGCACAAATTTAACACTTGTCTATAAATACATTTTCCACTATAATGATAAAGGTTTGTGTCAAAACATATATTCCCGGTCAAATGGGATTACCGGGAGAAAAGAAAGGGAGTTTTTAGATGAAAAGAAAAGTAATTAGTGCTTTGGCTGTTCTTTTGTGTTTTTGCATGTTGGGGGCATGCGGTAAAGAAGAAGCCACAGTGGAGTATGTTCAGCCGGAGATAGAGACTATCCCCACGACTGATGAAAAAGAAGTTGAAGAAGTAGTAGAGGATACATCTGAACCCAAGGAAGACGAGCTTCCGGAAGGAATGTATTTCTCAGAGCTTACACATCTGCCGATATCTCTTGAACTTAAAGATCAGAGACCTATCGCAGCTATGGTAGATAATGAAATTAAGGCATTGCCTCATTTCGGTGTTAATGAAGCCGATATCGTGTATGAGCTTATGAACTCAACACAGAATGACCGTGTTACGCGTTTGATGGTCCTTATGAAAGACTGGGGAAGCATTGAACAGCTCGGATCTATCCGTTCAACAAGACCTACTAATATCCTGCTTGCTGCAGAGTATAATGCAGTTCTTTGTCATGACGGCGGTCCTTTCTATATCGATGCATATTTCGCAAAAGATATCTTCAAGGATCACTTTTCAGGAATATTCTCACGTGTAGACAACGGTAAGGCAAGAGAGTTTACAGAGTATATCATGCCGGGTGATCTTGACAAGGCATTCAATAACTCTAAGTTCTCTACAACTTATACAGATTACTATCCGGGCGAGCATTTTACATTTGCTCCCAAGTGCGATCCTATAACATTTGAAGGCGATACAGAAGCTAAGACCTGTACTTTCATAGACCTTCCGTTCAAGCATAACGGATCCGAGCTCGAGTATAACGAGTCAGACAAGAAATACTACTATGCAGAGTACAACAAGCCTCATGAAGATGGTAAGACAGGAGTTGTTTTAAGCTTTGACAACGTAATCATACAGAGATGTACGTTCACACAGCTTGATGATCACGGATATCTTATCTACAATGTAATCGATTCAGGAAAAGAAGGATACTACTGCACAAACGGTAAGTGCATACCGATCACATGGGCTAAGGGTGGAGAGGATAATTCCATCACAAGGTTCTATGACATGAACGGTGAAGAGATAAAGATCAATACAGGTAAAACATATATCACACTTGTTCCCAGTGATTCATGGGATGATCTTGTGATCAAGTAAGAAAGTTTTGAGGCTTCCAAACGGGAGCCTCTTTTTTCTTGAGTGAAACTTGCGATATATGATAAAATGATTAACAGCGATAAACATAGAAACATGCAGAAAGGGGTACATATGAATCCAATTTACGATAAGCTAGAAAAGTGTCTTGCAAGTGTAAGAGAAAAGACAGATTTTGTTCCGAGAGTTGCTATAGTTTTAGGCTCCGGACTTGGTGATTATGCCAATGATATAAAGGTTGAATGTGAGATCGATTATCACGATATAGAAGGTTTTCCTGTTTCGACTGTTCCCGGTCATGCCGGAAAATTCATTTTCGGTTACGTGGGAGAAGTTCCTGTCGTATGCATGAAGGGAAGAGTTCATTTCTATGAAGGTTATCCGATAAGCGATGTTGTGCTTCCCACAAGACTGATGAAGCTTATGGGAGCTGAGATCCTTTTCCTTACAAATGCATCAGGTGGACTTAATACCACATTCTGCGCCGGTGATTTCATGATGCTGACGGATCATATATCATGTTTTGCTCCGAATCCCTTGATAGGTGCAAATATCGATGAACTCGGAACACGCTTCCCTGATATGACACACGTTTATGACAAGGATCTCAGAGACATAATCGAGCAGACTGCAAAGGAAAACAATATAAAGCTCCAAAAAGGTGTTTACGCACAGCTTACAGGACCTTCTTTTGAAAGTCCTGCCGAGATAAAGATGCTCAGAACACTCGGTGTTGATGCTGTAGGTATGTCTACTGTTGTTGAAGCCATAGCGGCAAATCATATGGGTATGAAGATATGCGGAATATCATGCGTATGTAATCTGGCTGCAGGCATGACGGATAATCCGCTAACTCATGATGAGGTTCAGGCGGCTGCCAACGAAGCTGCACCGAAGTTTAAAAAACTGCTAACGGAATCAGTAAAGAAATTCTGATAACTTAAATATAGAAGGGGATATATTGAATGAAAATAAGATTTTATAATGCCAGGATTCTCACAATGAAAGATAATGCAGATATCTTTGAAGGAGAATTATGGGTTAAAGGAAATAAGATAGAATATATAGGAGAGTCAAAAAGCAGTGATGTGACATGGGATAAGGAGATAGACTGTGAAAAGAATCTTTTAATGCCCGGATTTAAAAATGTTCATACTCACAGCGGTATGACGGCTTTCAGATCACTTGCCGATGATCTTAATCTTAAGGACTGGCTTAACAATATGATCTTTCCAAGAGAAGCCGTTATGTCAGGAGAAGATATCTACTGGCTTACAAAACTTGCAATTCTTGAATACTTAACGACAGGTGTAACTCTTATCGGTGATATGTATCTTACACCTGAGACCATCCTTGATTCATGTGTTGACATGGGAATGAGATGTGAGCTCGTGTCGGGGCTTAACAAGTTCGGACCGACCTTGCAGGTCCTTGAAGACAGATATAACAATCTTAACGGAAAGAATCCCCTTGTCGGATTCAAGATGGGTGTTCATGCCGAGTATACATGTGACAGACAGCTTCTTTTAGATGTATCAAAGCTCATCCATAAGTATGAGGCTCCCTTATATGTACATATGTCTGAAACTACCACTGAAGTCGAGGAATGCAGGGAGCGTTACGGCATAAGTCCTGTTGCATTATTTGAAGAACTCGGACTGTGGGATTTCGGCGGAAGCATATATCACGGGGTATGGTGTGATGATGCGGATATGGAGATACTTAAGAAGAGAAATATTTCGGTAATATCTAATCCCGGAAGCAACACAAAACTTGCAAGCGGTATCGCACCCATAACAAAATACCTTGAAAAGGGTATACTCGTAGGTCTGGGAACTGACGGACCGAGTTCAAACAACTGCCTTGACATGTTCAGAGAGATGTTTCTTGTTACCGGTCTAGCCAAATTAAAGGAAATGGATCCTAAAGCGGTAGGCGCTGATGAAGTTCTCAAAATGGCATGTGTTAACGGAGCGTTAAGCCTTGATCACGAGGATTGTTCCGATCTTAGTGTTGGTAAACTTGCAGATATCATAATGATCGATCTTAAGCAGCCCAACATGCAGCCGATACTTAATATTCCTAAGAATATCGTATACAGCGGGTCAAAAAGCAATGTTAAGATGACAATGATCGACGGAAAGATACTTTATATGGACGGTAAGTTCATAGACACCGATGTTGATCTTATATATGAAAAATGTGCACAGATCACAGAAAAGCTTAAGGATATCTGAAGCAGATGACACAGATTATTGTTGTTACCGTTATCCTCCTCTTTATCATTTTCGGAGCAGGATATTACAGGGAACAAAATGAGAAGAAGGCATACAAGGAAAGTCTTCTTGCCAATTATGCAAAAGTTAATAACAGAAAGTTCACATCCGACGAACTTAAAAGCGTAAGAGGATATGAGCTGTATCACAGAGATGAGAATGATTTTCTGATAGATGATACGACCTGGCAGGATCTTGATATGAATCTTATCTACTGTCGTATGAATTACTGCAAGAGTTCCGCAGGTGATGAGTATCTCTACAACATGTTAAGGCATCCCGTAACATCTGAAACGGACTGGGTATCATTTGAGAATAAGATCGACGGTCTTAAAGATGATGAAAAGCTAAGACAGGAGTTGTCTTTATGTCTTCATGATATGGGCAGAAGCGGGAATTTGAGTATATACAGCTATCTGGATAAACTCGATGAAGCCAAAGGTATTTCGTTTGCTGCGAACATGGCGGGAGTGATCGCATACATACCTGCCGTCGCCATATGCTTTTTCTTACTGCCTCTTGGAATAGCACTTATTTTCATACTTGCCATATATAACATTGCGTCATATTTTAAACAGAAGAGAAAGATAGAAAAGTATATCATCTGCTTTGAGTACATATTCAAGGTATTAAAGAATTGCGACCGTTTATGTGCCGCTTTAAAAGCAGATGAAAAGGGTGTTTTTAAAGAAGAAATGACCGACCTTTCCGATATGTTGACAGTTTTTTCTTCTTTCAGGAGATTTTCATCACTTGTTGTGGGAGATCTCGGAACAGGTCCGCTTGCTGTTATATTTGATTATGTCAAAATGCTGACACATACGGATCTTTTAAAGTTTGATTCAATGCTTGAACAGATCAAACATCATAAAGATGAGATAGATCATATACTTAAGATAACGGGAAAGATCGATACATATTTAAGCATCGGTGAGTACAGGACATATTTGAAGGATTGCTGTATCCCGACATTTGATGAATCATACAACGGAATAGATATATCCGATGGTTATCATCCGTTGATCGAATCAGCAATTCCAAACAGTATCGAAACAAAAAAGAGTATACTCCTTACCGGCTCGAACGCATCAGGTAAATCGACATTTTTAAAGATGATTGCCGTAAATGCTTTACTGTCACAGACTATTCATACTGTCTGTGCAAAGGATTATAAAGCACCTTATTTTGCGATGTATTCCTCTTTGAGCCTTAAAGACAACATACTTTCAGGCGAGAGCTATTATATGGTTGAGATAAAATCTTTAAAGAGAATTATGGATGCTTCAAAAAAAGGACAAAGAGTTCTGGGATTTGTCGATGAGGTATTAAGAGGAACAAACACCGTAGAAAGGATAGCTGCATCAAGTGCGATCCTAAGAGACCTTGATCAGAAAGGCGTGCTCGTATTTGCTGCAACTCACGATCTGGAGCTGACTTCGATACTTGAGGATGAATACGAGAATTATCATTTTGAAGAAGATATAAACGGAAATGACATAGTATTTCCTTATAAGATCTCCAAAGGAAGAGCAACGAGCAGAAACGCGATAAAGCTATTGGGCTTTATGGGATATGACAGTAATATAATCAAAAAAGCCAACGATATGGTAAGCTTGATGGAAAATGACCTTAAACCGGATCGTTTTAATAAGATAAATCAGTAACGGGATGATCGTATGAATGTAACATTGTACAGTGACGGTTCTTCAAGAGGAAACCCCGGACCTGGAGGTTACGGGACAATACTTGAATATATAGATCCAAAAGGAGAACTTCATACAAGAGAATACAGTGAAGGCTTTAAAGAAACCACAAATAACCGCATGGAGCTTATGGGTGTGATAACAGGTCTTGAAGCTCTGATAAAACCCTGTGATGTTGAAGTTGTGACTGATTCAAAATATGTTGCGGATGCCTTCAATCAAAACTGGATAGAAGGATGGATCAAAAAAGATTGGCGAAGAGGAAAGACGGATGAGGTCAAGAATATCGATCTCTGGGAAAGACTCTTAAAAGCCATGAAACCGCACAATGTCAGATTCACATGGGTGAAAGGGCATGCAGGTCATCCTCAGAATGAAAGATGTGACGAACTGGCTACCACAGCAGCTGACAATATTGAAAAATGAAACGCAAAATGATATGATAATCATTGGATGAAATATTATTCCAAATTAAAAATCTTATCGAAAGGCTTAAAAATGAATAATCTTATTTTATTTATAAATTCTTTTTTATCATACCTTATTATGTTTCTTGTTTTTCTCATCCTTATAATAGCTGCAGTATTTGCAGGAATAAAGGTGAGAAAGAATAAGAATAAAAAAGATGAGATAGCTGAATCGGCAGCAAGTCTTGAAGCGGCGGCTGTAAAGAATGAGGCCTGAACCAGATAGAAATTATTAGCAAAAGACGTTCTTTAACCGGAACGTCTTTTTTAAACAGAGGAATATATGGCAAAAGGAATAAATCAAAAGCTAAAGCTTTTGTATATCGTAAAGATACTTGAAGAAAAAACGGATGAAGCTCATCCGATGAGCACTTCAAGACTTATTGAAGAACTTGCAAAGTATGAGATAGGAGCGGAACGAAAGAGCATATATGATGATATAGCCCAGCTTATCGATTTTGGTTATGACATTGTAACAAATAAATCCAAAAGAGACGGCGGTTATTACATGGCATCGAGACAGTTTGAACTCAGTGAGCTGAAACTTCTTGTAGACTCCGTTCAGGCATCACGATTTATAACAGCAAAAAAGAGCAGAGATCTGATCACAAAACTTGAGAGCTTTGTTTCTGATTATGAAAAGATACAGCTTAAGCGTGATGTATATGTAAATAACAGGATAAAAACTGACAACGAGAGTATTTATTATGTTATAAACGATATATATGAAGCGATGCTCCTAAACAAAAAGATCGCTTTCAAATACATGGACTGGAATATCGATAAAAAGATGGTAGCCAGAAAAAACGGTAAGGAATACGAAGTCTCTCCTTTCGCACTGACAATAAAGGATGAGAATTATTATCTAATAGCATATGACGATCAGGCTGGTATCATCAAGCACTACAGAGTAGATAAGATAAAGGATGAAAGAGTACTGGATACCGAAAGGACAGGCAATGAGAAATTTGAAAATTTCGATGTTGCTACATATGCCAACAGATCTTTCGGCATGTATGGAGGAGAAACTCAGACAGTAACACTAGGATTTGAACATCGTTTTGCCGGGATCATTATAGACCGTTTCGGAACCGATATAGATATAAGAAAAATAGATAATGAATGGGCAAATGCCAGAGTTGAAGTTGCTTTATCAGGTCAGTTTTACGGCTGGATAACTTCTCTGGGAGGTAATGTCGTTATAGAGTCACCTGTATCGGTAAGAGATGATTATATGACATTCCTTAACAGATTAAGATAGATCAAAGATAAATAAATACGGGAGGGATAATGTATGACGCTAAATTGTGATAACGAAACGATCCGTGATAATTCATTTACTTTTCAGCAGTTTATAAGCTTTCTTAAAGATAAGAAAGTTTATGTTCAGACGCACAATTATCCCGACCCGGATGCGATCGGTTCAGGTTTCGGACTTCAGAAACTTTTAGAGCACTTCGGTATCGATACAACACTCTGCTACTATGGAAAGATAGACAGGGTAAATACGAGAAAGATGATAGAGATGCTCGGCATAGAGATCGTATCCAAAGATGATATAGAGGATCAGATGAAGCCTCATGACTGCATCATATGTATTGATTCGCAGAAGCTTGGCGGGAACATAATCGATCTTGCAGGAGATGAGGTGGCGTGCATCGATCATCATCCTACAGTTGAGATAGTCGATTATTTCTATAAGGATGTCCGTATGGTCGGAAGCTGTGCGACTATTGTATCGGGATATTATGAACAATTGAACATCAGACCCTCTGTTAATGCAGCAACAGCTATGCTTTACGGATTGCAGATGGATACGAGCGGATTTACAAGAGGAGTTACTGATGCCGATATACATGCTTTTGCGTTCCTTCATCCTTTCATAGATCAAAAGATTCTTTCAAGCCTTGAACAGAACCTCATGGAGTTTAAGGATCTGCAGGCGTACGGAGCCGCCATTTCTAATATACAGATATATGACAATATAGGTTTTGCGTTTATTCCGTTTCCCTGTCAGGATGCACTGATAGCGATAACCTGTGATTTTATCCTGTCACTCGAAGAAGTATATGTGGCCATAGTATATTCAAAAAGAGACAGCGGCTATAAATTCTCAGTCAGATCAGAAGAGAATGCGAGCGATATAGACTGCGGTATAATGGTCAGTGAATCACTAAAAGATATAGGCACAGGCGGCGGTCATTCTTTCATGGCAGGTGGCTTTGTACCGATAGAAAACATAAAGAAACTCGGGAATAATCCCGATGAGGCGATAATACAAAGATTCATGCATGTAAAAGACTCTATGTCTGAACATTGAGAACATATCTGTTACACTTCCGATGATATTATTTACAGGATGAGAATTATTTCAAGTCTTCAAAAATCATATTAATCGGAGGTGTTCTTATGGGGTTTAAAAATGTGAAGATGAAGACGCTGATCATTGCGATCGTCGCCGTATCCAGTGCTATTGGAATCATTCTGCTTTGTTCTCTGGCTTTTTACAATTCTAACAAGATCTTGAGAGACAAGATCAACGACAACATGTCTACATACCTGGATGCACAGGTTAGTTCTGTCGAGGAATTCGTCCTTGTTTCGGAAGAGAAATTGAAACTTTTCTCCAAGAGTAAAATAGTTAAAGATGTAATAGAAGACGACAGGGCGGATTATGCAAAGGATCCAAACAGACAGTTACCGATGTTTAATGATGAGTCGTATAACACGACGGCATACTATACTGATAATTATCCGCATTATGCAGAAGCTCAGGCTTACACACTTGATTTCTATTCAGGTCTTGATAACTGGGAAGGTCTTTATATAGGAAACTTTGAGACAAGAATACTTACTTACAGCGTTCCTCCCGTAATCGGAAAGGTATTAAGGGATGATCCTGCGAGAGTACAGCAGTTAATGGATTCTATGACAGCCAATCCTGAAGGCGTATATAATGCGGGTATCATAGTTTCACCCGGTACAGGTCAGCTTTGTCTTTCTATGTACTGTCCTGTATATGAAGGGAATGAGATGATAGGTTATGTAGGAGCAGGTGTTTTCCATACCGACCTTGAAGATCTGCTTGGCAGTTATAAATTGAACGGTGTAGATAACTCTTATTTCTACATGATAAACACAGAGACCGGAATAACTTATACAGATACCGAAGCAACCGCGGAAGAACAGGAAGAGGTCATTGCAAAAGAGATAACACGTCCCGTACTTCTTGAAGTTGTAAATAAGGTTAATAATGAAAATCTTGAAAAGGGACAGTTTGAATTCAAAAATCCCGATACAGGAAAGACAGAGATCGTCAATTTCAAGATAATACCAGGAAGAAACTGGGCTGTTATCATATCAGCCGATAAAGATGAATTATATGCAGCATCAAGGAGCAACCTGACAACACTTTTGATAATAGGCATACTTTCATTCGTGCTTATCGTTGTACTTGCCGGAGCAGCTGTTACGATTTCAACAAAACCTCTGGCTGTTATAACAAATTCTATAAGAAACCTTGGCAATCTTGATCTTTCACAGGATGCGTCCATCAAACCTTTTGTAGGTACAAAGAGTGAAGTAGGTCTTATAGCCACTGCTGTAGATTCATTGTCGGATACATTCAGGGGTATCGTGGGCACTCTCGGAAACTGTACTGATTCATTAACGGGAAATACCAAGGATATGAATGATACATTCCGTGAGCTTCAGGACAATATCGAAAACACTGCGGCTACCACTCAGGAGCTATCTGCCAGCATAATCAATACAAATGAAGCTATCAACAACATGGTTTCTGAATTGAACCTGATGAAAGGCATGGTTGATGATATATCTCAAAAGGTCAAGGATGGTTCGCAAAAGAGCAACAGTATGATAAAGGCTGCTTCCGATATGACAAAACAGTCTGAAGAGAAGCTATCAGACAGTGAAAGAAAGATAGTTTCGACAAAACAGCGTATAGAAGAAGCCATAAATGCTCTGTCAACTCTTTCAAAGATCGACGAGATGGCAGAAACGATCCTGGATATAACGAGTCAGACTAACCTTTTGTCACTTAATGCATCAATCGAAGCTGCAAGAGCAGGCGAAGCCGGAAGAGGATTTGCAGTAGTTGCCGATGAGATAGGAAAGCTTGCCGATGATTCATCAAATACGGCAACACAGATACAGGAAATATGTGTAACCGCAAACAAGAGTATTGAAAGCGTTAAGGACTGCTTCAAGGATATCATCGATTTTATGGAAAAGGATGTTACCGTTCAGCTCAGAGATTTTACCGGCATGGCGAGATCGTACGGTGAGGATCTTAAGAACATACAGGATTCTATATCATCTATCGAACATACATCGATCGAATTCTCAAGATCCATGGATGTTATCAAGGAGCAGGTTGATCATGTAAGTGCTGCTTCATCTGATAACGAGCAGGGTGTAAACGATATCATTATGAAGAATGATCTTACTACGGATACCGCGGACAAGATCATGAAAGTTGCTGAAGACAACAGCAATAATGCTCGTGAGATCAATGACATCATCGATAGATTCAATCAGTGATTTTGGTTATTGAAATATTATCTTTAAATGCCTTCCTTCGGGGAGGCATTTTCTTAAAAATGGTGTAAAATAAAAAATACAGGAGGTATATACAATGAAACTATTATTCTATGCTACAAAGATCTATGATAAGAAGTCATTTGATACGATCTTACCCAATTTCCCCGAGATTGAGATTGATTATATTGAACATGAACTTGAACCAAGAACAGCCATCCTCGCCAAAGGCTATGATGCAGTCTGTGCTTTTGTAAGTGCCGACGTATCAGCCGATACTCTTAAAATTCTTTCAGAAGGCGGTGTGAAAGCCGTTCTTATGCGCTGTGCCGGTTTCAATAATGTGGATGTTGAGAAAGCAAAGGAACTCGGAATAATCGTCAAAAGAGTACCTGCATACTCTCCAGAATCAGTGGCTGAGCTTGCAATGGCTCTTGCAATGGCTGTAAACAGAAGACTGTATAAGGCATACAACAAGGTAAGAGAGAACGATTATACTCTTAAAGGATTAAGAGGTGTACTCTTTTACGGTAAGACTGCAGGTATAGTCGGAACCGGTAAGATCGGTGCTGCCATGTGTCGTATCTGTCGCGGCTTCGGAATGAAGGTCATAGCTTACGATGTATATGAGAATCCCTCATTAAAGGATTTTGTAGAATATGTATCACTCGATGAATTGTTAAAGACAAGTGATCTTATTTCACTTCACTGTCCGTTAATGGATTCAACATATCATATGATCAATATCGAGAGCATTAAGAAGATGAAAGACGGGGTCATACTAGTAAATACTTCAAGAGGAGCGCTCATAGATACAGACGAACTTATTGAAGGTATAAGGCTCAACAAGTTTTTGGGTATAGGTCTTGATGTATATGAAGAAGAGACAGGAAATGTATATGAAGACAGATCGGATGAGATAATGCAGCATTCTGTGACAGCAAGACTGTTATCTTTCCCGAATGTAATGATGACATCACATCAGGGATTCTATACTCTTGAAGCATTGGAAGCAATAGCTGATACTACATTGAATAACATGAAGGATGCATTGAACGGTATACAGACAGGAAACGATGTATAAGAGGGTTTCTATGTCTTTCTGACAAAAATCTGATGCGTTTTTTGTTGATTATGTCAATTCAATTTGATTGACACAATATATGGATTGACCTTATAATATGGTACAAGATATAGTGAGTTGCGCGAAGCCATTTACTAGATGATGTGGCTTAGCGTGACTTACGTTTGCGTTTAATGTATAAGGAGATGTAAGGATGAGCGTTGTGGTGGAGTCGGTTAAAGAACTGGATGACAATTATTACGGCGAGAGGTACATGCCGAAGAGACATGTCGTTGTCATCAAAAAGGACGGCAGCTTTGAGGAATTCAATGTCCAGAAGGTTGTCAATGCCGTAGGAAAGAGTGCTTACAGAGCACTTACCAAGTTCTCTGATGAGGAGAAGGGACAGATATGTCAGTATGTATGTGACAAAGTAGATGAACTTGAATCTGATGAGATCCCGATTCCCGTAATGCACAACATAGTAGAGAGTGCCCTGGAACAGGTTAAGCCCATAGTCGCAAAGTCTTATAGAGACTATCGTAACTATAAGCAGGACTTCGTGCGCATGCTCGATGATGTTTATAAGAAGAGCCAGTCTATTATGTATGTCGGTGATAAAGAGAATTCAAACACCGATTCGGCATTGGTTTCTACCAAAAGATCTCTTATATTCAATCAGCTTAACAAGGAGCTTTATCAGAAGTTTTTCCTTACTACCGAAGAGATACAGGCATGTCGTGACGGATACATCTATGTTCACGATATGAGTGCCAGAAGAGACACCATGAACTGCTGTCTTTTTGATGTCGAGAACGTCTTAAAAGGCGGCTTTGAGATGGGTAACATCTGGTATAACGAGCCCAAAACCGTTGATACGGCATTTGATGTTATCGGTGATATCGTTTTGAGCGCTGCGAGCCAGCAGTACGGCGGTTTCACAGTTCCCAGTGTTGACAACATACTCGAACCATATGCCGAGAAATCATATAAGAAGTATACAGACAAGTACATGAAGCTTGGTATAGATAAAGAAACCGCGGAAGCTGAGGCTTATGCTGATGTTGTAAGAGATATGGAGCAGGGCTTCCAGGGATGGGAATACAAGTTCAATACCGTTGCAAGCTCAAGAGGAGATTATCCTTTCATTACTGTAACCGCAGGAACCGGAACAGGAAGATTTGCTAAACTTGCTACGATCTGCATGCTTAATGTAAGACGCAGAGGACAGGGCAAGAAAGAATGCAAGAAGCCAGTGCTTTTCCCCAAGATCGTATTCTTGTATGACGAGAAACTACACGGACCCGGCGGAGAACTTGAAGATGTTTTCGAAGCAGGTGTTAAGTGCTCTGCAAAAACAATGTATCCCGACTGGCTTTCTCTTACAGGTAAGGGATACATAGCTTCAATGTATAAAAGATACGGAAAGATCATATCACCCATGGGATGTCGTGCTTTCCTTTCACCCTGGTATGAAAGAGGAGGAATGCATCCTGCAGATGATGATGACACACCTATTTTTGTCGGTAGATTCAATATAGGTGCCGTTTCACTTCACCTTCCCATGATACTTGCGAAAGCAAGACATGAGAGCAAGGATTTCTATGAGGTATTGGATTATTATCTTAATCTCATAAGACAGCTTCATATACGTACATATGCTTATCTTGGAGAGATGCGTGCTTCAACAAACCCTCTTGCTTACTGTGAGGGAGGATTCCTTGGAGGACATCTTAAACTTACTGACAAGATCAAGCCTATTTTGAATGCTGCTACTGCAAGCTTCGGAATAACAGCGTTTAATGAGCTTCAGATGCTCTATAACGGAAAGTCTCTTGTTGAAGATGGTCAGTTTGCTCTTGAAGTACTTGAGCATATCAATAAAAAAGTAAACGAGTTCAAAGAAGAAGACGGTCATCTTTATGCTATATACGGTACTCCGGCCGAGAATCTTTGCGGACTTCAGGTTCAGCAGTTCAGAAAGAAGTATGGAATAGTTGAAGGTGTATCTGACAGAGAATATGTTTCAAACAGCTTCCATTGTCATGTAACAGAAGATATCACACCTATTGAAAAGCAGGATACTGAATATCGTTTCTGGGAGCTTTGCAACGGTGGAAAGATTCAGTATGTAAAATATCCGATAGATTATAACCTTGAGGCGATCAAGACACTAATAAGAAGAGCCATGGAAATGGGCTTTTATGAAGGTGTAAATATGTCTTTAGCATATTGTGATGATTGCGGACATCAGGAACTTGAGATGGATGTATGCCCTAAGTGCGGTAGCAGAAATCTTACTAAGATCGACCGAATGAACGGATATCTTTCATATTCACGTGTTCATGGTGACACAAGACTTAATGAAGCCAAGATGGCTGAGATTGCAGAAAGGAAGTCTATGTAACCATGAGATATCACAATATAACTAAGGATGACATGCTCAACGGCGACGGCTTAAGAGTTGTTCTCTGGGTTGCCGGCTGTTCGCATTGCTGTAAAGGATGTCAGAATCCTATCACATGGGATCCTGACGGCGGATTGCCGTTCGATGATGCGGCAAAGCAGGAGATTTTTGATCTGCTCGATAAATCATATATTTCAGGAATCACTTTTTCGGGAGGAGATCCTCTTTATTGTTCAAACAGGCTCGATGTAAGAGCTCTTGTTGAAGAGATTAAAGAAAAGTATCCTGATAAGACCATATGGCTGTATACCGGCTACAAGTGGGAAGAGATATGGCATTATCCGATGATGAAGAATATAGATGTGCTTGTTGATGGAGAATATGTCGAAGAGTTAAGAGATACAAAGCTTTTATGGAAGGGAAGTTCCAACCAGAGAGTAATTGATGTAAAGGCAACTCTTGAAAAATCCGACAAGCTGATCCCTACGCTTCATTGCGGTGACTATGAATAAACATTACTCAAGGGGAGAGCGACATGAAGGGAATTGCTAAATTTTTTAAAGTGAGTTTTGATGAATTCATGATGGGGGTGAATGACGTCAGACCTGAACTGACAAAAGAAGATGTTCAGGCTATGTATGATGAATTAAAACTTCCGATAAGAGCAACAAAAGGAAGTGCAGGTTATGATTTCTTTGCACCGTTTTCTTTCACTTTAAAACCCGGTGAAACATTAAAGATACCTACAGGTATAAGAGTGAAGATGGACAGCGAATGGGTACTGTGCCTGTTCCCCAGAAGCGGACTTGGATTCAAATACAGACTCCAGCTTAACAATACCGTTGGTATCATTGACAGTGATTATTACTACTCTGATAATGAGGGACATATCTTTGCGAAGATAACAAATGATTCAAATGAGGACAAGACACTTACCGTTGAGAAAGGTGTCGGTTTCATGCAGGGAATCTTCATGGAGTTTGGTACAACCATTGATGATGACGTTGTCACAGAAAGAAACGGCGGTTTTGGAAGCACGGGTATCTAGTTTTTGATCAATCTATTACGGGGTAAGCTAAATGCTTATCCCGTTTTTTCTGTATTTTAACTTTACTATGTAACAGGCAAAGTGTTATTATATTAGGGATTTTAAGGGGATCATTTTGATCGAAAATCTGGAAGGGGATTATATGGAAGAATATATTATTGTGACCGATTCATCAGCCGATCTGCCCAAGAGTTATCTTAAAGAGCATAATGTAACATGTGTATCTTTAAAATATACCATCGACGGGATAACATATGATAACGACGACGATGAAGCTGCCGCAACATTTTACCAAAAAGTAAGAAACAAGAGCATGCCTACGACATCACAGGTAAATCCTGATGAAGCTATTGAGCATTTCAGAAAGATCGTAGGGATAAGCAAAAATATACTGTGTCTTGTTTTTTCATCCGGACTCAGCGGAACCTGCAACAGTTTTATGATGGCTGCAAGAGAACTCATGGAGGAAGACGAAAGCATAAATATAAGAGTAGTTGATACACTTTCTGCATCCATGGGGCAGGGACTTATGGTATACAAAGCCGTATGTCTGAAAGAACAGGGAAAGAGCCTCAATGAAGTTGCTGATTATATCGAAGCTCATATAAAGAATTTCACACAGGTATTTACGGTAGATGATCTTGATCATCTTTACAGAGGCGGAAGGTTATCCAAAACAGCAGCTGTAGTAGGAAGCATGATAAACTTAAAGCCTGTCCTTCACATCACCGAAGAAGGCCGTCTTGAAAATATGTTCAATGTTAGAGGCAGGAAAAAATCGCTTCATGCTCTTGTGGATTACATGGAAAAGACCATGGGTTCATACAGAGAAGAGAACGATATCGTTTTTATAAGTCATGCTGATAATAAACAGGATGCTGAGTTTGTTGCAGAAGAGATAAGAAAAAGATTTGGCATAGAAAAATTTATGATAAATGAGATTGGGCCCACGATAGGAAGCCATACAGGCCCTGATGTTATCGCCGTCTTCTTCATGGGCGAAAACAGATAATACAGGAGGAAATAATGACAAAGATTAGAACAAGATACGCTCCAAGTCCTACAGGAAAAATGCATGTGGGAAATTTACGTTCAGCACTTTACGAATTTCTCATTGCAAAGCATGAAGGTGGAGATTTCATGTTAAGGATCGAGGATACCGACCAGGAGAGATTTGTGGAAGGTGCTACCGAGATCATTTACAGAACGCTTGAAAAAACAGGACTTATTCATGATGAAGGTCCCGATAAGGACGGTGGATACGGTCCTTATGTGCAGAGTGAGAGAATGAAAACAGGCATATACCTGAAATATGCCAAGGAACTCATTGAAAAAGGCGAGGCATATTACTGCTTCTGCGATAAGGAAAGACTTGCTTCTTTAAAGACTGAAGTCGTTGAAGGCAAGGAGATAACGGTGTATGACAAGCACTGTCTTAAACTCTCAAAGGAGGAGATAGAAAAGAACCTGGCCGAGGGCAAGCCCTATGTGATCAGACAGAATATACCCAACGAAGGAACAACAACTTTTCATGATGAACTTTATGGAGATATCACGGTCGAGAATGCTGAACTCGATGATATGATCCTTATTAAGACAGACGGATATCCGACTTACAACTTTGCAAACGTGGTTGATGATCACACAATGAACATCACACATGTAGTAAGAGGAAATGAATATCTTTCTTCTTCACCCAAGTATCAGAGATTATATGATGCCTTCGGATGGGAGAGCCCTGTATACGTACACCTTCCTCTCATCACGGACGAAAATCATAAAAAACTCTCAAAGAGGAGCGGACATTCATCATTTGAAGACCTTATAGAGCAGGGATTTGTAACCGAGGCTGTAGTCAATTATATTGCACTTCTCGGATGGAGTCCTGAAGACAACAGAGAGATATTCTCACTTGATGAGCTTATAAAAGAGTTTGATTATCACAGGATAAGCAAATCCCCGGCAGTATTTGACATTGTAAAGCTTAAATGGATGAACGGTGAGTACATCAAGGCTATGGACTTTGATACATATTATGAGATGGCAAAGCCCTACATTGACGAAGCCGTAAAATCAGATGTAGACAAGAAGAAGCTTGCCGAGTGGGTAAAGACAAGAATAGAGGTATTCCCTGATATCTGTGCACTTATAGATTTTGTTGATGAACTTCCCGAGTATGATATCGAAATGTATACTCACAAAAAGATGAAGACGTCAGCAGAATCTTCGCTTGAAGTTTTGAAGGATCTTCTCCCGATACTTGAAGCTCACGAAGATTACAGCAATGATTCGCTGTATGCGCTCCTTACGAAATATGTAGAGGATAAAGGCTATAAAAACGGATATGTTTTATGGCCCGTCAGAACCGCGGTATCCGGCAAACAGATGACACCTGCAGGTGCCACTGAGCTCATGGAGCTTTTCGGCAAGGAAGAGACTCTTAAAAGAATTAGAGCAGGCATAGAGCTTCTAAGCAGATAAAAATAATACAGACAATATAAGGACCGGTATTTTGCCGGTCTTTTCATTTAAAAGTATAACTTCAAGAATGCATTATATGTTGAAATAAGTTTGATTTTTCTGTAAAATTAAATAGGATATGCATATATGCAGACAAATCCGCTTAAAGGAGGAGACTTAAATGGAAAAAAATGCACCCGAAGAGGAAATGAAAGTAGAACTCAACCTTGATGACGGTTCCACAGTTATGTGTGAAGTAATAACTATTTTAGAGGTTGCAGGAAAAGAATACATAGCACTTTTACCGGACGGTCAGCAGGACAATGAAGACCAGGATGTATGGTTCTACGAGTATTCAGAGAATCCCGACGATCCGAATGAGGAGCCGGAACTTACATATATCGAAGATGACGCGGAATACGAAGCCGTATGCGACGCATTTGATGAATATCTCGATGAGTGCGAATACGAGGACTAGATGGAACAAAATCTAAAGATCTCATATGGAAAGCCATATCCGCTCGGTGCTTCATATGTTGGCAACGGACAGGTGAATTTCTCTGTTGTTGTAAGTACCGATGAGCAATGCGGCGTTATTCTGTATGATAAGAAACACAAAACTGAAGAGAGATTGTCATTTTGCTGTTCAAACAAAGTAGGAAATATCCGATGCATGAAAGTATCCGGGATAGAACCCGGGCAATATGATTACAATTTCTATGTAGGTGATAAGGTATTCTATGACCCTTATGCAAGAGTAATACTCGGAAACGAAACCTGGGGCAAGATACCCGAAAAATTAAGAGCAGGCATATACTGTGATGATTATGACTGGGACGGAGATAAAAATCCGCTGACACCTTATAATGATTCGATAATATATCTTCTCCATGTTAGAGGATTTACGAAACACAGAAGCAGCGGAGTAGCTCATCCCGGAACTTTTGACGGTGTGATAGAAAAGATACCGTATATTAAAGAACTCGGTATCACAGCTATCGAACTGATGCCTGTATATAATTTCATAGAAATGGAGCCTGTAAAAAAAGAAGAAGGCGAATTTGGCATAGATCCTTTTGATGAGGTTGAACCCAAGCTTAATTACTGGGGCTATAAGGACAGTTTTTATTTTGCTCCCAAAAGCTCATACAGTGCAAAGGGTATATCTGCCGATATCGGTTTTAAGGATATGGTAAAGGCTCTCCACAGAAACGGTATTGAAGTAATTCTTCAGTTTTTCTTCCCCGATACCATTAAACAGGGATATATCATTGAAGTATTAAGATACTGGATGCAGGAATACCATATAGACGGTTTTCACCTGATGGGAAACAAGCTTCCTCTTGCTCTTTTGGGAACTGAGCCTATGTTCACCAATACAAAGATCATATGTGAAGGCTTTCCTCTTGATGAGATATATGAAAGAGGATTCTCTCCAACATACAAGAATCTGGCTCTTTGCAAAGATGGATTCATGTATGATATGAGAAGGTTACTTAAGTCAGATGAGGGCATGGTAAGTGCAGCTCTTGACTACATGAAGAACGTGCCCGAAAAACTCGGTGATGTTCACTATATGACTCACGGCAATACATTTACTCTTATGGATCTTGTCAGCTTTGACAGGAAGCATAATGAGCCAAACGGTGAGAACAACCGAGACGGGGCTCCGTATAACGGTTCATGGAACTGCGGTTACGAAGGACCTACGACTAGACAATCTGTAAGGAAACTGAGATTAAGGCAGATAAAGAATGCCATAATCTTAAACATGATATCAAAATCCACTCCGCTCATAGTAGCCGGAGATGAATTCGGAAACAGTCAGAACGGAAATAATAATCCGTACTGTCAGGACAGTACGGTCACATGGCTTAACTGGAATAATCTCACAAAGTACTCTCAGATATATGATTTCATGAAGAGTATGATAGCGTTAAGAAAAGATCATAAGATACTGCATACTCGTGATTCTTTCAAGATGAATGATTATCTTCAGTGTTCTTATCCGGATCTGAGCTTTCATTCCTCTCAGCTTTGGAAAGTCGATAATGATATACTAAGCAGACAGTTTGCCATGCTTTACTGCGGTGAATATGCCGGAGAGGATGATTTTATATACGTAGCTGTAAATCTGCATTGGACTGCTCATGAATTTGCCATACCAAAGCTTCCGAAGAAATATAAATGGGAGATCATTGCAGATACAAATGAGAAAACCGAAACAGAAGTTCTCAACGCAGATCATGCAGTTATCAACGTGAAGGAGAGAAGCATACTTATTATGCTTGGAAAAGCTTAACATGAAAGCATTGCAGCATCTCGCAACAATAAACAGACACAGGAAGCTTGTAAGAGAAGGATGTTTTGCAGTTGGTTTGTACAAACAGGGTCTCACACATGATCTGAGTAAATACTCACCATGTGAATTCTTGGTCGGTGCCAAGTATTTCCAGGGGAACAGAAGTCCGAACAATGCGGAACGAGAGGACAGAGGCTATTCATCTGCCTGGCTTCATCATAAAGGCAGGAATAAACATCATTACGAATACTGGATCGATTATTCAATACATTCGGCTCCCAAGGGAATGCACGGCATGATGCCTTCTCCGATGCCCATCAGATATATCGTGGAGATGCTGATGGACAGAATAGCCGCATGCAAGGTATATAACGGTGATTCATATACCACAAGCTCACCGCTTGAATATTACAACAAAGGGATGGAACCCGCTCCTTTGCATCCCAAGACGCAGGCTTTTTTGGAATTATTTTTAAACATGCTTGAAGTATGGGGAGAGGAAAGGACATTTGAATTTATAAGGGAGAATATATTATCAAGACAAAAACTGTTTGACAAGAAGGAAAATCTCCAGCTCTGTCTTGACTATTGCAAGAGAGGACAAAGGAGACTTAAAAAAGACAGAGGCTGATCTGTCAAGGAGGGACAACGATGTATATCGGAAGAGGAAGCAGCAGAAACACTGTTACCGCAATAGTGGTCATTTGTTCAATACTCTGTGTTGGATTTATGATGTTTTCAACAGCATTTCTTTCTTTTTACTTCAGTATATGCAATACGCGTTTTGTCGAAAAGAATTGTATCAATGAAGGTATTGCCAGACAGATAGGCATAACTGACAAAGAAATGCACAATGTTATTGAAAAGCTTATCGTAGGATTAAAGAAGGGATACGAGCCCTCAGCCACGGTGACGAAAGGTTCGCAAAGCGTTGAATTCTTCAGTGATTCCGAAAAAGAAAGCATCGTAAGAACATCCAGAAAGATCATCCTGTTCAAAAGGCTGTCTTTTGCTTTTATCGGAGTTTCAATCGCACTGTTTTTGATGGTATTGATGGAAAGCAGGGCTGTGGTGTTAAGGAATACGATAGCTGTAGCCTGGATAGTGATCCTTTTGGCATGCGGTTCCTTGTTTATCTATATGCAAATGAATCCGGCAAGGTTCAGAGACGGCTTTTTTACAACTGTGCTTTTAAACGGAAAGCCGCTTGAAGGTTGGATGGGTACGATGATCAATCACGGTATGATAAAAAGTGCTTTTTTGATGGAGCTCAGTTTTTTCCTGATCGTGCAGTTATTATTCCTTATAATAGTTAACGGTTTCAGCGGACACAAGAAAAAAAACAGAAGATAATATAAGTGAGGTTTACCATGGCAGAAAGATATGTTGCATATGTATCCACATATACGCAGGGAGACAATTACGGAATACACATATATGATGTTGATCTTGAAGAAGGAAAATTTACTTTAAAGGATAAGGTTAAGATCTCAAATTCTTCATATGTGACCATAACACACAACTCAAAATATCTGTATTCGATAACGGACTTTGGTGTTGAAGCGTATAAGATCGGCCCCGATGGACTCCTTACTGTTCTTGGAAGTTCAGGAATAAACGGAATGAGAGGATGCTACCTGTCTACCGATTATGAAGATAAATTCCTTTTTGTGGCAGGTTATCATGACGGAAAGATCACTGTGCTCAAGTTAAAGGAAGACGGAAGCATCGAAGGTATATGCGATGAGATCTTTCATAAAGGATGGGGAAATGTCGCAGAAAGAAATTTCCGTCCACATGTAAGCTGTGTAAAGATGACAAGAGATAATAAATACCTTTGTGCAGCGGATCTTGGTATGGACTATATAGATGTTTATACCGTCAATAAAACGACAGGTAAACTTAAACTTATCGATATCGTGCATTCTGAGCAGAATAGCGCACCGAGACATATAAAGTTTTCAAAAGACGGTCATCATATGTATGTTGTACACGAGCTTAACAATAAGATCGATGTATACGAATATATTGACAAGGGAAACGATCCTTCTTTTGACAAGATCCAGAGTATCGCAACCGTAAATGATTATTTTGCAAAAGGAAGTGCAGCCAGTGCTTTGAGCATATCGAAAGACGGCAAATACATGGTAAGTTCGAATTCCGGCGATAACAGTGTAGTCATCTATTCAATGGATGAGCATACGGGAGAGATGAGCAAGGTTCTATGCCTTCCCATAAGCGGAGATTATCCCAAGGATGCCTGTCTCTTCCCTGATAACAGACATCTTGTAAGTCTCAATCATGAATCCGATACAATGACATTCTTTACCGTTGATCTTGAAAAAGGTCTTCTGATGATGAATCAGAAAGAGATAAAGGTACAGAAACCCAATTGCATTATCTTCCATAAACTTGAAGATTAATGACAGTCGACAAACATGAAGGATGATAAAAGAAAAAAACTTATAGATAAATGCAAGCATTTTGCAAAGAAGAATGAATTCTGTCTTACTCTTGCGACTGTTTATATATTCTGTGTGATCGTAATATCAAATATATTCAGTCACTTTAAGAAGGCGATTCTTATTACGGTAGCCGCAGTAACTGCGGCTATCATACTGATATGCTGCATTTGGAGAATTAAAGAAGCATCAGTATCATCGCTTAAACCGAAAACAGATGATTCGAGTGTTTTAAATGATACCGTTTTATCAAACGATTCAAATGATCAGAAAGAATTGGTTCCTGATTCAAATAAAGATATATCCTCAGAGATTGTATCTGATGAGAGCGATACTTTATCGATCATTCATGTTAATAAGACAAATCCCATACCCGAAGGCTACGAACCGGATCTCGTTATTATAGAAAAAGATCTGAAATGTGACAGGACTGCTCTTGAACCTGTAAGGAAAATGCTTGATGATGCAAAAGAAGAAGGTGTAGACCTTGTGATATCATCGGCATACAGAGATAAGGAAAGGCAAGAGGATATTTTTGATAAGAAATTAAGACAAAATATGCTTTATGGATATTCTTACGCAGAGGCCTACAAAAAGACTGCAACAGAAAACAGTATTCCGGGAAGCAGCGAACATGAGCTAGGACTTGCTTTTGATATTGTTAGTGAAGATCACGAAAAGATGGATGAAGGATTTGCGGATACGGATGCAGGTAAATGGCTTGATAAAAACTGTTATAAATACGGCTTTATTATCCGCTATCCCAAAGGAAAAGAAGATATCACCGGTTTTATATATGAACCGTGGCATATAAGATATGTCGGAGATGAAGCGGCAAAAACGATTTTTAAAGAACAAATAACATTGGAAGAATATTTGGAAAGAAGATAGATTTATGGCAGAATACAAATTGCTCACGACAGACGGTGACGCTAAAAGAGCTGAATTCCAAACGGTCCACGGGACCATACAGACCCCTGTATTTATGAACGTCGGAACAGCTGCAGCTATAAAAGGTGCAGTCAGCACTAAGGATCTTGAACAGATAGGGTGTCAGGTACAGTTATCAAATACATATCACCTTCATGTAAGACCCGGCGACGAGATCGTCAAAAAACTCGGTGGCGTAAGAAAGTTTATGAACTGGGACAAACCTGTACTAACAGATTCTGGTGGATTTCAGGTTTTCTCACTTTCAAGCCTCAGAAAGATTAAGGAAGAAGGTGTAACGTTTAACTCTCATGTTGACGGCAGGAAGATATTCATGGGCCCTGAAGAGAGTATGCAGATACAGTCGAATCTTGCTTCCACGATCGCTATGGCATTTGATGAATGCGCTCCGGCTCTTGCCGACAAGAACTATGTCAGAAACAGTGTTGACCGTACAAGTCGCTGGCTGGAAAGATGCAGATCATACATGGATGAGCTTAATTCAAGAGAAGATACCATCAACAAGCAGCAATTACTGTTTGGGATTAATCAGGGAGCCATATATGATGATATACGTATAGAA
This sequence comes from Lachnospiraceae bacterium, assembly GCA_016286035.1. Classification (GTDB taxonomy): domain Bacteria; phylum Bacillota; class Clostridia; order Lachnospirales; family Lachnospiraceae; genus Colinaster. Next base: position 91,322 of record JAEERY010000034.1, read on the forward strand.
CATGCCAAGACCATATCCGATATGAACCTTGACGGCTATGCCATAGGAGGACTTGCTGTAGGCGAGACTCATGAGCAGATGTATGGGATAATAGAAGCGGTCGTTCCTCATCTGCCGAAAGACAAACCGACATATCTGATGGGTGTTGGTACTCCGGCAAACATACTCGAAGCGGTTGATCGCGGTATCGATTTCTTTGACTGTGTTTATCCTTCAAGAAACGGCAGACATGGTCATGTATATACCGATCACGGAAAACTCAATCTGTTCAATCAGCAATACGAACTTGATGACAGGCCGATAGATGAAACATGCAATTGTCCTTCTTGTCAAAGCTTTTCGAGAGCCTATATAAGACATCTTTTAAAAGCAAAAGAGATGCTTGGTATGAGGCTGTGTGTTCTTCATAATCTTTATTACTACAATAATCTTATGAGCAGGATCAGAGATGCTATAGATAATCATGAATATTCTTCATTTAAGAAAAAGATGCTTGACGGACTTGGATCAAATGATTAGATGAGCATTCTTCACGATGTTTAATATATCAGAATCAGAAAGCTTTATAAAATCGTAATAAATTAATTGAAATGATGCTTGTTAAAATCATTATTTTCATGTATCATGTCATTGTTGCGGTCCATAACCAGGGACCATATAAAGGAGGATCTATGAACGCATTACTTTTGTCTACAGATGCAGCCGCTGCTGAAGCCGGCTCTACCATGGGAAGCGGAATAATAATAATCGCTTACATTATAATATTCGGTGTATTCATCTATTTCATGATGGTAAAGCCTCAGAAGAAAGAACAGAAGAGAGTTGCAACCATGTACAGCGAAATGGAGATCGGTGATACCGTTGTAACAACGAGCGGTTTCTACGGTGTGCTTATAGATATCACAGATGATTCCGTCATAGTAGAATTCGGAAGCAATAAAAACTGCAGAATTCCTATGGAGAAGTCCGCTATCAAGCAGATAGAAAAAGCAAATCAGGCTGAATAATGATATCGTTATAAAAGACTGGATATAAAGACTACTGCAATACTGCGGTGGTCTTTTTATTATCATACAGTTGTGCTATAATAATCGATAGTTGCGTTTTGAAAAGAACGTTAAATACAACTGTGAACTTTATATAGTTCTCAGGTTATAGGTAGAGGTAAATCATATGAACATGGACATTGCAGTCATCAGAGGTGACGGTATAGGACCTGAAGTCGTCAACGAAGCGATGAAGGTACTCGATGCAGTATGTGCCAAATACGGACATACGATCAATTATGAGCATATACTTATGGGAGGATGTTCGATTGACGCTTACGGCGATCCGCTCACAGATGAAGCTGTTGCCGTAGCAAAATCAAAAGATGCAGTCCTTTTGGGATCTATCGGAGGCAATACACAGACTTCTCCGTGGTACAAACTTCCCCCGAACAAAAGACCAGAAGCAGGTCTTTTAAAGATACGTAAGGAACTCGGACTTTTTGCAAACCTGCGTCCCGCATATCTTTATCCCGAGCTTAAGGATGCATGTCCTCTTAAGGCAGAAGTCGCTGAGCGCGGATTCGACATGATGATGATGCGTGAGCTTACCGGAGGATTATATTTCGGTGAGAGATATACTAAAGAGATAGACGGAGTAATGACAGCCGTTGATACTCTTACATATAATGAAAATGAGATAAGAAGAATCGCTATAAAAGGTTTTGATATAGCTATGAAGCGCCGTAAGAAAGTTACGCTAATCGATAAGGCTAATGTTCTTGATTCTTCAAGACTCTGGAGAAAAGTAGTTGAAGAGGTTTCAAAGGATTATCCCGAGGTCGAATACGACGTTATGCTGGTCGATAACTGTGCGATGCAACTGGTAAAGGATCCGGCTCAGTTTGATGTAGTTCTTACAGAGAATATGTTCGGGGATATACTTTCTGACGAAGCCTCAATGATAACGGGATCTATCGGAATGCTTTCATCAGCTTCGCTAAATGAGACTAAGTTTGGCCTTTATGAGCCTTCAGGAGGTTCCGCACCCGACATAGCAGGGAGGAATATAGCAAATCCCATAGCTACTATCTTAAGTGCGGCCATGATGTTAAGATACACATTTGATCTTGACAGGGAAGCGGATGCCATTGAAAACGCTGTTAAGACTGTTCTTAAAGAAGGCTACAGAACAGGAGATATCGCAAAAGCAGGCGAAGCAACCGTTAAATGTGATGAGATGGGTACTCTGATAGCACAGAGAGTATAGATAAAGAAAAGGAGATCAGATATGACAAGTGACAATATGAAATGTGGTATGCAGCAGGCTCCTGCAAGATCACTGTTGAATGCATTAGGATATACGGCTGAAGAAGTTAAGAAGCCTATGGTAGGTATCGTATGTTCGTACAATGAGATAGTTCCCGGACATATGAACCTTGATAAGATAGCTGAAGCGGTAAAGCTTGGTGTTGCCGAAGCAGGAGGAACTCCCGTAATGTTCCCCGCTATCGCAGTATGCGACGGTATCGCTATGGGTCACATAGGAATGAAGTATTCCCTTGTAACAAGAGATCTGATAGCAGATTCGACAGAAGCTATGGCAATCGCCCATCAGTTTGATGCACTTGTCATGATACCTAACTGTGATAAGAACGTACCCGGTCTTTTAATGGCAGCTGCAAGAGTAAATGTTCCTACTGTTTTTGTATCAGGCGGACCGATGCTCGCAGGTCACGTAAAAGGTCGCAAGAGAAGCTTATCATCAATGTTTGAAGCTGTAGGTGAGTACGCTGCAGGAAAGATCACGGAAGCTGATGTTACCGAGTATGAAGAAAATGTATGTCCTACATGCGGTTCATGCTCAGGTATGTATACGGCAAATTCCATGAACTGTCTGACCGAGGTTTTAGGCATGGGACTTCCCGGTAACGGAACCATTCCCGCTGTATACTCAGAAAGATTAAGACTTGCAAAGAAAGCAGGCTATGCTGTAATGGATATGCTTGCAAAGAATATACGTCCCAGAGACATTATCACAAAAGATTCAATTTTAAATGCACTGACAGTAGATATGGCACTCGGATGTTCAACCAACTCTATGCTTCATCTTCCAGCCATTGCTCATGAGATCGGTTTTGATTTTGATATCTCATTTGCAAATCCTATCAGTGAGAAGACACCAAACCTTTGTCATCTTGCACCTGCAGGTCCTACATACATGGAAGATCTTAATGAAGCAGGCGGTGTATATGCTGTTATAAAGGAATTGTGTGATCTCGGACTTATAAATGAAGACTGTATGACAGTAACAGGAAAGACAATAGGAGAGGCTGTCAAGAATTCTGTAAACAGAGATCCCGATGTAATCAGAACTACGGATAATCCGTATTCAAAGACAGGCGGACTTGCCGTACTCAAAGGTAATCTTGCACCCGACGGCTCCGTTGTTAAGCGTTCGGCTGTTGTTCCTGAAATGTTAAAACATGAAGGTCCCGCACGTGTATTTGATTGTGAAGAAGATGCCATAGATGCGATACTTGGCGGAAAGATAAAAGACGGCGATGTTGTTGTGATCAGATATGAAGGTCCTAAAGGCGGTCCCGGCATGAGAGAGATGTTAAATCCCACATCGGCTATTGCAGGTATGGGACTTGGTTCAACTGTTGCGCTTATCACCGACGGTCGTTTTTCAGGTGCCAGCAGAGGCGCTTCAATAGGTCATGTATCTCCCGAAGCAGCTGTAGGCGGACCTATCGCTCTTGTTAATGAAGGCGATATGATAGAAATAGATATAAACAATTATTCAATAACTCTTAAAGTCAGCGATGAAGAGCTTAACAAGAGACGTGAAGCATGGACTCCGAGAGAGCCTAAGGTTACCACGGGTTATCTCGCACGTTATGCTTCTATGGTAACAAGCGGTAACAGAGGAGCGATATTGGAGATTCCGAAGAATTAATCAGAGAGGGATATTAGTATGCAGTTATCAGGATCAGAAATAGTTATAGAATGTTTGAAGGAGCAGGGAGTTGATACCGTATTCGGTTATCCTGGCGGTACCATCTTAAATATATATGATGCTTTATACAAGCATCCCGAGATCAAGCATATTCTTACAAGCCATGAGCAGGGGGCATCCCACGCAGCTGACGGTTATGCCAGAAGTACCGGCAAAGTAGGTGTATGTATGGCTACCAGCGGCCCCGGCGCTACAAATCTCGTAACAGGTATAGCAACAGCATTTATGGATTCGGTTCCGCTTGTTGCCATCACGGCAAACGTTAACCTTCCTCTTCTTGGTAAGGATACTTTCCAGGAAGTTGATATAGCCGGTGTGACCATGCCTATAACGAAGCACAGCTTCATCGTAAAGGATATAAAGATCCTTGCCAAGACAATAAGAAGAGCGTTCGATATTGCTCAGAGCGGACGTCCCGGTCCTGTCCTTGTTGATATCACAAAGGATGTAACAGCCGCAATGTGTGAATACAAGGCTGTAAAGCCCGTAAAGCCTGAAAAGAAGAAGAGATATTCTCAGGCTGACATAGAAAAAGCAGTCGATCTTATAAAGAAAGCAAAGAAGCCTTTCATCTATGTTGGAGGAGGAGCTATCCTTTCAGGAGCAACCGGAGAGGTTGCTAAATTTGCAGATCTTATTGATGCTCCCGTATGTGATACTCTGATGGGAAAAGGTGCATTCGACTCTTATTCCGACAGATATACAGGAATGATCGGCATGCACGGTACAAAAGCAAGTAACTTCGGTGTTACTGAGTGTGATCTCTTGATAGCCCTTGGTGCAAGATTCTCTGACAGAGTTACGGGAAATGCAAAGAAATTCGCAAAGAATGCAAAGATACTTCAGTTTGATATAGATGCTGCTGAGATCGATAAAAATATCAAAACAACAGCAAGTGTTGTAGGAGATCTTAAGGAGAGTCTTTCTGATGTGATCTCAAAGCTTGAGAAGGCTGATCATTCAGAATGGATGGCTCATATAGCTGATCTTAAGAAGAAATATCCTCTTGAGTATCATCAGGATGTTCTTACATGCCCTTATATCATTGAGCAGATAGATAAAGCAACTAAGGGTAAGGCCATAATATCAACCGATGTGGGACAGCATCAGATGTGGGCTGCACAGTTCTATCACTATACAAAGCCCAGAACATTCCTTTCTAGCGGCGGTCTGGGAACAATGGGTTACGGTCTTGGCGCATGTATAGGTGCTCAGGTCGGAAATCCCGATAAGATATGTGTGAATATCGCAGGTGACGGCTGCTTCAGAATGAACATGAACGAGCTTGCTACAGCCAGCAGATACAATATACCGATAATTCAGGTTGTTATAAACAACCATGTTCTCGGTATGGTAAGACAGTGGCAGACACTTTTTTATGATCACAGATATTCAAATACTGTGCTTGAGGACAAAGTTGATTTCTGCAAGGTAGCTGAAGGACTCGGATGTGAGGCCATTCTCGTTGAAAAGAAAGAAGATGTTCTTCCTGCGATCAAGAAAGCTATCAAGTTAAAGAAACCTGTAGTGCTCAACTGCATCATTGAAAAAGATGAGAGTGTATTCCCTATGGTTCCCGCCGGAGCACCCATCTCAGATGCATTTGACGAGAAGGATCTGAAAGCTAAAAAGTAATGAAGAAGATCAGACGTATAATCTGTTTAATTATGATAATGCTGGGCTTATGTTACATAGGCCCGGCTTATTATTATGCTCATAATTATACGTCAGGATCGGGTGAAAAGGTATTCATGTATGGAACCTATATAAACGGTGTCTACTGTACAGGTTTGACTGTTAATGAAGCACTGGATGCCATACCTAAGACATATACTCCCGAAGATGCCGTTCTTTCAATAAAAGATACGCGATATGACATAAATATGGACAGAATAGGATATACGGCAGATTATGAAACGCCTATTAAAAACATCATGCTAAAACAGAGTCCGTGGTCATGGTATAAACAGCTTGGAAAAGAGAACAGATCTGTAAATGTAGAACCGATAATAACAATTGATGATGATGGATACAGCGTATTTTTTGATTCACTTAACCTTAAAGAAGAAAAGCCGAAAGGCGATGAAGTATATATAGAACTAACGGAAAACGGGTATGAACTGATAGACGGAAAGAAGCCGATACTTAACACTGTAAAAGTAAAGAGCTATCTTCTTGAACAGTTAAAAGCAGGCGAAAAGTATATAGCCATAGACGATAGTTTTTATGAAGGCAAGGAGTATACCGCAAAAGAAAAAGAACTTATACGATACTTTGATGAACTGGAGCCGCATCAGAGAAGACTAGTGACCTATGTATTCGGTAAAGAGGCAAAGCGGATATCAAAACGTGAATGGGCAGAACTTATGAACACATCCGATGAACTGCTTACCCGTATAACGCCTGATATAGCCTATACAGACAGGATTAGCTATACGATAGACGAAGATAAGGCTGAACAGTATATAGCTGATTTTCTGGATGAATACAACACATACAATAACAGGTATTTCAGAGGCCACAACGGTGCGCTTGTTCATGTAACCAAAGGAAATTATGGCAATAAGCTTGATATAGCACGTGAAAAGAAATGGTTCAGGGAATTTGTAAACAGCGGTCTTGATTACGCCACAAGAACTCCTGTATATCTTATAGAAGCCAAATACAGAGAAAAAAATGATTTTGGTAACACATTCATAGAAGTCAGTCTTGATGAGCAGTATCTGTGGTATTACGTGGACGGTGAAGTTTTTGTTGAAACTCCGATAACTTCCGGAAGTTATGCGCACGGAGGAACTGATCCCAGAGTAGTTTATGTATATACAAAAATACCCAATAAGTGGCTGACAGGTCCCACGTGGCACAGCTTCGTTAAATACTGGGTCGCAATCCAGGGTGCGATCGGAATACACGATGCTTCATGGAGAAGCGTATACGGAGGTGACGAATACAAATACAGAGGTTCGCACGGCTGTATAAATACTCCCGAAGAAGCTATGAAAAAAATATATGACAATGTTGAGATCGGTACACCGGTCATTGTTTACTCTATTGAGAAAAACGGAGTGGAAGAATAGAATAGGAATGCATAAGAAAAAGATCCGCCTGATATGTTTGATATGTACCCAGAATCCTGGACACATATTTATGAACTAGGATGAACACATGGATGCTATCCTGTATTGTACAGGTGGCATCCATTTTGTTTTTGCCTGAATTCTTTTGTTATTGTAATAATCTATATATTCTTCAATAGCTTTTGAGAACTCCTCGAAAGAAGAGTATTCTTTCTCATAGCCATAATACATCTCATTCTTCAATCTTCCAAAAAAAGTTTCCATAATGCAGTTGTCATAGCAGTTTCCTTTTCGTGACATGGACTGTGTTATTCCATGCTTTTGTAGCTCGGTTCTATAATAATCGTGCTGATACTGCCAGCCCTGATCTGAATGAAATATAAGACCATTGAGATCGGAGAATTTATTGAATGCTTTTTCGAGCATCCGGTGAATCTGTTCTAGATTGGGACTCATTGACAGATCATAGGAGATAATCTCGTTAGTGTTCATATCAAGGATTGGTGAGATGTAGCACTTGCCCCAGGTGAAATTAAACTGCGAGACATCAGTTGTCCACTTCTGTAATGGTGCAGTTGTATTGAAGTCTCTGTTGACCAGGTTATCAGCAATCTTGCCGACTTCTCCCTTGTAGGAATGATACTTCTCCTTAGGACGCTTACCCATAAGATTGGCTTCATGCATAAGACGTTGAACTCTTTTATGATTAACCTCATATCCACGGTTCAACAATTCACGATGTATTCTTCGAACTCCATACCTGCGCTTGTTAGAAGTAAAGATTTCTTTGATCTCATGCATTAAGTCCATATTTCTATCTGCAACCACATCTTTCTTGCTTATTTCAAAATAGTAGGTAGATTTGGACATCGGCATAGCCTTTAGTAAGTGCTTCAGTTGGAATCCTTTGGAGCGGAGTTCTTTGATGATCGCTGCTTTTTCGCCTTGAGTCGCGCAGCTTCCTTTTCCTCTCTCAAGGCGATCTCTTTTTTTATTACTTCGATTTCAGCTTTCATGTATTCATTTTCTGCCCTTAATCGGATTAGCTCTTCATATTCAGATTCATTTGGCTTTGGTGGTTTTCTAGTTCCTACTTTTTTCATATCAAAGTTTTTCGATTTACGGCCTTTCTTTTTTGGTATAAGACCATTATAACCATAAATCTTATATTTGTGAACCCATTGATTAAGTTGTCCATCATTAATACCGGCTGAACAAGCAACATTTTTATTAGACTCACCAGCTAGAACACGCGCAACTAAGGCATATCGATCCTCTGGTGTCCAATCTTTGTTATGCTCTTTATGCCTTAGAGCATCCGGGCCACATGATTTTTCAATTTTGGCCCATATTCGAATTGTATTATGAAAGTTATCTGTGTTAATACCGTCAGGTGTATCAGGCCAAAAACCTTGGCGATACAATTCCACTGCTTTCCTTTTGTAATCATAATTGTAGCGCATAAAAAACCCTCCTTACTGGTTTGTCCAGTAAAGAGGGTACATATCA
>JAEERY010000035.1 GCA_016286035.1 Lachnospiraceae bacterium
GGAGGTGCGGACAAAATCTTGGACCAACTAAGATATTAGGAGGTCGATATGTATTCATACGAAGAAAGGATCCGCGCCATAAAGTTTTATATTAATTGTGGCTATAATGCTGCCTATACCGTTCGCAAACTAGGATACCCGGATGTATCTCAGATCCCTCGATGGTATAAAGAGTATATAAGCAATAATGATTTACACAAAGGACGCAAAAAATGGTTTAAATACTCTGACAAAGAAAAACGCTTAGCAGTAGATTATTATTTTGAGAATGGCAGGAATGCACTCAAAACCGTCAAGGCTTTAGGATATCCAAGTCGCCCTCTTCTTATAGAATGGGTGAAGGAATTGGATCCAGAAGAAGGCGAACGTCGTTGTAAATCTTTCAAACCACATGTAAGATGTTCTCATGAAGAACAGATCCAGGCAGTAATGGAATCCTGCAAAGGTAATCTGAAACTCTCTCAAATAGCCGAAATATATGGCGTTACAGCATCGACTGTATGTGGTTGGAGAAAGAAACTGCTTGGAGAAGGGAGAACACTTAAAATGACCGATCCTTCTACCGATGACAATAATATCGAGCAGTTACTTCGCGAAAAGGCCGAACTGGAAGCAAAAATCAAGCGTCTGGAAAGTGACGTATATAAGCTTCAATTAGAGCGCGATGTCCTTGAAAAGGCAGGTGAAATCCTAAAAAAAGAGAAGGGCATCAATCTTGATGAACTGACCAATCGCGAAAAAGTATTCTTGATTGATGCCCTCAGGAACAAATACAAGTTAAAGGAATTACTGCCTGTTCTTAGATTGTCAAAGAGCAGCTACTGCTATCAGGTTCAATGTATAAATAGTGAAGACAAATATAAAGATTTACGTTCAAGAATCAAGGATATCTTCTGCATAAATAAAGCCCGGTATGGCTATCGTCGCATACATTGTTCCTTGAAAAATGAAGGTGTTGTTGTTTCCGAGAAGATTGTTCGGCGCATAATGTCGGAGGAACAACTTCTCGTTAAAACATCAAAAAGGCGTAAATACAACTCCTATAAAGGTGAAATCGGTCCGGAGGTTGAGAATGTGATAGACCGTGATTTCTCTGCTAATAATCCGAATGAAAAGTGGCTTACCGATATCACAGAGTTTCACATACCTGCCGGAAAAGTGTATCTATCACCTATAATAGATTGTTTTGACGGGATGGCCGTCTCATGGACAATAGGAACATCTCCAAACGCTGAATTGGCTAATTCAATGCTTAGAATGGCGATAGATACCCTGAAAAACACAGAGCATCCGTTGATCCATTCGGACAGAGGATGCCACTATCGTTGGCCGCAATGGCTTAACTTAGTAAACAGTGCCTCCCTTACCCGTTCTATGTCAAAGAAGGGATGCTCACCGGATAATTCCGCCTGCGAGGGCTTCTTTGGACGACTTAAGAACGAAATGTTTTATAACCGGAACTGGAATCATATTTCTATAGATTCATTTATCCGGGAACTTGATGAATATATGCATTGGTACAACGAAGATCGTATCAAAATGGTACTTGGAGGAATGAGTCCTCTTCAGTATAGACGTAGTCTGGGAATAGCAACTTAGTCCAAGAAAACGTCCGCATGCCCCATTTAGTCTCCACTGTGGAATTTAATTTTACAGTAGAATTTACTTATTCACTCAAGCATCTTTCCTTGTCTCAATCATTTATAAGACTTTTTAAGCTTCTTCGTTTATGGTATTTTCTATTCTCTTTAAAGCTTTCTTTACAGCCGGTATGTTTATAACGATAAGTGTTATTATCATCTCAGCTAGTATGTAGCTGTAGTTATAAACAATGGAATAAATGCTCGATAAACTCTGAGGGAATGATTCGGGCATGTAATCCATCCAGTAGATATATCCTCCTATCGTATGAAAGAGTCCTCTTACGATACATGCGACAACATATCCCTTTACAAGACCTTTTTCCTTTCCGTACCAGATACCTGCAAGACCAAGTGCGGTGAATGCAAAGAAGTAATCACAGCATACCTGGAAGGGTGATAAGAAGTAACTTCCGCCTGACTGTATGAACTGCAGAATGCTGTATGCAAATGCAGTTACAAAACCGACATTTACTCCGTAAAGATAACCTACAAAGCATATGAAGAACATCGAGAAAAGTGTGACAGAACCTCCCATCGGAAGCTCAAATTTGATATATGAAGTAACAAATGCTATTGCAAGAGATATACCTGCAACTGCAAGCTGCTTTACGGTAAATTTACCCGATTTCTGTTTCTTTGCCACTAAAACAGCAGCCACGGCTATGACTGCTATCATTATAATAATAGCAATGTAATAACCGAGTTTTGTAAGTTCATAATAGGATCCCCACTCAGGGTCGTTGATGTAATTGATCAGTTTAGACATAAAAAACCTCCTGGAACGTATTGATCTTTACACTCAACATCTGCCAGGAGTTATCATATATCACAGTACGATCATCGTACTGTTAATCTGCTTCCTTACGCCGGTATTATCCGGTTCAAGTAGTGAGGGTCAAGAGCTTATGCTCAATCTCAGCTTACGCACCCCTAGCTTTTGTTCAGTTAACGATATGTATACTATAACTTTTTTATTTGCCTGTCAACAACAAATCACTAATTTTATTATAAATTTTCAGTATCGTTATGAGTCACGCTGTTAACATCGACATAGTACTTAGTGTGATCATTCCTGTCAAGGTAGACTCTTATCTGATCACCCTGCTCAATATCATAGACACTTTCATCCCATATGTTACGGCTCTTGAATCTATAGTTCTTTGCAGAGTAATCATCAGTATAGGTAGCGATTATGTTCATCGGATGACGGCCGTTAACGGCATAATGATAATTACGCTCAACGGCTTCTACTGCAGCCCACACACTGTAGCCCGCTTCAACAAGCGCTCTGTCTTTTTTACCGTGTACTGCCTTTAATGCCGTAGGGATGATACCTACAAGAGAGAATATCAGACCCATCACGCCAAAAACAAGCACGATTATCACAGTACTTCCCGGATAATAAGGCTTAAACGGATCCGAATCATCCAGATAGAGTTCAATATCATCTCCTTTACGCATTGATGAAACATATGTGTCAAGCTGGATACTTGAATAATTCTGTCCATTATAAGTATAATCCACATAGACATAACTGCTGTCCCCATGATGCTCTATATCGGAAATGATACCGTCAACGGCTTCATATCCTGCCTTTTTCTTTGAGCCTGAAATACCTGAGATTATCGCTACTATGATAAAAAGCACTCCAACGATACCAAATATCCCAAAAAGTAGATTTTCAGTAAGATTTCTTTCAGATTTCATTTTTCAAACAGATCCTAATCAAAGAATCCTTCTCCTGTTATTATATGTATGAACTGTCTTATCTCATCCCATGCTTCCTTAGATTCGGGGAATGTCGCTAGTCCTAACTGGAACACATGAAACATACCCGGATAAGTATGTTCTTTTACTTTTACTCCGGCTGCTTTTGCTTTTGCAGCTACAGACAATGTGTCATCAAGAAGCATCTCAAGCTCGCCAACCTGCATCAGCATAGGGGGAAAACCGTTATATACACCATAGACAGGTGATATATAGGGTGTTGACGGGTCTTGGTTTACATAATATCCTTTTTTGAATACCATCGTATGTTTTGAGCCGCCAAAAACAGGATCAGAATCATAGTTCTCCTGATACGAATCTCCGCTCTTTGTTAAGTCTGACCAGGCTGACATGGTGATTATACCTGCCGGCATCTCCATCTTGTGATCTCTTAAAAACAGGCAAAGTGCAAGTGCAAGACCGCCGCCTGCGGAATCACCGGATACTATTATCTTTGACGCTTTATAACCATGATCAATAAGCCATCTGTATGAGGCTATCGCATCATCGAATGCGGCCGGATAAGGATTCTCGGGCGCTACTCTGTAATCAACAGACAATACATCAAAACCGCCTGTAATCTCATGATAATATGCAGCCACCGCTCTGTAGGCATTATGGAGTTTTCCATAGTATCCGCCGCCATGGAGTTGCAATACAACATAACGCATACTCTTGTCCGTCGTATCGTCTTTCTTCTCAAGCAGTTCCATCTTGTACAGGTCCATGTTTATGACCGTGTTTTTTAAATTGGCAGCAAACTTCCATTCTCTCTCATGCTCGCTTATCCTGTTTTGCAGTTCGCCGTTTAAACGCATAGGTCCTAAAACAGGCATGTGATTTGCAACTTTCACAAGATGACGTGCAGTCTTTCCGCGCAGGCTTATATCCTCAGTCTGCTTATCCTCATTATTGAGTTGTCTTATACCTTTACGTATTTCTTCCATAAGACTCTTTTATATATGAAATCTTCTTTTTATCTCACGCTCGGCTTTTTTACCTCCAAGCAGTATCATCGATACCAGATAGAGACATGTGACAGCCTCACTGATACCCGCAAGTATCATAGTATTTATATGTCCTGTCATGTATAGCACGATCGTTACAAACGAGCATACCGCAAGATACAGCAAAAGCAAAAGATAACTCTGCCACCTGCTCCTGTTAACGAGCATAAGCACGGCCACTATCAGATCTCCCAAAAGAATAAGCCCAGGTATCGCCCATTGCAGCGACCAGCCGGTCATTCCGTTAAAGTAATCTATCGAGAATAAAAACAGCATTGTGATCGTAAGCTGCAGTGCCACCTTTGATGCCGATCCCGCATCGTAATAAACCCAGTAGGTGAGCGACAGATATATGTAAAGTAAGCTCACACCGGTTATAAGAGACCATGGATAACTCACAGAGGTCACGTCATTGATCTGGATCATTATGATCTCAGCGATAACAAAGATGATAAGCATGCTGTTAAGGACCGATCTTATCCTTCTTCTCTTACCCTGCACATCGGGATAAGGAGCATCTGCTCCAAACAGCTTTACAGCATTCTCCTTTTCCTCTCCTTCAAGTTCACTGACCACACAGTGACATAAAGGACAGGTATCCGACTGGTTATACAATATGATGTTACACTTTGGGCATCTGCTGACTATCCTGTTACTCATCTTCTTCATCCGTATATTCATTGGTTTCAACACATACTTGTACACCATCCGCACTTATGGTCCTGAAGAACCTCTTCTGGATGGAAGTATCTGCAAACCTTGTCGTAAATGTGACTATAAGAGTGCCGTTACAGCAAACTAGCGCACCCTTTAACTCCTGTCCCCTGGACATTGCAAGCATTGCATATATATGCTCAACATATTTGTCATAAGGCTCACGGAGTTTAACATCCCCTATATTTGTAAATGTGGCGGTCGTTGCATCGACCGTTGAATGATACACACTTCTTATCGCAATATTTTTGATAATCAACGGTATCGGTCTTAAGAATATGTTCTGCTCGTTTGAAACATTGTAAGAAAGTATCTTATCAAGATTCTCTTTGGTTATCTGTTCCTTAAGGCTTGTTGATACTATCTTAAGTACATCATCAAGTGAATACTCATCCTTCTCTGGCTGGAAACGTGCCATTACCATAGCAAAGAAGTTTTTGATGGTATTTGATTCATAGAAGCTTCTAAGATCAACCGGCACACAGCAGTTTATCGGGCGGTCTGAAACGCCACCCTTAAGGTATTCCTTATAGATAGAATAAACAAACACACCTACCATGTACTGGTTTATGGTTATGCCATGCTTCTTTGCCGCTGTCTTTATCTGATCTAAAGGAAGATACCCGTGCATTACACCGATCTCACCTTTGGCGAGTCTCTCCCCCTTTATGATCACCGACTTCTTTGCTCTGTATGCCTCGCTCCTGCTCTGTGGATTCTTAAAGTTCTTTACATAGCTGTCTTCCATATCAAGAACAAGTCCTTCAGAGAGTCTGTTTTTCTCTGAAGCAAGCTCATCGGGATGGGCAAGTCTTAGATACTGATATATGAGTTCCTTTAAGAACAGTAATCCGCCGTAACCGTCCGTAAGCGCATGGAACACCTCCAGATTGATACGCTTCTTATAATATGTCACACGGAACAGATAATGATTATTCTTACTCTTGTTTATATATGTTCCGGGATATGAATTCTCTTCCACGACCTTTGGTGCGGGCCTGTCATTCTCTTCGAGATAGTACCAGAAAAGGCCCATCTTCATGTTCATTCTGAAGGCAATAAAATCAGGCAGTACCATATCAACGGCCTGCTGTAAGAGTTCCTCTGAGATGTCCTCTTTTAAGGTTACTGCTATCCTGTATACGTTGCTCATATCCCTGCTGACAATAGCAGGAAAAAGCAAAGCCGTATTATCCAGCTTTGCCCAAGCGAGCTTGTGTTTTTTCCTTCTTTTTACTATCTGCTTGTCATATGTTTTCATAACCGACAAGACTTCCTTTTCTGTATTATCAAAATGTTATTGAATATCTCCGTAGAGTATCTTCGCATACTCCGAATCCTTATCGAGTATCAAAGTCTTATTCTTTCCTGCAAGCGCTTCAAGCGAGTCAAGTCCTCTTAAGTAATTATAGAACTCTGCCTTGCCCTCATCATTGTATGCATCAGAGAGTATCTGCATGTAACGTGCTTCACCCTCGGCCTCTATCTTTGCAGCATCCTTTTGAGCATTTGCAGTTAAGATACTAACCTGCTTGTCTGTTTCGTTTCTGATCTTTTGAGCTTCAGCCTGACCTTTAGCTGCATATCCTGCTGCGATGTTATTACGCTCTGATATCATACGCTCATATACGGCTTCCTTGTTATCATCCGGAAGATCTAGTGCCTTGATCTCTGCAAGCTTGATCTTGATACCGTACTGTGTGATATCCGAGTTTGCCTCGTTGGTGATCATGGTGGTAAGTGTATTACCCCTTGCTGCTATTATATCATCCTGAGTCATGGATGAGATAGTATTCTTGGCTGCGTTGTAAACAGCTGCCTCGATCCTCTCCTCAGCTCTTGCTCTCATTGCGCCAAGAGTCTGATAATACTTTGTAGCATCATCAACTGACCATATGACATAATTATCCGCTATCATAGACTTCTTATCTGAAGTGATAACATCGGATACCGGTATATCATATAATATATCACCGGTATAGACCGTTGTCACATTTTCTATAAAAGGTGTATGGAAATGTATACCTGTCTGAGTCTCAACCATGCTTATCTTTCCAAGTCTTATTATGATAGCCGCCTCATTGACCTTAACTGTATATGTTGATGCACCAATAAGAATCAGTGCAACTATGGCAACCACAGCTGCCAGTATGGTTCTTTTTATAATCTTCATAATGTTTTGCCTTTCCCGAATATTATTCCGTTACACTTTCTGTATAAGATGGAGTTGTGGTATCAACATCAGTTGAATTGAAACTGTCGAGTGGCAGCATGGTCTGCGTGTCTCCGTCAGTTATTATGACCTTCATTCCGGGAAGTATCTCTTCCATCTTCTCATAGAACATACGCCTCTTTGTTACAAGTGGGAACTTCTGGTATTCGGTGTAGGTTTCGTTAAATCTTGCAACCTGACCTTCCGCCTCTGCTATACGTGCTTCCTTGTTTGCATTGGCCTTCTGCACTATGGCATCCGCATTTGCCTCAGCCTCCGGTATCTTCTGGTTCTGATACTGGTAAGCGTTATTCTTTGCTGTATCTGCGCCCTGCTTTGCAGTCTCTACAGCCTTGAACGCTGCTACTATCTCCTCTGTAGGCGGTGCGGAATCCTGTATGGTGATATTAACGACTGTAAGACCTATATTCTGTGTATTTAACTCATCTAACATCGCAGCCTTTACATCCGACTGTATCTGACTCTTTCCTGTTGTCATCGCTTCATCTACCGTGTAATTGGATACCACGGTCCTTATATTTGCAAGTGCGATATTTGTAAGTATTCCTTCCGGATTCTCACTGTTAAACAGATAAGCAACAGGATCCGATACACGGTACTCCATATAGAAATCGATGTTTAAAAGATTGAAATCCGATGTGATCATTATGCCGTTATCATTGTCTGTAAGATTCTGTCCGGTCTCAGATACGATATAACCTATACCTGTACCGTGAGTTGTCATATCAACCTTATGCACAGACTGCCATGGTGCTTTAAAATACAGACCTGCGGTATTGACTTTCACAACGCTTCCAAACTGAGTTACAACCGCATTCTTCTGCTCGTTTACGGTGTAGAAACATCTGAAAAGTGTGATCAGAAGTATGATAGCGATCAACGCAAATAAAAAGGCACCGACAGCCTTCGGGGCCTTCTTGTCGATCACATCATCCACAACGATGTTTTCTTTTTCTTTTTTCATTAGTATTTCTCCTCCTCAGGTAGTTTATGTATCATATGCTAGCATATATAACATACCTAAATAAATATCAAAAAATCCAAAATAGGATGCTTTATTTTGTTATCCGAATATCCCCACCCATAAGTTTTAGTTTTTCTTCTCTTGTCATATCATGCTTGATATGCCATTCACGGCTCATGGCTTTACTCTTGTCATCATATTCCTCACTGTAAAGGAGTTTAACAGGAAGTCTGTTCTTGGTATACTTTGCTCCCTTGCCGCTGTTATGCGCATCAAGTCGCTTGTCAAGATCATTGGTGTATCCTGTATAGAATGTTTTATCACTGCACTCCAAAATATAGACAAAATAGCTCATTTACTCACCGCTTATCATTATCTTTACATAGATATGTGTCTTTACAGATCCTTATGTATTATACCATATATTTCACTGCACTTAAAAGGGACAGTGGCTGTTAACCACTGTCCCCTGGATCTGTTTTTAATGATCATTCAGCTGCTTTTTCATTATCTTCATCAGCTTTCTTATTGAGTATGACCGCTACGATGATTCCTGCGAGAAGGAGCAGTAACAGTGATCCGATAAGTATGATCATCATCATGTCGATACCCTCGTCTTCAGGTGTCTGCTTTTCATCCTTCTTTCCATCGCCTGCAGGTTTTACATTAGGCTTGTCATCATCAACCTTTGCAACTTCTTCTGTTGTCTCAGGCTCATCATCTTCTTCGATGATCTCTTCGATGAGCTTGCTCGCTATCCTTCTTCTCGGTACTTTATTGTTCGGAAGGACTACCTTCTTGGCTGCAAGCTGAGGATATACATAATTGTCTTCCTCTGTCCACTCATCATCGTCATCGTCTTCAGGTCTGATAAGTCTTACTCTCATGTTAGGTGCACTGACCTTAGATGTTGCCTTTACATCTCCTGTTGCTGTTACTATCAAAGGATCTGTGTTGGTTCCGATGTTTCCGCCTGCGTTAAGGTTTACATCATGTCCGCTGATATGGCTTCCGGTTCCTGCTGATTCTATTGAACCCTTTGTATTGATGTTAACATCTCCTGCTATATCGATCTTGCCTACCTTGATATCCTTATCACTTGTAAGGTCAAGGCTCTTACCGTTTGCATTGAGCGAATCTCCTGAGTTGACCTTTATAGGATTGTTCTGATCTCCTATGCTTCCTGTTGAAACTACTGTTACGTTGTTTCCGCTGATGTTAGCATTTCCGTTATTGTTTCCGGCTGTGACATCACCCTTTGCATTGATCGTAACATTTCCTGAGTCAGGATCTTGAGGATCCTTATTACCGATAACGCTTATTACTTCAAGGTCCTTATCATTGCTGATATTTACATTCTTACCTGAAGCTGTTATCTGATCAACATCTGTTGTGAACGGCTTATCTGTTGAACCGATGTTTCCGGTAGCGTTTACTGTTGCACTGTCTGCTGATATCGTAGGCTCGCTGCTTCCTGTTCCGTTCAGGTTACCGTTCGTGTTGATGGTCACCTTATCTGCCTTCAAAGGCTCAAGGTTTGTATCTCCTGTTGTCTCAAGATTTACGTTATTGATATTCTGGCCTTCAGCTGCTGTGATTGAGATGCTTCCGCCTGCTCCGTTCTGCATTGATACTGCATCTGTATCTGTTCCGACATTGATCTGCTGGCTGTTTGAGTTGTTCTCAAACTCTACATTGATGTTTCCGTCTGCCTGGATCGCCGGTGACTCGCCTGCTGCTTTTGCTTCAAGTGCTTCTCTTGCTGCTGTTTTAGCATTAAGATCGTTCTGAGCATTTGTAAGGGCTGTCTGGTTGTTATTGATCCTTGTATCTGCTGCAGCCTTCTCATTCTCAAGTACCGTTACGATATCTGCGAGTGTCTTTGCATTTTCAAGTCCGTCGATCTTTCGACCGTAATCGTTCTTCTCGATATCGTTAACGATCTGCTTGATCTGATCATCCATCTTCTTCTGAAGCCTGTCAAGTTCAGCCTGTGCTGCTTTCTTTTCTGCTTCAGTACTGTTAGGATCTGCTTCGATCGCTGCAAGGTCTGCCTTTGCCTGTGCTATGTCTGCATCAGATACCTTATTAGGATCCTGTCCTATCTCTGCGATGATATCATTTACTTTATTGATCGTGTTGTCAAGGTTCGTCTTATAAGTTGTATCACTGTTGATATCTGACTGGATTCCCTCTACCTTTTCCTTGGCTTCGGTCTCTGCCTTCTTGGCATCCTCAAGTGCCTTGATATCATCATTGTGCGTATCTGTAAGTGATGCATCTAACTTAAGGTTTACATCTCCTCCGGCCTTTACTGTATCTGCCTTGAACTCTCCGTTTGTCTTCTCGACATTGATATCGTCCTTGGCATCCATTGATACTTTTCCGCCGACCGTAAGGTCTTCGATGTTAAGTGTTCCGTTAGGTGTGTTTGCACTAAGATCTCCGCCTGCTGTCAGTTCGCTGATGTTTGCGTTCTGATCGTTGTTTGTGATATCTACGTTCTTTTCACCGTTTACTGCGACATCACTGTTATCTCCGGTCTGGACTACGATCTTAAGATCTTCATCTGAATCTACTCTGATCTTACCATCACTTGTTACATCTACAGTTCCGGTTGCATTTACGTCGATCCTTGCTGTATCATCACCTACTTCACCGTTTGCTGCCTTGATGGTCACATCTCCGGCTCCGTTACCCATTGCTGAGATATTGGTCTTGTTAGGATCGCCTGTTACATCTACAAGGCTTCCTGTTGCTACTGTAAGATCTACATCTCCGTTTGCACTTACTATCTGGTCGATACCTGCGTTTCCGCTTACTTCTGTTATCTCAATGCTTCCTGCTGCAGTAGCATCGATCTTTGTCTCTTTCTGATCGTTCTCGTATCTTACCTGATCAAATCCGACTTCAACGCTCATCTCGAGCTGTCCGGTCACAGGATTCCTTGAAATGGTCCATGTCCTGTCTTTATCAAGTGAACCGTCATTCTTCTTAGGCATCGTTGCAGGCACATCCGAATTAAGGATATTTGCTACGATAGCTGCCTCCCAGGTCCTCTCATCGACATTCAGTCCGCTGATATCGCCTGTTGTAGCATTCAGTGTAAGGTTGCCCATCCTGATGTTCTTCTCATCAGCAACACCTGCTATTGCCTGTGCTGTGACATCACCATCTTCATACTTTGTAACAACCTTATCAGCTGTAAATGTACCGTTCTGCTGGTTGATCGTGATGTTACCGTTGTTATTTAATACTGTATCAACGTTTATGTTAGGCGCATTTTCTTCTGCTTTTTCAAGCTTGATCTGGCCATTGTCATTTGTAACATACTGATCACCGTCAGCTGCTATGCTTACATTCAGATCACGATAATCATGCTGAGTATCTACTGTATCGGGATATTCGATCTCCTTCTCCCATACTTTTTCGATAAGTTCTTTCTTCTGATCTTCTGACATTGAATCGAAGATTACTGCTGCGATCTGATCATCGGTAAATACCGTATGCTTCTCGCCATTCTCGTCTTCTACTTCTTTATCAAGCATTGCTGTGAAGATCTTCTTTAACTGTTCAGGTGTGAGTTCATCAAGTTTGAGTTCATCTGTAGCCTTTACTCCTGCGATCTTCTTTACTTCGCTCTCGGTAAGTTTGATCTTTTCACCCGGCTGGAGTACTGGCTGTACAGGTTGTGCCTGTCCCGGTATTACTATAGGATCTGCCTTGATCCTGTCAGCTATCAGATCTCTGATCTTCTCCTTACCAGCGTCTGTCTTGCTCAGCTCACCTGTGAATACAAGGTCTGCTATCTCTTTATTAGTCTGAACATCAAGTTCAACATTGTATGTCTTTGATCCAAGATTGTCATCATATTCACCTGTAAGTTCGTTTCCGTCCTTAGTCCTTCCTGTGAACTCTCCTGGTGCGGTCGCTTCATATACCTTATCCTTTGCATCCACATACATGTGATCTGCGTTAGGTACCTTGAGCGTTACTGCTGCAGGGATATCAAGCATCAGATGACTGTTATCCTCACCCACATTTGCTGCTGACAGCTTGATCTGTGAGTTGTTATTTGTATCATCCTTATCGTAATTGATCTGTGCCTGCTGTTTCTCTGCATCCCTGAGTCCTATGGTCGATGCTGATGACATCGTCACATCACTCTTCTTACCATCGATCTCATTGAATCTGATATCATCGAGTGCCTTGATATCTACCACACTTGAAGTTGTTGTCATCTTATCAAAGTCTGTGCTTCCAAGTGTTGTAACATTTACTGTACTTGATGTTGCATCA
>JAEERY010000036.1 GCA_016286035.1 Lachnospiraceae bacterium
GGATCATAATTAGTAGGTGCTGCGATGATTACATAATCAGCATCTGCATAAGCTGACGCACCATCTGTGGTGGCATGGAGCTTAAGTCCTCTTTCCTCATGCTCAGCCAAAAACTTCTCAATATATTCATCCTGAATCGGAGACTTCCAATTGTTGAGTTTCTCAACCTTCTCCTCAAGAATATCTACTGCTGTTACTTCATTATGCTGTGATAAAAGAACTGCCAAAGACAGTCCTACATATCCAGTTCCCGCCACTGCTATTTTCATGTTTTTCTCCTCCTATCATACGACCTAAGGGGGGTACCGCTTGCGGTGGATTCCTTAGGTCAGACCAATGTCTCATAATATATATGATTCTGATCCAACTTCACTATTATATATACAAACTTCCATTCATTCAATTTTTTTATTTAAAAAGATACTTATATTTTCTCCGCATCTGCATTATGATCTCGACCACTCTTTTTCTAATGACTTCATCATATTGTTCTGCACTCATTACAATTTCTGATACATCTGAGTATTTGAAATCAAATGTAATACCATGTCCATATTTTTTCTCTGCAATATCAAGCTGCATTGTAAAATCATCACAAAAAGTTTTGGGTTTAACTATATCGATAAGGTCGTTATAATCCTGGCTCAAAGGATATTCCATCTGGGTATCAGATAGTAGTCCTGCGCCATTATCAAAAATTGGGGAAAGCTTATATTTCCCATGCCCATCCATCATCACCGCAATATTATGTGTATGCCTGTCTTCATTTAAGAAAAGAGCATCAACTGTCAGCATTTTGCACATATATGTACCAAAATTATTTACTCCAGTAATCCTCTGAACTTCATTTACAATTGTTTCAAGTCTTTGCTCATAATTGTCTATAGAATAAATTATATTGTTAAGGCCTCTGCCATACTGCTGTTTAAAAAGCCTTTCCAATGTAATAAGTTGCCATCCACCAGTAAAATCGGTACTCCTGCATGCATTAAATATCTGACCGTTATATGAAATCTCATCCAATTCGTATTCAACAAACTCATCTTTCTCAAGATCTGATAGTCCCAGCAATTTGGAAACCGTATACTCAACAAGACCTTCATAACCCAGATAATCAGCCTTATACCAAATATTATCTCTACAAAATTTTAGCTGATTGCCTTTTGAAGACTTTCTATCCGGCATATTCAGTTCTTTTTCAAATAACTCAACCAATTTCCTACCTCTCTATCTCAATCCAGAATTTATCTTCAGCCATGCGTCCCTGAGTTTTCTCAATGATCATGATCGGATCATAAAACGGTATACCGAGCCTTTTAAGTTCTAGCTTGATCTTATCCCTCTCTCTTGGAAAACAACGTGACTCTATAAATTCTTCATAGTCCTCAAAAGTGGGCTCTGTATTAACACCAAAGGCCCTGTACATTGGTTTGTCTATATAGTTATGAATCTCCACTTCTCTTTGAGTCTCATCAACATCGATAATAGTACAAATAGTGTTCTCATATCTATATATAAGCCGAAGCTTTAATTTATTATCTGTAATCTCTAACTTACCGGCAATCTCTGGTCTACGCATGAGAATGTCGACCAGAGTAACTATAGGCCCTGTTATTTTCCCTTCCTTTGCTTCCCAATTCTCTACCGTTCTCACAGCAGAATTTGTAAATGAAGCAAATTCTCGCTGGGTCATACCTAAAAGTTCTCTCAAACGCTTAATATCAGAACCGGTTATTTCGTTTGCTATCGCATATCTCTTTCTCATGGCACATTACCTCAAGAATATTGAACCACATATTTTGCGGTATTTCAACATATTTTTACCACATGTTTTGCGGTATATGCCAAACAAAAATACCGCGATGGTTTAAGCTAAAAGCTAATACTCATCACGGTATTCATTCATTTACAAATTCTTTTTATAATACAGTTAATGCTTAATACTGATTCTTCTATATAATATGATCAATCCAATTCCAACCAGAAATCCGATAGCATCTAAGGCGATATCTCTGATTTCGAACTCTCTTGTAGGAAGAAATATCTTAAAAGTCTCATCAGCAAGTGCTACTGCGCTACATACCAGCACAGACACCCATGGCCTGGTAAAAGAAAAAGCTGTTATAATCCCAAGCATAAAATATAAAGGCAAATGTAAAAGAGATCTAAACCAATGCATATCAGTAGCCCATCTGCCGGAGGCATTTGGAATAATCGATTTGCAAAAATCCTGTAGCCCTACGGAAACACTGATTGTCTCATTAGGAGATTGCATCGTCGATATGGCAATTATCATCAGCATTATAGCTATCGGCAACAACTGCCGTAGTCTCTTTTGCGCTAGTGTCATATATGTCTATCCCCCTGATGCACAATAAAACTTTATTAGACATTCAACAATCTGGCTCTTACTCTACAGTTACACTCTTAGCAAGGTTTCTTGGCTTATCCACATCAAGTCCTCTAGCCACAGATACATAATAACCAAGCAGCTGAAGCGGAACTACTGCAAGTGATCCGATAAAGTGTGGATCCATCTTTGGCACGTAAGTAACGAAATCGGCAATGTCCTCAACATCATACTTGCCATAAGTAGCAAGTGCCATGAGATAAGCGCCACGTGACTTGCACTCAACCATATTTGAAACAGTCTTCTCATAAAGACTATCCTGACAGAGGACACCGATAACAAGAGTTCCGTCCTCGATCAGACTAATTGTTCCGTGCTTGAGCTCACCGGCCGCATATGCCTCTGAATGAATGTATGAAATCTCCTTGAGCTTGAGGCTACCCTCAAGACCTATAGCATAATCGATTCCTCTTCCA
>JAEERY010000037.1 GCA_016286035.1 Lachnospiraceae bacterium
AAGAAGTTTTCGTGGATCGATGACTTGCTTTCAGATGCTGTACAGGGAAAGGATCAAAGGGTTTCACTGGGCAGGTTTGACAAAATCATCACACATCATTTCTGGGGAAAACCTGTTGTAGTTCTGATTATTGTACTAGGACTCATTGCATCATTTATTCCCGCACTTCCCCTGATGGGGGTAGGACAGCTTATCGGCTATATACCGGATCCATTAAATGATGCCTTG
Source organism: Lachnospiraceae bacterium (assembly GCA_016286035.1). Classification (GTDB taxonomy): domain Bacteria; phylum Bacillota; class Clostridia; order Lachnospirales; family Lachnospiraceae; genus Colinaster. The sequence continues at coordinate 229 of JAEERY010000037.1, forward strand.
TTAAATGCAGGCTGTCCGTCATTCATAGCCGCTATCCTTTGCGATGTTTTAATCCGTTCTGTAGCCTTTATCGTACAGATGTTGGGATTTGTGTTTGGTGTAACGCTTGTCTTTGGCATGCTGGAAGAAATTGGTGTCATGGCACGTATTTCTTATGTGTTTGATAATACTATGGCAAAATTCGGTCTTCAGGGAAAATCTGTAATGCCGTTTTTAATAAGCTTTGGATGTACAATGGGTGGCGCAGCAGGAACCAGAGTTATCGATAACTGGGGACAGAAGGTACTGACCATAGCACTGGCCTGGGCCGTTCCCTGCGGTGCCGCATGGGCAGTCATACCCATGCTTTCTACTGTTTTCTTTGGGGCATGGACGCCGCTCATCATAGTTATAATACTGTTAGTTATGATCCTTCATATGTGGCTTACAGCGAAGATCTTTGGCCGTTCGCTTGTCAAGTCTGAAGATCGTTACGGCATGATCATGGAACTGCCGCCGTATCACAGACCCAAGTGGGGTTCGCTTTTCAGATATGTATTCGGTCGAACGAAAGACACTTTTATAAGAGCGCTCAAGGTCGTAGTTGTCGTTGCATTTGTATTCTGGCTTTTATCGTTTACTCCTTCAGGAGATATCACATCAAGTGTTCTGTATAAGTTCGGGCATTTCATAGAGCCTGTTACAAAGGTATTCGGTATGGGATGGCAGACATTCATGGCATTTATTGCTTCAAGCCTTGGCAAAGAGGGAGCTCTTGGTGTTTTAAGTACTATTTATACAGGCGCAGGTTCAATTACAGTAGGTTCTATGCAGAGCGCTGTAGTGGCTGAAAACCTTAATGAGCTTCTTGTCGCAAATGTTTCAAAACCGGAAGCACTTGCACTCATATTTGCGATGACATTCAATATGCCATGCATCGTTGCCCTTGCAGCAACCTATCAGGAAACACATTCGGTCAAGTGGACAGCAAGGATAGCACTTTACTATACAGGAGTAGCCCTGATCCTTGCAGGAATCGCTTATCATATCGGAACACTAATCTGGTAAACAGGTACAGAAAATGAACGAACTGATTTCTTTGTTAAAGGACGGAAAATCCAGAACGATCGAAATGATCGCTATGGAACTGAACATGCCGGTAGAGAATGTAAAGCGTGATATTGAATTCTTGGAACGATTTGGGCAGATAAAGCGAGTGGAGTTTTCAAACCCCGGAGAGCAGCATTCATGTGAAGGCTGCAGCGGCTGTGGCAGCGGCAAAAAGACATGCGACGGATGCATGCCCAAAGACGGTTTTCAGAATATGGGAGTCATGTGGGAATTGTGAAAGTAAATGAAAAAAACTTGTATGATTACATGTACGGGCTGAATCCTTTACCGAAAGAAATCGGTCAGGCATGTATCAAAGGGCAGAGATCAGACTGCGGCATAGCATATTACAGATGGGACATGGAATTTGTCCAGGATGTTGATGCAAAAAAGAACAATAATGCAGGCATTGACGAGATACAGATAATCTTTAATCTCAACAGGGATATCAAGTGGACGGTCGGTCAAGATACTTTCGATAAAAGATATCAGGTCGTGGATATGAAAAAGGGTGATGTGTGTATTTACAGAAATGACAACATATGCACATCAATGCATTATGATAGGGGCAAAAACTTTCAGTTCAAGTCTCTTCAGATAAAAACAGACATATTTAAAAAGCTCCTGATAAAGTACTTTTCAGAGAATGAAGCAACGAAAATAGAGTCTTCGGTATGTGATCGCGTACAGAAAACAAGGATCACGCCTGAAATGTACAGGATACTGTCGGAAATAGACAGTGCTGACAGATACAAAGAGTTCAAAGGGATCTTTTTGGAATCAAAGATGACTGAACTTACAGCGTTAGTATTGTTTGGAGTGATCCATGACAAAAGCATCAAGGAAGAGTATCTTGCCGGAATAGATAATTCAGATATAAAGGCGCTGGAGTCCTTAAGAGAGTGGATACAGATAAAACCTTATAATGATTATGATGCAAATACAGTCGCAGAGGATCTGTCTTTCAGTGTGAGCAAGTTAAACAGATTGTTCAGAAAAGTTTATGGGATATCCTTGCATGCATATGTTTTGGAGCAACGCTTAGAATATGCAGCCGAGCTTTTATCAAAGGGAGAGATGAATGTTACCGAAGCATCTATTGAAAGCGGATATAACAATGTAAGCTATTTCACAAAAGCATTCAAAAAACGATTTGGTATAGCACCTAAAAGATTCATGAGCGAAAAGTGCTAAAAAAATATCTGTAAGTGATAGAAAACAACACAATAAACAATTATAATCCATGCAGTTAGAATTATCTAACTGCATGGATTTTTTATTCGGAGGATGATGTTATGTTTAAAAAAGTAGCCCCTTATATAGGAGAATACAAAAAGTATACAGTCTGGGCTGTTATCATGATGTCGATAGGAATCGTGGCAAACGTACTGCCATATTTCTTCCTTTATCAGATCATTTCCCCGCTCACAAGAGGTGAACGTATTGATCTGTCCTTTCTTATCTGCAGGGTTTTAGCGGTTGCAATATGTGAGATAGTATATTCGCTTGCGTATGTACAGGGACTTTCTTTTTCACATATAAGTGCATATAACACATTAAAAAATCTTCGAGTTTCTCTACAGTCGAAACTCGAGAAACAGCCGCTTGGAAATATAGAGGAACTGGGAACGGGAAGGATAAAGAAGGTATTCACAGATGATATCGATCAGATCGAGCTTTTGCTCGCACATGCGATTCCGGAAGGAATAGCCAACATTCTCATTCCGATAATCATCATAGTGCTGATGTTTTTAAACAGCTGGAAACTGGGACTTTTAGCCCTTGTTCCTTTGGTTGTTGGAATGTTTGCTATGGGTATGATGATGAAATCAGGCATGGAGAAGATGAATGCCTATTATGAATCTGCCGCAAAGATGAACAACACGATAATCGAATATGTAAACGGCATGGAAGTCGTAAAGGTTTTCAATAAGGACGGTGAATCTTATAAGCGTTTCAAAGACGTTGTAAGAAGCTATCGTGATTTTACGATAGACTGGTATAAAGTCTGCTGGCCGTGGATGGCAACATATACATCTGTTTTGCCCTGTCTGGTACTTTTGATGCTGCCTTTTGGTTCAATGATGGTCCTTGGTCAGACGATCACTCTTGACAAGATGGTTTTGGTATTCTGCATGTCTTTTGCAGTAGGACCGTCATTTTTGAAGGCACTTAATTTCGCTGGCAAATTTCCCCAGCTTGACTATAAGATATCGGAACTGGAAAAAATGATGGACCATCCTCCGCTTAAGGAAGGAACAAATGGTTTTAACGGTGAAAACCATGATGTAGAGTTTAAGGATGTTCATTTCGGATATGAAGATACAGAAGTCATACATGGTGTTGATCTTACTCTTAAGCAGGGAACTACTACTGCTCTGGTAGGGGAATCCGGAAGCGGAAAGTCAACACTTGCTAAGCTTTTAGTTCATTACTATGATCTGGATTCTGGAAGTATCACAATAGGAGGCCAGGATATAACTGATATGTCTCTTGAAGCATTGAACGATCAGGTCGCTTTTGTTTCACAGGAACAGTTTCTGTTTAATACGACGCTTTATGAAAACATTCTTATCGGAAAGCCGTCCGCATCCAGAGAAGAGGTTCTTGATGCTGCAAAACGAGCCCAGTGCAATGAATTTTTAGAAAGATTTCCTGACGGGCTGTATACTCAGGCCGGTGACGGAGGAAAACAGCTATCCGGAGGAGAACGCCAGAGAATATCGCTTGCCAGAGCCATACTTAAAGATGCGCCCATAATCGTTATGGATGAAGCAACAGCGTTTATGGATCCCGAGAATGAAGAGAAGATGAACGAAGCACTTGATGAGATCATTAAGGACAAAACCGTACTGGTAATAGCACATAGGCTTTCTACCATTCAAAATGCCGACAAAATCTGCGTGATGAAAGAAGGCATATGTATCGCAGCTGATAAGCATGAAAAACTGATAGAAGAATGTAAAGAATATAAAAAGCTGTGGGATGCCAGCGTTTCGGCTAGCGCATGGAAGATAAAGGAGGCGTAAATCATGATAAAGATAATGCACAGACTCATAAATAATACAGGAAAGTATAAAGTAAGGATCCGTGCTTCATATATAACAGCATTCTTAAAGGGTATTATGATGAAGGCGCCTCTAATACTGTGCTTTTTATGTATAAGCCTTTTCATGCAGGGCAGGATGGATAAGACAAAATGTATTTATGTTGGCGTGGCCGTTCTTGCAAGTGTCATTCTTGAGGCGGTATTTGAGCATATATCAAATGTGCTGCAGTCCGCAACAGGATACATGGTCTTTGCTGATATGAGGTTAAGACTCGGAGATCATTTGCGAAAGCTGCCAATGGGATATTTTACGGAAGGAAATATAGGTAAGATAAGCTCTGTTCTTGCAACAGATATGGTGTTTATCGAAGAAAACTGCATGGGAGTATTGTCGGAGCTTGTGACATTTATCATATCTCAGGGGCTGATGACTGTCATGATGTTTGTTATGGATATAAGACTTGGTTTATTATCATTGCTTATTGATATAGCATTTATGATCGTCGGAAATCTTATGCTTAAAACTTCTATGAAGCATTCAGTGATAAAGCAGCAGGCAAGTGAGTCGCTGACTAAAGAAGTCGTGGATTTTGCAGAAGGAATAGGGATAATCAAGTCCTACAACATGCTAGGTGAAAAGTCCAAGAGACTTACGGATGAGTTTGATAAGAGCTGCAAAAAGAGTATCGAATTTGAGATCGCATACGGACCATGGTCAAGGGCTCTTTATCTGACATTTGGTATAGGAACTGCCTTAGTACTTGCGATGTGTGCATATCTTTATAACATAGGAGTGATCGTAGATGTGTATATGGTCGGAATGGCACTGTTTCTGTTTGATATGTTTGTATCTATCAAAAGCTACTACGGTCAGATGGCCAGACTCACTGTAACAGAAGCAAGCCTTGACAGGATTGAAGAGGTGTTTGAAGCCAAAGAGCTTAAAGATGAAGGAAAAAAGACTCTTTCAAACAGTGCTGACGCTGAAATCGAATATGAGAACGTAAAATTCTCATATACCGATAAAGACGTGCTTAAGGATATATCGTTTAAGGTAAAAGCAGGTCAGATGACTGCTCTTGTCGGACCTTCAGGCGGTGGAAAATCAACCATAGCTTCTCTTCTTGCTAGGTTCTGGGACATAAACAGCGGACGCATACTGATAAGAGGTGTGGATATCAGAGACATATCTCTTTCAGATCTTATGGATCAGATCAGCATGGTATTTCAGAGAGTCTATCTTTTTCAGGATACAGTTTATAACAATATCGCTATAGGGCGTCCCGATGCAAGCAGAGAAGAAGTCGAAGAAGCCGCAAAGAAAGCAAGGTGTTATGATTTTATCATGCAGCTGCCTGAAGGATTTGACACTGTAATCGGAGAAGGAGGAGCATCGCTCTCAGGGGGTGAAAAACAAAGGATATCCATTGCAAGATGCATACTTAAGGATTCGCCTATCGTAATACTTGATGAGGCAACAGCCAGTGTAGATGCGGATAACGAAAGAGCTATCCAGGAAGCGATTTCAGAACTGTGCAAAAACAAGACGCTTCTTGTAATAGCACACAGACTTAAGACTATAAAGGATGCCGATCAGATACTGGTTATTTCTGATGGTAAGATAATAGAGAGAGGCGATCATGAAACTCTGATGAATAATAACGGCACATATGCGCGTATGGTTTCTTTGCAGGCATCATAGCATGTTAAAAAGTGAATGAAACTTGACAATAAAATGTGAAGATTATATAGTAATATTGTCAGAGTTAGACATAACTAACTCATAAATGAAAGAGGCAATATTATGAACGAATACAGATATATCACAGGAAGAATAATACTGGCGTTATTTGTTATCATTGCTTCTTTTATGCCGTTTTTTGTTATCGCTGACATGATCAGAAAGTTTACGGACGGTAACAGGGAG
>JAEERY010000038.1 GCA_016286035.1 Lachnospiraceae bacterium
CAAGAACCTTTGTGCTCATAAGGCCTGACTCTATGCACTCTTCTCTGTAAGGACGGAAGTAATCAGCGATCTGTGCAAGGATCTTCTGATCAAGTCCTGTATCATAAGGAGTACCCTTGAAGGTCTCAACCATAACTTCTGTAGCAGGCTGTGAAGTACCGAGTGCAAAAGGACTGATCGCACAGTCAATTACATCAACACCGGCCTCTACTGCCTTTAAGTATGTCATTGAAGCAACACCTGAGGTGTAGTGTGTATGAAGCTGTACAGGGATCTTTGTGCTCTCTTTAAGAGTCTTAACAAGCTCTGCAGCCTTATAAGGAACAAGCAGACCTGCCATATCCTTGATACAGAGTGAATCAGCACCCATCTCCTCGATCTTCTTAGCCATGTCTGCCCAGTACTCAAGAGTATAAGCATCACCAAGTGTGTAAGAAAGAGCTATCTGAGATTCACCTCTGCCTTCCTGCTTCTTGATCTTATTTGTAGCATCTACAGCTGCCTGAAGGTTTCTGATATCGTTCAAGCAGTCAAATATTCTTATAACATCGATACCGTTTGCAATAGACTTCTCAACGAAAGCATATACAACGTCATCAGCATAAGGACGATATCCGAGGATATTCTGTCCTCTGAAGAGCATCTGAAGCTTTGTGTTCTTGAATCCGTCACGAAGCTTTCTTAATCTCTCCCACGGATCTTCCTTAAGGAATCTGAGGGAAGCATCGAATGTAGCACCTCCCCAGCACTCTACTGCATGATATCCTACCTTATCCATCGTATCAACGATAGGGAGCATCACCTCGGTAGGCATTCTTGTAGCTATCAAAGACTGATGAGCGTCACGAAGAACGGTCTCCATGATGCCAACAGGTTTAGCTTCTATTTTTGTTTCAGCCTTTTTCTCTTTAACTTCAACTTTGGCTTTCTTTTCAACTTTAGCCTCGCTGACAGCCTCGTTCTTGTTTTCTTTCTTAGCCATTTTAATTCTCCTTTATAGTATTATCAAAAGATTCCGAATATCGCCATAAATGTACCTGCAGCAACCGCTGTACCGATAACACCGGCAACATTGGGTCCCATCGCATGCATGAGCAGGAAGTTTGTCGGATCTGCTTCAGCACCGACCTTCTGCGATACACGGGCTGCCATGGGAACGGCAGAAACTCCGGCCGAACCGATGAGAGGATTGGTCTTACCATGTGTGAGTACACACATAATCTTTCCGAATAAAACACCGGCTGCCGTACCAAATGCAAATGCGATAAGTCCGAGCGCTACGATCTTAAGTGTATCAGCATTAAGGAATGCTTCCGCACTTGTTGTCGCACCTACTGATGTACCAAGTAAGATTACTACGATGTACATAAGAGCATTTGATGCGGTATCTGTTAACTGTCTTACAACGCCTGATTCCTTGAAAAGATTACCGAGCATCAGCATACCTACAAGAGGAGCTGTTGTGGGAAGTATCAGACATACTACTATGGTAACAACGATAGGGAAGAGGATCTTCTCAAGCTTTGATACAGGACGAAGCTGATCCATCTTGATCTTTCTCTCCTTCTCTGTCGTAAGAGCCTTCATTATAGGCGGCTGGATAATGGGAACCAGTGACATATAAGAATATGCTGCAACCGCTATGGGGCCTAACAGGTTGGTCTGCTGAAGCTTACCTGCAAGGAAGATCGATGTAGGGCCGTCAGCACCACCGATGATAGATATTGCTGCAGCTGCCTTATCATTGAATCCCATCCAGATAGCTCCAAAGTATGCTGCGAAGATACCAAACTGAGCAGCAGCTCCGAGCAAGAAGCTCTTAGGATTTGCGATAAGCGGACCGAAGTCTGTCATTGCGCCTACACCCATGAAAATGAGTGAAGGAAGGATCGCATATTCATCAAGAATATAGAAATAATACAAAAGACCGCCGACACCGTTAGGTGAGTCATGAAATGACATCATGATGTCAGGATATATGTTTACCAGTAACATACCAAATGCAATGGGAAGCAAGAGCAGAGGCTCATACTCCTTCTTAATGGCAAGGAACAGGAAAAAACATGCAACTGCGATCATTATATAATTTCCAACCGTTAAATTGAAAAACGCTGTCTGGTGAACCAGATTTTCAAGCGTATTTGTTATATAATCCATTTTGTTTCCTCCAAAGTATCGTTTGACTCATCTTTCGAGTCATTTTTTCAAAGCTTAGTTGAGTGTTGCAAGGCATGCACCTGCTTCACAAGGATCACCAACTGCACAATCGATACTTGCAACTGTTCCGTCCTGAGGAGCAACAACAGGGATCTCCATCTTCATTGCTTCGATGATAACAACGGGATCACCCTTCTTAACTGCCTGTCCAACGCTTGCTTCGATCTTGAATACTTTACCAGCTGCACCAGCTTCAACCTTTACGCTGCCTGCACCTGCACTTGCTGCCTTGGGTGCTGCTGCGGGAGCTGCCTTAGGTGCTGCTTTGGGAGCTGCCTTGGGTGCTGCTGCGGGAGCGCCGCTTGATGCACCTTCTTCAACAACTACATCATATACATTGCCATTAACTGTAATGGTATAATTTTTCATTTTATTATCCTCCAAATCTCTTTATCTTACTCTTCTGATAGAACGGACAACATATCCGCTTGATGAACCGCCCGAACTGCTCTCATAAGCTGCAATAGCTGCGCTTATTACTGCGATCAGTTCCGTATCATCCTGTGCTTCCTCGCCTGCAACGATCTGTTCAACGGCCTTGTCAACGCTCGTCTTCTTCTCGTCTTTTTCAGGCTTCTTCTCAAATATGCTGAGAAGCTTGAATGCCGATATAAGTAACATGATAAGGATCAGGACGCAGAACACGGTACCCATACCGAGAAGTGTGTTCATAGCCGCTGTCTTCATCAGGCTTTCGGCAAGATGTATATTACAAATCATAAGGACCGTCCTTTCTACAGTACTGTGCCATGCTTCTTGGCTACTGTATCAACCGCCTTTGTAAAGAGCATATCAAATGCACCGATAAGATACTTACGTGTATCAGCGGGAGCAATGATCGTATCAACATATCCTCTTGCAGCTGCTGCGTTGATGCTGTTCTGAAGTGCTTCGTATTCCTTAGCACAAGCATCAATCTCATCTGCGCTCTTACCGTCGCACATGATCTTTGCTGCAAGCTTTGAATCCATCATTCCGATAGATGCGCTGTCCCATGCAAATGTAAGATCAGCACCGAGTGCCTTAGAGTTCATTATGCTGTAAGCTGTTCCGTATGCCTTGCCTATAACAACGTTAACTGTAGGAACCGTTGCATTTGCAAATACATATGTAAGCTTAGCTGCAGCCTTTGCAAGTCTCTTTTCCTGACACTTGCATGCCTTGAATCCCGTTACATTTGTAAGAGTAAGTACAGGGATCTCAAATGCGTCACAGAAGTTTACGAAATCAGCAGCCTTCTCACAGCCGTTAGCTGAAAGAGCATTGTCGAACTTCTCAACTTCCTTGCCTTCCTCGTCGTAGATCGCTGTTCTGTTTGCAACCACGCCGACTGTAGCACCGTTAAGCTTGATAAAGCCTGTAACCATATCCTTTGCATATCCTGCCTTAACTTCAAAGAATGCATTATCATCAGCTATCATAGATATAGCGATCGATGTATCTGCTACTGCATTCTCGATACCATCAACGAGTCTGTTAAGATCATCTTCGCACTCAACGAATGATGTATCGGTATCGCAGTTTGCAGGAAGGATGCTTATAAGTTCACGGATCTGAGCATAGATTGTAGCCTCATCCGCAACAACATCAACATTACCTGCTTCTTCAGCCTGGAAAGCAGCGCTTGAAGTATCACACTTCTGTGTGCTGTTGCCTTCTATGGCATTGGGAGAATTAACAAAGAGCTTTGCTTTGGTCTCCTCCATAAATGTGAAATCTGTAAGTGTAGGAATGAGTGCAAGTCCGCCACCGCATGCACCAAACACAGCGGTAATCTGGGGAATCACACCTGAAGCATTAGCCTGTGCGGCGTAGATCTCGCCGAATGCGTTAAGTGCATCACAAGCCTCCTCAAGTCTCAATCCTGCTGAATCGATCAGACCGATAACCGGTGCACCGGTCTTCACAGCCAGATCATAGAGTCCTGCAATCTTTTTAGCATGCATCTCACCAACGCTTCCGCCAAGAACAGAAGCATCCTGAGCATACACATACACGAGATTGCCGTCGATCACTCCGTATCCGGTCACAACACCGTCAGAAGGAGTCTTAGCCTGTTTCAGATTAAAATCAGTGTTTCTGGCAGTTACCTTAGCACCGATCTCAACGAAACTGTTCTCATCGAGCAGAGCCGCGATACGTCCGCTCGCGCTTGTAGTAGTACTCATCAAAAAGCCCTCCGTATATAAAAATTGATTCATTTATGCATAAAAGCCCCTATTCGGAGCCAAATCGCACCGATTTAAATTATAGCACAAAAAAAGGGAAAGAAAAAGCGATTTCTTTCCCTAAATACAACAAATTTTGCAAATGTTATTTTTCTCTTATGGAAGCTATCTCAGGATCTTCTAACATCTCTTCCATCTCCCTTGGAGTCACTATCCTGTTCCTGCCGTTTTGCTTACCGATATACAGCATTTCATCGGCTTCTTTTACGATATCATCGATATTACGCATATCGCCTTCCACAAGACCGAACGTCATTGTGATCTTTAGCTCTTCACCGTTATAGTTCACAACATAATCAAGGATCCTCTGCCTTAAGATGCAAAGCTGTTTATACGCTTTGTCAAGATCGGCATCCTCGAAAATCACCAGGAATTCCTCACCGCCCCATCTTACCGCAAAGCCTTTGCCGAGCATGAACTCATTGGTGACTGAAGCAACGCCTCTTAGCACCAGGTCACCACAGTCATGTCCGTAATTATCGTTAAACTTCTTAAAGAAGTCTATATCTCCCATACATACACAGTACTTGACTCCCGCGCTGTTAAGCTGGGCCTGTACATAGTTTATCTTGCTCTGTCCTATACGTCGTGTATAAAGATGCGTGAGTGTATCTCTTTCTATCATCTCTCGAAGGAACTTCTGAACACCCCTTGAGAATCTTCCCATCTCTCCGAGTTCATCATCTCTTTCAATGATATCCTTATCGATCGTGGCATTAAGATTTCCCTTTGATATCTCATCCAGGAACTTCTTTTCCTTATCGATCGCATTTACAAGCGCCTTTGCGGGAATGATGCTGATCCATCCGCCGATAAGCATTACGATAAGAGTTACTATAGGTATCCAGTAAAGCGAGCTTAAACTTTCCTGCTCGATCTGGATGGTCGGCTTGCATACGCCCACCATTCCTACGCATTTGCCGTCGGAATTAAGCAAAGGACTGTATACCGCAAAATATGTTTCATTATTTATTATCATGTTGTCATAGAACTGTTCGCTCTTGTTGTTGATTACAGCATCGGATACGTTTTTGTTGGCGATCGTATATTTTATATTCTGTCCGCTCTCGCCCCGGAGTGTTGAGAGCATCCTGATATCGTAGAAGAATATCGTTACATCAACACCGGTCTCTTCCTTGTATTTCATAAGACCCGGTTCCGTATACTCAAGATCTGTCTCACCCTTATAGAATCTGTATGTGGAATCCGTTATCTTCTCCGCGGAATAATCACCCTCATGGCTCATATCGTAATGCAGAGTCACGCTTGATGCGATATTGCTTAGGTTCCTTCTTACTTCCTTCTTTACAGACTCAAAAGAAACATAATAACTCAGTATCGCGACTAAAATGCCCATAATGAATATAGGGGCCATTGTCATGATCCTGAGTTTATTCTTTAAGCTTTTCTTTTTAGTTTTTTTGCTGTCTTCTTCTTTGGCCATACTTACTCCGATAACAATCAAAAATTCATTCCGAGATCTTCGAGTGACATCTGAACTCCGTCAGAGTCGAGTATCATATCCATATCGCCATCGTTTGAACCGACGTCATTTATTTCCTGTAAAGCATTGTCGCTTTCTTCTTCATCATCGCTTGCAGCAGCCTCTGCAACCTGTTTTACGCTGAAACTCGCATGATAGTCCATACCATAGAGCAATTCCCTTACATCACTTACTGTCTTTTTTAAGTTCGCATTGCCCTGTATGAGAACCGTGATGACCGAATTGTCATCCACAACATAATATCCGGCTTTTCTAAGCCCGCTCTTTGCTTCTTCCTTGGTTATCATATATACCCCCGATCAGATATCAAGCTTTAAGGATACTTCCTGCTCAGCTTGCTCTCTGAACTCTTCCTTCTGCACCTGGCTTACTTCAGGAAGATCTTCAAGAGATTTAACCCCAAAGCTTCTCAAAAACTGTTCTGTCGTTCCGAACAGTATGGGTCTTCCCGGAGCATCCATCCTTCCGAGTTCCTTGATAAGATCAAGTTCGATCAGCTTGTTGATGGCATGCGAACAGTCGACACCTCTTATCTGTTCGATATCTCCTCTGGTGACCGGCTGCTTATATGCAACTATGGAAAGCGTCTCTAAGACCGTATCCGTAAGAGTATACTTTCTCTCAGATTTAGTGATATCTATGAGATATTCATACATCGAAGATTTAGAGCACATCTGGTAGGCATCTCCTATCTGGGTGATCGTAACACCTCTGTTGGCTGCCTCCATGTTCTTTACCATGCCTTCGACTATCTTATTAACTTTTTCAGGTGTGGTCTCCGTAAGCTCGGCAAGCTTTGAAATCTTTACAGCCTCACCCATGGAGAACAGGACAGCTTCTATAACTGCCTCCTGCTGTTCCTTTTTCATAATTATACCATCTTTGTGCGACACATGCCGCAAATTTATAAATCAGAGTACCGTCTCAAGATCTATGAATGCCATCTTGTTTTCGGCATCCTCAGCCACATTTATAAGTATGTCATCATAGATAGTATCCTGTGTGATGACTATTATTCCAACTTTTATAAGTTCAAGGACCACAAGGAATGTAACGATTATCTCCATCTTGGAATTCTGTTTCTCAAGCAGATCTCTGAAGCTTAACGTATTGTGTTCAAGGATATAATCCTTGATATATCTGGTCTTGTCCTCAAGCTCGATCTCATCCTTTTCGATGTTTCCGAACTGGCTTCTTATAGGATCAATCTTGTCGTCCTTACGCTTAAGGGTCTCTCTGAATATCCTGTGCAGGCTCTGAAGATTTATCTCGCCTATAAGATAATCATAATCAATAGGGGGCTGATACATCTTAACTTCATCAGGCAGAGTCTCATGCTTGTAGATAAACCTTTCGGCACCCATCTGCATATCCTTAAGCTCATAGGACATGAACTTGTACATCTTGTACTCAAGCAGTTTCTGAACAAGCTCTGCTCTGGGATCTTCCTCTTCGCCCTCCTCATTGATCTCCTTGGGAAGTAGCATCTTGCACTTTATATCAAGAAGAGTCGCAGCCATGAGCAAAAACTCACTCATTATATTCATATCCTCTGTTTCCATCTTTTTGATGTATTCAAGATACTGCTCCGTGATGGTAACGATCGGGATATCATATATATCGACTTTATTCTTTTCGATCAGATGAAGCAACAGATCCAGCGGACCTTCAAACACTTCAAGCTTAACTTCAATAGCCATAATAACCTCTGCAACAATATATTGTGGTCTCTTTAGTGCCCACACTTATAAAGTATACAAAATATAGTGGTCATTTGCAAGAAAAACTTGATCTTATGAGCGTTTGATATCTACAATGCACAGTTCACAGGGATTGAAAACTCTTATCGGTATAGTATGACTTCCAAGTCCCCTGCTCACCACCATTGAAGAACCATTCTTTTCATATATTCCCCCGTCATATTTAGGGAAAGGTGTAAGCCTCGGAGAAACCGCACCGCCAAGAATGGGCAGTCTGCCTATTCCGCCGTGATAATGCCCCGACAAAACAAGATCTGCCTCATTGCTGTATATATCAAAATACTCGGGATTATGAGCCATGAGTATCCTGAAACGGCTCATGTTTCTCTTTCCTGTCATCTTTTCAACATACGAAGGCTCCATCTTGGTCTTGCTGCCGCGCTTATAATAATCTCTTTCTATCTCAAGACCCTGGATGTCTATATTGTACTCATCAAGATATTCAGAATTGTTTCTCATTATCTTTACACCGTGTGATGTAAGCTTATTAATCAGCACATCAAAGCTGTCCTCAAAATCCTCCCTGTAAAGATACATACGGTATTCATGATTTCCTATGCCGTAGAATATCTTATAATCCTTAAGTGCTTCAACAAGTTTTACCGGGATATCCAGTCTGTGCTCATTTATCTCACCTGCATGGGAAGTGACCATATCTCCGCCCATTATGATAATATCAGGCTTTGCGTTCTTTACGGCATCGACAAGCTTAGCATTGTCCGTCCCGAATGAATTGCAGTGCAGATCCGAAAGAAATGCTATACGGCAGTCTTTTGTTATCTTGTCTGATCTAACCTCATATTCAGTTGTTATGAACCTGTTGTTGTCAACGATACTGCTTATAATGACTGTCAGTATCGCTGCAATAACTATGATCAGGAATATTATCATGGCAGTTTTTAAAAGCCCCCGGAGATATCCGAGGGCTTTATTAAATCATCTTAGTTATACTTACGCTTTCTTGCGGCTTCAGATTTTTTCTTACGCTTTACGCTGGGCTTCTCGTAATGCTCACGCTTTCTGATCTCCTGCTGGATACCTGCCTTTGCGCAGCTTCTCTTGAAACGACGTAATGCGCTATCTAAAGTTTCATTCTCTTTAACGATAACACTTGACACCTGACTTGACCTCCCTTCGGTCCTGCATAAGTTTATCACTGATTCAGGTTATTTGTGTAAATACACATAGAATATTATATCTATTTTTCGGCGTTCGTCAACAGTTTTTGCTAAAATATATCAGTTTTTCACTCGCTTGTTCGTAATTTAAACACCTATAGCTATACCTTTTTCCTTACAATGATATGATATTCATCACCAATGCTGTCATTATGTCCTTTTCTTCAGGCCTAGATTCAGCTATCATTAATGTGAGTGCAACAAGTGCACCATCACTTATAACTTTTTTACCCTCTTTAAACAACCCATTATTTTTATTCAAGAATTCAAGAAATAATGATGCTGCTATCCGCTTGCACCCATCTGCGAAAGGATGATCTTTTATCATAAAGTAAAGCAGATTGGCCGCCTTTTCTTCCAATGATGGATAAACATCACCTCCAAACACGCTTTGATATACTGCTGCGATGATACCTTCTACCTTTCCGGCTTCTTTTTCGACCCCAAAAACATCTGACTTAAAGGTATCTTCCATACTATCTACCATCTTTCTACACTCCTCGTACGTGATACGATAGATTGGTGAATTGCCTTCAGGTTTTTCCAAAGACTGATGATCATACTTATCCAAAAGAGTAAGCGCCGAAGTGTACTGATTAACTGCTTGTAAAACTTCAGAACCATCAATTTCAAGTACGCTCGAAAGTATCTTTGACTGGATCTCTACCGTCTTTTGTAAAGCCTCCAAACGTCTATTATTAACTGCATATCCTTTAAGAATATAATCCCTTAAAACCGAGTTTGCCCAACGTCTGAATTCCACTCCTCGCTGTGACTTCACGCGATAACCGACCGAAATAATAACATCGAGCGAATAAAACTGAACCGGTCTATCTGCGTTTGTAATGTGCATTTTTTGCACATTGCTTTTTTTATCCAGCTCATTTTCTCTAAACACATTATTCACATGTTTGGTAATTACTGTTCTGTCAACATTAAACAATTCTGTCATTTGTGCTTGAGTCAGCCACACAGTATCATGTTCAACCGGAACACTTAGTTTTATTTCCTTATCCTCAGTTTGAAATAACACAATCTCATTCGTCTTGTTCATTCTTTTCCGCCCTTTCCTCAAGTTGCATAATATACGCCATCATTCTGACCAGATATTCAGGGGGTGCACTTATCCCCTGTTCCCACTGTTGAAGAGTTCTTACAGGAATTCCAAATTTAGCAGAAAACTTGCTTTGCGATAATCCGGTCTTCTTTCGCAATTCTTTTATTTTATCTGATATATCCATAACATTACCTCCAATGCTTCTATACTTTATCAAAGTATAGCTCTTATTGCATACGTTGTCAACGTATATTTTTAATGTTCAGAATTTTAACGATTCATTAAGTCCCATCCCTTTAACATAAAAAATCCCCACAAACCATTTAAGATCATGATTTGTAGGGATCTGTGTACTTATTGTGTGATCAATCAACCAATCTGTTTATCCAATACCTTGGCAGCCATTGCAAGACATTCATCTATTCCCGCAGGATTCTTGCCTCCTGCCTGAGCCATGTTAGGACGTCCACCGCCGCCACCGCCAACACAGGAAGCAATAGCTTTAACAAGATTTCCTGCATGAGCACCTTTCTTCTGAGCCTCATCGGTAGCCATTACCATAAGGTTTACCTTGCCGTCAGCATCACTTGCAAGGACAACAACGCCTTCGCCAAGTTTGCCTTTAAGCTGGTCACCGAGATCTCTCAGTGAATTCATGTCTACACCGCTAAGCTTAGTAGCGAGGAGTTTAACACCCTTTATATCAACAACGCCATCCATTACATCTCCCAGAGCGTTCTGTGCAGCTTTAGCCTTAAGGCTCTCTACTTCAGAATTTAATGCCTTTATCTCCTTCATCATAGAGCTAAGTCTCTCTATGAGATTTGCGGGAGTTGATTTAACGATAGATGCAGCTTCAGCGATCTGATCTTCAAGTTTCTTGTAGTATTCAAGCGCATGAACATCAGTCACAGCCTCTATTCTTCTTACGCCTGCAGCTATACCGCTTTCGGATACTATCTTGAAGGTCCTTATCTGGCCTGTATGAGAAACATGTGTACCACCGCAGAGTTCTGTAGAGAAATCACCCATTCCGACAACTCTTACCGTCTCACCGTACTTCTCACCAAAGAGTGCCATCGCACCTGTCTTCTTTGCCTCATCAAGGCTCATAACCTTGGTCTCAACCTTAAGATCCTCTGCTATCTTCTCATTAACGATAGTCTCTATCTTTTCAAGTTCTTCT
The DNA here is from genome assembly GCA_016286035.1 of Lachnospiraceae bacterium. Classification (GTDB taxonomy): domain Bacteria; phylum Bacillota; class Clostridia; order Lachnospirales; family Lachnospiraceae; genus Colinaster. The sequence goes on from JAEERY010000038.1 coordinate 11,131, forward strand.
TTAGTAACTGCTCTGTCATGAGAGAAGTCAAATCTTGTTCTTTCAGCATCCTGATAAGAACCTGCCTGATGAACCTGATCACCAAGTACTGTCTGAAGTGCCTTCTGAAGAAGGTGTGTAGCTGAATGGTTCTTACAAATGCTTGCTCTTCTGTTCTTATCTACAATGAGTGTTGCCTCATCATCCTTTGAGATCTTTCCTGAAGTAACAACACCTATGTGAGCAACCCTAGATCCTTTGAGTTTAACTACATCCTCAACCTTAAAGCTTCCGTTTGCAGTCTTTATCTCACCAAAGTCTGCAGACTGGCCACCCATGGTAGCATAGAAAGGTGTTACTGCTGTGATGATGGTTCCCTGAGCGCCTTCACCGAGAGCATCAACCATTCCGTTCTCATCAGCAACAGCTACTATTTTGCTGACATCTTCCAGTTTTTCATATCCAGAGAATTCAGTCGTGACGCTATCATCAAGACCTGCAAAAAGGTCTGCATCAGCACTGAGTCTTGCAGAGAAGTTCTGATTGTCCCTTGCTTTTTGCTTGGCAGCTTCCATAGCCTTGTTAAAGCCTTCTTCATCAACGCTTAAGCCTTCCTCATCTGCCATCTCCACTGTAAGCTCTATCGGGAATCCGAATGTATCATAAAGATAGAAAGCGGAATCTCCGTCTATGCTCTTTGCACCTGCGTTCTTCTTCTCATCGAGGATCTTTTTGAATTCCTTCATGCCGTTTTCAAGAGTGCTTGTGAATCTGTCTATCTCTTTATCAAGTTCTTTTAATATGAACTCACGGTTTGTCTTAAGAAGCGGATATGAATCATCATATACCTCATCTATATATATCTTAGCAACGCCCAAAAGCGCTTCTTTGTTCATTCCGAGAGTACGTCCGTGTCTTACAGCTCTTCTTATGAGTCTTCTTAATACATAGCCTGCTCCTGCATTTGAAGGAAGAAGCTTTGCTTCATCTCCAATGAGCATAACGCTTGTACGCATATGATCTGCAAGAATTCTCATCGATCTTGTAAGCTTTTCATCAGCATCGTATTTTGCACCTGATGCATTCTCGATATATGCGATCGCACCTGCAAACAGATCTGTCTTATATACATCCTTTGTACCGTTAAGGAAAGCTAAGTTTCTCTCAAGGCCCCATCCGGTATCGACATTCTTCTGCTTAAGAGGAGTAAGATGACCGTCTTTATGCTTCTCATACTGCATGAAAACATCATTTCCAAGCTCAGTATATTTGCCGCATGAGCATCCGGGACCACAGTTAGGACCGCAATCCGGAACATCAGCTATATAAAACATTTCTGAATCGGGACCGCAGGGGCCGTACTCAAGTCCCCACCAGTTATCCTCTGCAGGAAGGTAGTATATATTCTCTTTCTTAAAGCCTGAAGCAATTCTATACTGAGCGCCCTCTTCATCTCTGGGTGCATTCTCATCACCTGCAAATACTGTTGCTGCAAGATGATCGGCATCAAATCCGAAAACCTCTGTCAGAAGCTCATAGCTCCATTTGCAGCGGTCTTCCTTGAAATAATCTCCAAGGCTCCAGCTGCCCATCATCTCAAAAAATGTAACGTGGCTCTTATCGCCTACGGAATCTATATCATTCGTACGGACACATCCCTGCACGTTACAGAGTCTTGTTCCGAGCGGATGCTTCTCTCCCAAAAGATAAGGCATGAGAGGCTGCATTCCGGCAACGTTGAACAAAACGCCGGTAGAACCGTCGCTTACAAGCGATACGGCACCGACATCCACATGTCCTCTCTGTATATAAAAATCTTTCCAGATCTTTCTTAATTCTTTTGACGTAAATTGTCTCATATCAGATCGTCCCTTTCTATAAAAAACTTATTAAATTATAATTACTGCGATATGACCTGTCAAATGCAAATGTATAGGCTTTTAACCCCATATATCAAATCTGGAGCCGTCTTCCATTAAGAATATGGCATAAACATCGCTCTGACCTTTTATATATGTCCTGGCCTCATCCTCTCCCATTGAAAGCAGCGCAGTTGAAAGAGCATCGGCTTTCATTGAATCGGGGCACACGACCGTGACAGACATTACTCCGTTCATCACGGGATAACCCGTATTCGGATCAAGGATATGATGATATAACTGTCCGTCCTTTTCAAAGTATCTTTCATAGGTTCCCGAAGTGACCACACAGGTATCGGTCACATTTAGTCCGAATTCTCTTACACCTTCCTTTTCAAAGGGCTTCTGTACGCCTATAACAAAATCCTTTCCGTTCTTATTGCCTATACAGATGATATTTCCGCCAAGAGATATGATCGCCGATTTGCATCCGTATTCTTTAAGCCTGTCCCTTAGACAGTTACCGATATATCCCTTTGCTATACCGCCAAGATCCAATTTTAACTTATCATCATGGATCTTTATAAAGTATTCAATATTTCCGTCAACTTCTCTTGAAAACAGTTCGACATCTTCGATATTTGTATGAGTCAGTGCTTCGTCGATCACATTCTTTTCGGGTACCTGATCCGAATCGCCTCTGAAATCCCAAAGCTCGGTTACGGCACCAAGTGCGGGATTAAACCCCTTACCGCTCTCTTCGGATATCCTTAAGGCATATACAAGGACATTGTACATGTCTTCAGAGATCTCAGCGGTATAGAATTCATCTTCCTTAAGATCGTTTTCCCTGTTGTTTATCGCATACAGCTCGCTGCCCTCGAGAGTCCTGCTGAATATCCTTTCATACCTGCCGCACTCGTTAAGCACAGAATCCAGAACTTCCTTTGATATACTCTCATATACCTTTATATCAACATATGTATCAAAATACAGTCCCGATACCCTGTTATAGTTTAAGGTCTCTTCCTTAGTCTCCTTCTTGTCTCCCGACAGGTACTTATAGAAAAACTTCTGATCCGGTTCATAAGTGAAATAATTGTATATAAGATCCACGCTCTCATCCGATTCCCTGTCAGTATAGGTCTCAAGCGTACCGAAGAAATCCTCTATACCGACTTTTGACGGATCATCTGCTATGAATTTATATCTTACTATGTCCCTTATCTCAAATGCCGGATAACATGCGCCTATTAAAAGGCACATGGTTATTATGCCGCTCGTAAAACCATAATACTTCCGATCCGAACCTGTATTGAACCTCTTGATAACATAAAACATCATAAAGAACAGTGCAGGGATGGAAGCTCCCATTACCAGATCGTTATAAAGACCCATTGAGAAAAACGGGAGTATTGTCAAAAATACAATGCAGCAGTGAAACAGGATATCCTTCTTGTAATCCATAAACATGCATATCGCATAGATCCCGAACATGCATAGATCGAATATCAGTATTATCGCAATGCTTTCTGCGTTTATATCATGAACATGGAATCTTAATGCTTCAGGCTTTTCAACCGTTATATACCCGTAGAAATATGTGATCAGTGTGATACCAAGAGTCAGAAAGCAGATGATATTCTCTACTGAGAATACCTCTTTTACGATCGATATCTTTTCATTTGACTTTATGAACTCATATATAACAAAAGCAACTGCGGCAACGGCAAGGAAAGGTATCGAAAATGCTCCGTATAAAAGAACCGGTGCAAACATTAATACATAATACTTCATATCCTTCCTGTACTGCAAAAACAGCATACAGATAAGCCAGATGACCAAAACCTGAGGATATGTCCATCTGAGCATGACAAAATCACTCCTGTACTGGAGCATAAACCCTTTTACGAGCAGCCAGTGATGGGAACCGAGCGAATACATGTCATCCTCAAATATCCCGTTTGCTATGATCTGGCAAACAGCAAGAGGACCGCTGTAAAAGAACATGATAAGAAGACATCTTATCTGCTTTTTAAGTCTGTCCGATTTTGTTACATTTATGAGGTTAACATATGCAATGCACAGTCCGATAAGTGCCCAGCAGGACATGACCAAATGCGAAATATTAAATCCTAATATAACATCTCCGTTACCGAATACTTTTCCGAACAGTGCGGGAAGCATATACTGTCCAAGATAGTATGTAAGCAGTGCTTTTTCATGCGACGTATATACCACAGGCCATGAATGCTCAACAAGATCATGGAGCACAGCATTGTGTTTGCTCCAGTCTCCCGACTGTTCAAAGACATCCCAGAATCCCATGATAAGGCACATGATGACAATGAATGCAAAACCGACAGTAAGTATCTGCCATGAGACCGTTATTGCACCGCCTTCGGGATTTAGATCTTCGGATCTGTATCTTTTAAAGATGCGATAGAATGAAAAGCCGCATGCAGCAAGCGTAACAAGCCACACATACCATGCACAGAAACCGCAAAGAAATATCACTATCGGAATATATATGTATATAAGTGTTATTATCGATAATTTCCTTGAATCGATCTTAAGCATTATCTCACCTTTATTATCTCAATAAGCTGTCCGGTATCGGAATTCTCCCAGTATACCACCTGTCCCATGGATTCAAGTATGCCGTTTTGCACGACTTCATACTTCATATATTCGCAGGTACCTATGAATATATAGTCAACCTTGTACTTGTTCAGTAACTGTCTTACCTGGTATGCATCCTCAGAAGTATAGATATCCTGTACATCTATCCTTCTCTGCTCCATATATGAATGTGAATTATGCCACAGCCATTCATGTGTATGCCAGCCAAGTACCGTAGGGAAGCCTGTCAGAACACTTACACGGCAGGTATTTGTATAGCTGTCACCGTCAGCCTCCAAGACAACGGGCTGATTTACTCCCGATGCACTAACCAGCTTCTCAAGTTCTTCTATAGCCTTTAGATCAAACATGTTGGCATTCTTTATCGATCTCGAAGCATCAAATCCCTGGAAGCTATCACTCGAATAATCGCTAATCCACTGTCTTGTGGCAGTCACGAAATATCCCAAAGTCATTAGAAAACATACAGTGAATATGACAGCAGTCTTTTTATACAGATGTGCCTTATATCCTTCTTCATCCTTTGATGCATTCCAGAATGCATTGATTATGATGCCTGTTGTTACACCGAACAGTATAAATGCTTCATAACCGAGCTTGAACATCGTATTGGCTCTCGGAAATGCATCGATATATATATCCTTGACAAATATGAATTCGGGGATCGTTACAAGTCCTGTTGCACACAGTCCGAGTAATAACGTATAGAGTCTCGTATCATCAAGTTTTCTTTTCCTGATAAGGAGAATTATAAAGCAGATAAGCATCACTACCGGGAATCCCCAAAGAAAAACAAGCTGATAAAACAGAGATCTTTTGGTAACAATACCTATGCCCGATACCATCTTGTTGAATTTCATGTTGAAAACAAACGAGACAGCCAGATTGATAAGCATTATAAAGAATCCCGAAAGGATCACTCTTCCCCACAGGCCTTTGTTCTTTATACCGTAAACTCTCATCATGCCAAACAGGATGATACTTCCCGAAACCACGTAATAGATTGGGAAATCCCAGTAATTGGACATGCTGCTGATACCAAGCAGAAAACCGATGAGAAGGAAGTATCCGTTGCAGCACTCTCTCAAAAGAGGACTTCCTTTGAATTCCTTCTTATCTTCTTCATTCTTTTTATCTTTTGCTTTTTTAGTAACAGGCTTTGTTTCATCCTTCTTTTCGCTCAGTGACTTAAGATATGCCCAAAGAAGACAAAGTATCACAACAACGACAAATATGTTCACGACATGAGCATGAAGATCGCCGACTATGAACGAATATGAAGGAAATTCATGTATTGTCCTGTCCGTTGTCACTTCAGGAACATAGCCTATATATCTTGTTGAATCCGCAAACCAGTAGCTTGGCTTTTCTCCATCAAGCTGCAGAATATCCCATAGCATGGGGACTATCTTTGCAAATACAACGTAATGGAAGTTTCCTGAAAATATAACGGCAAATCCGGAGATCGCACCCGCTATCCTGCTCTTTGTGATGTCATAGACAAGCAAAAATATCGCCACAACCGCCCAGGAAGCTATCATAAAGAAGCCGAATGTATATCCGTAGCCCACGGGTATGAATGATATCTTTGTAAGATATGTGATTATATACTGTCCGAAATAATAATAATTTATAATCTCTCCTGAAGCCCACATATCAAGAGGCGGCATGTAATCGGTCTTATACATGGATACCATAAAGCCAAGATCCATCATCCTCTCCGTATCGGTCGAAGGTATCCTGTGAGCGAATATCCAGTTTAAGATAACAAATACGACCAGAAAAGCTATCTCGGCGATGATTATGCTCTTTGCATGGGATTTAAGATACAGCACAAAACCGTTATCCTTCTTCTTATAAACCGCAATGATAACAGGCAGATACATTAAAAGAGCCGTTATTAAAAGCACTATCACGCATGAACCCTGTGAGAACTTTAAGATGTGTGCAGATGACAAAAGCCACATGGCGTATCCGCTAATATACAGACCAAGTGACTTACTTATCATAAATCCGCCGTCAGCAAATCTGTTGCACAAACGATATGTAATCGGCAGCGCAACAAAGCTTAGGATCAGACATGCAATATAAAACTGGATCAAATATCCTGTACCCAATTCAATCCTCCCCCATTATCCTATTCCGAAAAGATAACCGAATCCGAAAGTGCATGCACACCCTATGATGATACCTGCAAGAGCAACTCCTAACATAACTGCTATTATGCTGTCCTTGAATTTCATATCAAGTATCGAAGCTGCAAGTGTACCGGTCCAGGCTCCCGTTCCCGGAAGCGGTATGCCTACAAACAAAAGTAAAGCCACAAACAGGCCTCTTCCCGCCTTGCTCTGCAGTTTCTCCCCGCCTTTATGGCCTTTTTCAAGACAGAATGTAAAAAACTTTCCGATGATCTTTTTATCTGCGCCCCATTCCAAAACCTTTCTTGCAAAAAAGAAAATGATCGGAACCGGGATCATATTTCCTATCGCTATTATCACATAGCTGAGGGTCAGATCAAACGACGGATCTCCTACGCTGAATAAATACGCAAAGGGAATGGCTCCTCTTAGCTCTATGAGCGGTACCATTGAAACGATAAATACAAAAAAATACTTATATCCTGTCGCAAGCTGATTGACAGTATCTACCAGATTTGAAAACATAATATACTTCCATCCTTTATTATTTTTCCGAAAAGATCACAGATACAGCACTACTAGTACGGCTACCACTATACCCGTTATCGCACCTATAAGTACCTGAAGCGGTGTATGTCCCACCAGTTCTTTTAATCTCTCTTCCGGTGATATATTCTTTCCCATGTTCTGGAATATCTCCAGCATGTCATTTAAGACCTTGCCCTGACGCCCAGTCTCCATACGAACATTCATGGCATCATACATGACTATCATGGCAAGTGCAAATGTTATGGCAAACTCTATGCTTCCGCCGCCGTAGATCATTCCGGTTGCCGTAGCAAGTCCGCATACCGTAGCAGAATGCGAGCTTGGCATTCCTCCGCCACCGCACATTCTCTCCAGTCTCAATTCTTTGTTTACTATCAGGTATATGATCGTTTTGGATACCTGAGCCACAGTCCACCCCAATAGTGCAGCCATAAAGGCTTTGTTGGAGACCATATCTCTGAGAAAATCCATATACTTGTTATGACTCCTTTTTTTCTATTGCTTATCAAAATACTTCTTACCCGAATCGGGATTAAAGTATGTTCTTATATATCCGTCCGTCGAAAGTACCACAAACTCATTGGTGCTCTCGATATAATAGCATCCGTCACCGTCTTCTTTTTCTGTCTTGTAGAGTGCATCGGGATTGTTTATTACCGCAGATGCAGCAGCTTCATACTCCTCGGCCGAAGCAAATCCCATCTCTATACCGTGCTTTTCATAATGCTGATTCAGATACTTCTTACTTCTAAACCGATATGTATATCCGGTTACCGGAGCTTGCTGCTCAGTTTCAGAATCTGTCTGAACCTGTTCATCTTTAGCGGGCTTTTCAACGTCAACCTGAACTTCAGGCTTCTCGACTTCAACCTCAACCTGCGGCTTCTCAACTTTCACCGTAACCTCAGGCTTTGAAACCTCAACTTCGACCTTAGGCTCTTCCACCTGCACGACGGGCTGAGATACAGACGTCTCAACTTCAGATGCAGGATTGAACATCATATTTCTGACATATATACCAAGTATGACAACAAGCAAAACCACTGCCGCAACCACAACGCCTGCTATCTTGCCGCCAAGGTTTCCTCCTGATGGTCTGCTATAGCTTTGTGTATAATTTCCCGTTACCTGCGCATTGTTTTGCTTGCCTGCTTTATTCTGCTCTCTGCAAGCCTTGCATCTTTTGGGTATCGACAGGTTTTTGCTCTTAAAATATTCAATTTCGGAATTTGAGATCTCAAATTCCTTACCGCATTGTTTGCATACTTTCTTCATAAAGATTTAGTACCTGCTGATGGTCACTGTAAGTGTACCGTTATCTGCACTTGCACCTAAGATAATGGGATAATCAAATATGTTCGTAAATTTAAGATCAAGCGAGTTCCCCGCGATCGTGGCATCCATGCCTTCCGGTATATATGTTACGGGAAGAGAATGTGCATGTCTCTCCGTTGCAGGAAGTCCTGCAGAGAGCATTGCGGCATACAGTGTGGATGATACCTGGCAGACTCCTCCGCCAATACCGTACCCATGTTTTTTATTGATGAATATCGGAGCTTTTACATATCCGTTGGCCGTGCTTCTCGGAAGTATTGTCTGGCTGAACGAGAAGTTCTCTCCGCTCCTTACAACAACACCGTTTATGCGTGAAGCCGCAACCGCTATATTGGTCGCTCTTGCAACCTTTGCATCATATTCCGTTGAATAACTGCCTATAAGAGAGCCTGCTGAGACATTTGCCCTGTTAACCTGTTTTACAGCATTTGAATTTGAACCGCCCACAGGAAGAGCCACTCTGTTCTCATTTATGCCGAATACCGCAAAATGCTCATGATAAGAAGCCCAGTTGTTTCCATAAGCCGATGCAAGATCGGGATTATTATCCTTATATGCTCTTGCATTGAACACAGCCGATGCATTCCTGCCTTCCGATACACCGTTGTTTATGTAATGATTTAACAGCTTGTTGTAATCACTGCCGTACGAAGCATCCACATCGGGATTGTTGTCATGATAATACTGAGCATCGAATACCATGGCATATTTAGCCCTATTATTGGTCTTCTTCTTTGCAGCCTGTGAACCAAAAGGCATGATCATGACTGCAATGATCATACACATAAGCGTTAAAGCTATCCTTAACGCCTTATTCATTCCACCATTTTTCTTCATCCTTCATTGCCTTTCTCTTGGAAAGATCACTGAACCTTTGCATAATCGCATACTATCTCAAGTGCTTTTTCCTTTACAGCCATCTGGAGTACGTAAGGCTCTCCGTACATCTCGACCTGATTTGCATAGTACTCATTCTCATGATCTGTCTTTGCAAGATAATCCTTGTAATACGCAGCATCAACAGTCGTTGTTTCGTTCTCAAGGATAGCCTGATAAATGAGATTTTCCTTGTAAGTCTCCTTTGCGATATCTACAAGGCTCAGATCATATTCATCTTCCGGTTTTCCCGTATAATCCTCAAAAGATGTGTAATAATCATATCCGAGATACTGCTTGTACATAAGAGCTGTATACTCATAGCTTTGCATGTCATCGCTCTTTTTGATCGACTTAAGCGTCTTAAGATATTTCTTGTTATAATTGATAACAGATGAGTTATCCTTAAGATAAGTCTCGATATATGTCTTTAAATTGGTCTTATAGTTGCTGTCCTTTAAGTACTGTCTGTATTCCTCTACCGTTGAAGCCTTGTCACCAAACTTCTCAGCCACGTATTCATCCGTAAATTCGGGAAGAACATAGATACCGTTTATCGTTACACTGAATACGGCATCTTTTCCATTTAGATCTTCAACGCCGTAATCTTCGGGGAATGTAACATTTACATTGAAGGTCGAAAGGTTCTCTGCACCGATAAGCTGTTCCTCAAATCCTTCTATAAATGTGCCTGTTCCGATACCAAGATCATATGAATCCGCACTTCCTCCCTCAAACTCCTTGCCGTCAACAGTTCCTACATAAGCGATATTTACAACGTCACCGTCCTTAACTTTAAGGCCTTCCTCTTCTGAGATGACTTTGTTGGAATTACGATAATTCTCTATCTCGGCATCTACGTCTTCATCTGTGTATTCAACTTCAGATAACGGAACGGTTAGATTTCTGTAATCCGCAAGATCGATATCATTCCTCGCAGTCACTCCGGTGATGAATCCGTTCGCATCAAGTCCTGCGCTGTGATCATCGAGAGGCGTTACCTTGTTCATACCCTTTACGATCATCACACCGACAAGAGCACCGATCGCTATAACGAGCAGGAGTGTCACAATATAACCGACTACCTTGCCAAGTACCGCTTTCTTTTTGGCACTCTCCACTTCCTTCTTTCTGGCCGCACGCTTTGCCTGCGATTTGGTCATATTTTCAACTTCTGTGTTTTCCTTCTTAGACATAACTACATACTCCGATTTCTTTATTATTATATGCAACAAGCATTAGTATACTATAAATGAGAAAAAAATACTTGTTTTTTTGCAAATACATTTATCTTATCTTGCCCTGGGCTATATAGAGGAATCCTTCAAATACATCCTCATTATCTTCGACCACTATCGCGATCTTGGATTTTGCCCTGTTAAGAGCATGGAACATATTTCTAACCGCTGACCCCTCCGGCGCTTTGTCTTCATGGATCGATCTTAAGCCGTCATCTTTTGTATAATTAAATCGTGAATTAACATATACAACAACCTTGTCAAATTCCTTAAAGCTCACTTCACTGATATCTATCAGCCTGTTCTTATCATAACAGGCGATCTTTTCTTTGTTCATAAGAGAAGGATCATATATATAGATGTAGCCTTTATTCATAAGGTTTTTCAAGAGATTATCGGTCTCCGACTCAGAATTCGAATATTCAAGCGTTACCGAAGGATAATCCTTTCTGTGGTTGTTTGAAGGTCCCGTTATGATCGCCTGTATGAATGAAGACAGCTCGCTCTTTGTTCTTATGCGGTTCGTAAGGCGATAGCTCGTAAAACCTTTGATCCCCTCCATCCTTTCAAGGATGCTCTTATCCATCTCTTTACCTGATATGATATCCTCGCAGTCATACGAAAAGATAACAGGCGTGTTATTATGATGTGCAACATTGATTATCAGATCAAGAAGGCTGTTATCCAATCTGTGAGCTTCATCCACGAGGCAAACCGAATAATCATAAAGATCAGTTTCATTAAACTTTTTTTCCCCGTTACACTGAAAAAAATCAATACGTTTTAACCTGTCATCCAGTTTGTTAAGTTCTGTTGAAAATGATCCGCAGTGGACTATGCAGACTCTCTGTCTTGTCGAAAGTTCCATTGCTATATCATATAAAAGAAGTGTCTTACCCGTTCCCGGAAGACCTGTGAATCCCTGCGCACAGATCTCATCCGTCTCTTCCCCGCTCTTATATGCTCTTATGCGTTTTAATATATGCTTCTTTATATCAACCTGCTGGGAAGTAAGAAAATACTCGCTCATCAAGAATCTGTCAGGATCAGCAAGAGGCGATATGATATACCTCTCTTCCTTGAACAGTTCCTCTATATTTCCGTCATAGCAGTCTTTCTGGCTCAAAAGATCATTACAGAGATTCTCAAATTTCTCTTCTATAAGCCTTCCGCCGTTTGTAAGACGAACAAGCCTGTCCTCGCTGCTTATGTATGTATATGAGCGTATCGTCTTTCCAAGCGTTGACAGATAATATCTGTTTTGTATCAGCTGCTTTTTCACGCTGTCATCGCCGACAGGAAAGCTCTTTAATTCGACATTTATCACCATATCATCACTGATACGCAAAAGATCGAATTCTTTTCCAAGCTTTGGTATCTGAAAAGAATAATAAAAATCAAACAAGACCGCGTTTGAAGCGCAGTCTGTCACATGATCGGTAAATGCCCGTAGGCTTACCATCTCCCACTGCTTTACATGAAGGAAACGTCTTCTTAAAGACATCTGTCTTTCCACTCTTGAAAGCAGGCTAAGTTTTTCAACCCTTGTAAGAGCATAGATGTTAACCGGTCTCACTCTCTTTACCCCGCTGATCCGAAGAACCCAATAAGCCAAACATAAGCCGCAAGTCCTGCATGATCGAATACTCCTGGATATATACCATATCAAGCTTAAGAATGCTCTCAGCTTCCTTAACATCGCAGTCATCGGAAAGCTTTCTTAAACTTTTTCCGTAGCTTAATGCATAACCCGTATATCCCGGTTTAACTCTGAGTCTGTATATAAATCTGTTATCTTCACCTACAAGTCTTCTGTACATGCTCTCTTTCATAGGCTCTGGACCAATAAGAGAGATATGGCCTTTAAAAACATCCCACAGCATGGGAAGCGTACAACCGAATCCATCATAAGATAACATGTGTCTTTCAAATGTTCTGCCATCCTTTGACATGCATATGTCTCTCTTGATCGCATGACCGTTTTTGCTCCTGCTGATAAGCGATGCGATCAAAAGTACGGGAGAAGTGATAACTATAAGACCTAAAGAAACACATATATCGACCGCTCTCTTTATCAGACGCATTTCCCAGCTGACACTGTATTCCTTAAGTTCAAGGATAGGTGTATCCCACAGATCCATCTTTTCGAATCCGCGCATCAAAAGATCATCTACATCAGGGACTATGAACACTCTTATATAATGACTGTAGCAGAAATCCACTATCTCTTTTCTCTCAGTACCGTATACTCCGTAAAGAACCACGCAACCGTACCATCTTGAACACTCCGCTTCAACTGCATTTACTCCGCCTGACATAGACATGGTCTTCATGACCTTAAATCTGTCATTGCTGTCTTCAAATCTTCTTGCTATCTCATCAGCATTATCATAGTCATTTCCGTAGATTATAAGTGTCTCTCTGGGTGCAAATACCACCTGATATATATATCCCGCGAGAGCTGTCCACAAAAGAGTAAGAACGATCTGAACCAGATAGCACTGCATCAGAGCCTTGGGGGAAACCAGCCAGTTACGCATCAGAGATATCTGTGCATAAGATATAACATTTGTAAAAGCAAGAGCTATGATCTGGTTCCATGCGATCTGTCTTGTCTTTAAATATCCCATCTTCATGCTTCCGTTATTAACGGACAGGAACCAAAGAATCATAAGATAGATCATTAGGATGAGCAAATGTCCCTTAAAATACAGCTTAAGACCGGGACCGAAGTTATATCCGTCCTGACTTATAAACGGAGAACTTATCACCGGATAGTAAACCTTAAACCATGCAAATGCATATACAGCCGTATATATGAGCAGTCCTATCAAAGATAACTGCAGCACCGTAAATCTCTTTATTGACTCAAGATGTCTTCTTACACCGTCATCGAGAATTCTTCTGCTTGTTGCATGAAGTGCCCACAAAAGTATATGCCAAGCCGAACCTATTACTCCGAGATCAGCCACCTGTCTGTAAAGTTTCCATATCCTCGTTATCGCCTTTCCCTTGTTTGAAGAAAGAGATGTTGCAGGTCTTCTGTATATGACAAGCTGCTCATCCAGGCCGTAAATATCAATTCCTGATTTAAGAATCTTCCACCATGTGGCAGTATCCTCGGAACCGATGTTAGGCATCCTGATAAGTTCTTTATCTACTTTCTGTGTATCGATCAAAACAGTCGATGTGAAAATAATGGTTCTTGAAAGAGCCTTCTTATAGCTCATTTTCTTTGGAACTCTGACAACTTTTCCTGTCGGAGTTGCATTTTCATCACCAAACTGATATGAAGAACATACAAAACCGGCATCATGCTTATTCATGAACATGAGCTCATGTTCCAGTTTATGAGGATACCATACATCATCCGCATCAAGAAAAGCTATATATCTTCCTTTAGCAGCATCAATTCCGGTATTTCTGGCTTCTGCCGCACCTGCATTTTCAGTCTTTTCAATGAGACGTATCTTTGATGCAACAGAAGGATCAAGAGATGATATACACTGTTTTGTCCTTAATACACTGTCATCCTTGGATTTATCGTCAACAAGAATAAGTTCCCAGTCAGTATAAGTCTGAGCGGCAACCGTCTCTATGGTCTTTTCTATATATTCAGCTGCATTGTAAAGAGGAACAATTATACTGATCATCCTTTTAACTCCCTCTTGTTGGTGTACATACGCTCATCAGCCCGTGCTAAACAGTCTTCAACAGGCTCTTTGCCGTCCCACATTGAGTATCCTATCGCAAACGTATATCTTGATTTGCGCATATTTGCTTTGATCCTGTCAGCGCACATCTTAACCTCATCTTCGGACATATCCATACAGATGACTTCAAATTCGTCTCCGCCTATCCTGTAGAGCTTGCATCTTGTATCCAGGGCCAGTCTCACATTGTGAGCTATGGTCTTTATTGCATTATCACCGCCCGCATGTCCTTCCGTATCATTGATCTTCTTAAGATCGTTAAGATCGATGGACATGATACCTACTCTGTTACCCTCTTTTAATCTCTTAAGATCAGCATAAAAGCTGGTACGGTTAAGTGCATCCGTAAGACTGTCAAACTTAAAATACTCTATATGGATGCAAAGGTAATAGAATGTCACATCCATAGCAATGACACCTATCAGTATTCCTTTAAGTTTAAATACCAGCTCACATATCGTTCCGAGTATGGCCAGCGTGACTGTCATTATGATTACAGCCGATTCACATCTTCTGTCATGTCTTATCGATATATGTATCGCATAAACATACATAAACACTGCATAAACCATCATGACTATATGCGGTGTATAAGATAAAGGTCCTCTTATTATCGATCCGTCTTGGGCATATGACATGAAAAGATCCGAAAAAAGCGCCAGACACGTTATCAAAAGATTGACCACGGCAGGTATATACAGGATTGTCTTAAGAACGGTTCTTGCACTGTTCCTGAAAGCTATCCCGATAAGTGAAGCCATTATGAATATACGCAGATTATACCCAAGGATTGCTGTAATGACATGAAGCATTCCAGTCGGATTGGTCGAAAAGGCATAATAATCCGCATTGTCGGTTATTATAAGACCAAAGAGCATAGCCAGAACCGGCATGAAATATGCAGTAAGTTCGTGCTCATATGCATTATTGAACGCAAGAAACACTATCAGAAAAATGATTATGCATATAGGTATGAAATTGATCTGAACGATATCCTGCAAAAAAGCATCGAACATATCATAACCCCTCAAAATCACCTTAAGCTTATCTGTCTAAAATAATATCCCTGTAGAGTTCTTCCACTCTGTCAACCATATCCTTTAATCTGTATTTGTTGCAAACAAAATCTGCGGCATTTTCTTTATAGTTCCTTACAAGTTTTGGATCAGCTATCAGCTGAATCATCTTTGCTTTAAGATCTTCTATATCGGAATGCTTAAATATGACTCCGTGATCTTCGACCACTTCCGCACACTCATCGATATCGGATACCAGACAGCAATTGCCATAGCTTAATGCTTCCAGGAGTGAAAGCGGCATTCCTTCGACATCAGAAGGCAGAACATATATATAAGCATTGCTGTAAAGTTCTTCTCTAAGATCGCCATCCACAAAACCTGTAAATATGATCCTCTCATCATCTCCTGCAAGCCATTTCATGTCATCTACAAAGGTATCGGTATCGGAGCTTCCGCCCGCTATAACAAGCTTCTTGTCACATTCCATATCCTTATATGCCCTTATAAGATACTCAATACCCTTTTCGGGAACAAGGCGGCCTAAAAACAGGATGTAATCATCTCCCTTAAGTCCCCATTTGTCTGTTATTATCTTTGCACTCTTCTTTTCACAGTGCTCTACCGCATTTGCTATATAGACAGTCTTTCTTTCATATTTATCCATGAAATATCTCTGGACCGCACGGCTTAAAACTATCATCTCATCGGAATACTCAACCGCATTTCTCTCACCCAGAAGCAATGCCTGCTTTGCCATCTTACCCCATTTAACACGCTGATGATCAAGTCCGTGAACATGGCATATAACCCTCTTACCGGCGATCTTGGGTATCCAGCAAAACAGTGACGGTCCTTCCGCATGTACATGTACAACGTCATAATCACCGACAGCACTTAAGATAGATGCAAAGAAAGCCGATGTCATGGCGGCAAGACCTTTTACCTCTATGATGGGAACATACTTCATACTTACGCCTTCCCACTCATCCACCATGGGTACATCAAACTCTTTCCCGCTCACATGATGCCCTTTTCTGTTAATACAGGTCACCTTATGTCCTTCAAGCGCCATTCCTCTTGCAAGTTCTCTTGATACGACCTCTACACCGCCCTCATTCGTAAGAGCATTCTTCTGACCGAATACCGCTATTTTAAGATTCTTCCTTGTTCTTAATTCCTCTGCCTTTTTATCCGTGAAATTTAAGTCTCTCAGTCCCAGATATGCGCCTATAAATGCCCAGAGTATAAAAGCAGTACTGTCCCAGTACTGAAGATCAAAGACAAAACCCATAGCCAGAATTGAAAGCACTATAAGACCAGTTCTTCTTTGCATCTTCTCACTGCCGCATATGTAGTAATACAGGCAATGAACAGCCACCAGAATGAGTAATGCACATCCAATCACACCGTAATCATACAGCATTGATATAAATATGTTCTTGGTTCCAAGAGGTGTTACCTCATTCATTGCAACAAGTGAGGGAACTTGTTCTATAGCCTTTGTCGCACTGTCATAGCCTCTTCCAAGCAGAATCTGAACAAATGATCCTTCGGAAAACTTTGAAAATATATATTCCCATGCACTCAATCTGTATGATGTATTTATGCCCGCACCTTTCGAACCTAAAAAGTCAGAAAGGACTCTTTGTATCAGCATCACAATCGTATATCTGTTGATATAGGCTACTATAGCCAAAAGGATAAGAGCTCCCGATGCTATGATCTTATCACCGCTTGATGTCTTTGGAGATATCTCCTGTTTTGTCTCATGTCTTATTAATCTGATCAGGTAAAACAGGAAAAAAGCACCCGCCAAGACTATAAGAGTTGCTCTTGAAGCCGATATCCATATCGCACTTATGCCTATAAGAGTACATAAGAATCTTAAGAAACGATTGTCGATATATAAAAAACATAAAAGTGTAAATACCAGATAAGCACATGCTGCAGGGATCGGGTGTAAATATACACCTACCAGTTTTGTCGAGAACATGCCGAAAGCCTGTGCAGCACCACTGAAATACTCAACAGCTGCATTTTCTCCCGTCACATGCCACAGTATTGCCACAAACAGAAATACCGCTATAAGTGCGCAGAGCTTTCCGAACGAAGCAAGGATGGACTTTCTTCCTTCCGTTGCAACACTGTAACCCGCAAATACCATAAATAGAGCCGAAATCGGCATCCCAAGCGATGAAAGGCCGTCACCTCTTAAAAGAAAACCTACAATACTTATGATCGCAAGTATCAATATGACATAATATCTTCTTATAAACTGTGAAAATACGATAAGATTGCTTATAAAGCCTGATATGACACAGACCATAAATACGACTATTGCCTGTGCGTAACCGTTACAGCTATAGCCTATAAGAGTGAGCAATACAGAAAACGCAAACCCCCAAATAAGATAATCCTGCAGGATATTTTTTCTCAAGCCTTTAACATTCATGTTGTACCTACAAAACAATAAATTTAAAAAACTGCATACATAGATATTTTACCATCTAAATGCATGCAGTTCAATGAATATACTCTTATTAAGCTTTATTTATTGCCGTGAACTTGGCTTCCGCTATAGCCCAGTCAGACATGGTATCTATATCCTGTACTTCCTCCTCCGGAACAATATAGGGAACAGTATGCGGCAATATCATCGAATGATGTTCTTTAAGGCCCTCACATGAACAGATATAGAACTGACCGCAGTCATGATATATCGGTTCAAGATCCTGACTTCTTGCTCTCTCATACTCAGGATACTGATATTTAACCATACCATCCCTTATAACAAAGGCTCTCTGTGGCGGAAAATCATATTTGACTACGGAAAGCAATGCTTCAGCTTTTTCTTTCTCAATAAGCGCTTTTGCTTCAGAAAGCTTTTTTGCAGTAACAAAAGGTGCTGTCGGATATATGCAGGCAACATAATCAAAGTCTTTTCCCTGCTTTTCATACTCATCTATAACTTCAAGTATCACATCCGCAGTCGTTGCAAAATCATTGCTTGTAGTTTCAGAGCGCAAAAACGGAACACTTGCCCCGTATTCTTTTGCTATCTGAGCGATCTCTTCACTGTCTGTAGAGACCATGACTTCATCAAAAGCCTTACTTTCTATAGCAGCCCTGATACTGTATGCTATGATCGGCTTACCGCAAAACTCTTTTATATTCTTTTTTGGTATTCTTTTTGAACCGCCTCTTGCGGTTATGATCGCAAGTGTCTTCATTATACAGAAGCCTTCCAGAGTCCATGAAGATTGCAGTATTCATATGCAGCTACAACCTGACCCGAAACTTTAAATTCCGCTTCAGGCTTTTCGCCAGGCTTAAGTTCCTTCTTTTCATATCCGTCAGCCGTCTCAAGAACAATCCATTCAATGTAATGAGCTTCAAGCATGGGATGTTCAACAGAACCAACTTTTACGATAACCTTATCGCCATCTTTTTCTATAACCGGCACATGCTTCTCATATGCACCGTCGGTAGTATTGGGTATGATCTCCTCACCCGAAAGGTTTTCGCCTATCTCAATCTTTTCACCAACTTTATAAAACTTCATATCTGCAACCTCCTTTTAATCTTGATCATCTATACACAATATACCACAAATCATTTGATTCTTATATATCAAAAAAACAGCTAAACGCTGTTTTTATGATCCAAGTATTCTTGCAACCCGTAATATAAGATGCGCCGAACTGTTAGCATTGATCTTTCCAGATAAGACCATATCAACAGCATCTTTTATATCAACCTTATCTACTGTCAGATGTTCATGCTCATCTAGACTCTGTTCACTGACATGTACACAGTTCTTTGCCATGAACAGATGCATTCTGTTTGTAAGCTTTGATGTTGATTCCCATGTAGGTCCAAAATATGTCCAGTCTTCAGATACATATCCCGTCTCTTCAAGCAGTTCCCTCTTAGCTACAGTCAAAGGATCACTTTCTCCCTTATCAAACATACCTGCAGGACATTCTATAACATCTTCACCGCATGAATATCTGAACTCTTTCTTTAACAATATCTTTCCATCAGCTGTTATAGCAGCGACCATTGCCGCATCAGGAATCGTTACGGTATAGAAGTCTTCTATCACTGCTCCGTCAGGCAGCTTTACTTCATCCTTCTTAACCGTCACATGGAATTCATCTATTATCTTTTCAGATTTTATTGTTTCCCAGGTCATAATAGCCATGTACTCATATATATAAACAACTAACTGACCAGATTTGATATGCATCCAGTCATCAAATATCGTTTGAATTCAGAAATTCATGTGGACACTTTAGAAGCTTTCCCCACTCGTCAATTTCTTTTATGTTCATCTCATGGACAAATACGCGTGCAAATTTCATTTGATTAATAGCATCGATCAAGCTTATATCACCATACGGAGAAACACCAAATACATCTATCTCATCAATGCTATTAAGATCCTTATATATCTCTCTTGGACTTATAGGGCATAAATTTTCTCCTGGAAATATTCTATCACTTGGAAATATTCCAGCAATACAAATCAAATCTTGTTTTTTTATTCCTTCAGGTGCAAACACATATTTGAACGGATCAAATAAAACAGCGTTTCCCTTAAGTTTCATCTTTTCAATAGCAGCTTTATACTCCGAACCCCCGTATTTAGCCGTATTATAAAAGAATGCATTAGGTACGTCCTGCAAATCATTGTAAACAATTTTGCCATGTAACGGAATACAGATGTTCCTGTCATCCCAAAATTCGACGTAATTCAAAGTGAATACTCTATCATATTTTACTATATCGGGCAATTTCGTTAAATCAATATTCGGTTTTATAAGCCCTTCGTTATCATAGAAAATCGATAGCAACGCTATGCTGGTAATTAACTCCTGTAACATATACTCATTATTTACAGACCATATGGGACAATCATTAATATCCTTAATATATGAATAGAGATATCCAGCTAATGCCTCGATATTGGAATCTTTATGCTCCTCGAACAGTTCGTTAATAACATCTTCTGTTAGACTAACAGAAAACATCGCTTCGTACATATCGGAATATCTTTTTATATTAGCAACAAATCTATCGAAAATCTTACTAGTAGAAAATTGTTCTATATCAAATCTTAAATTCAGTCCATTACCAAATAATATTCCTCGCAAGTCTTAACATCTCCAAATCCGATTACGAAAGCGACAACATTACCTTTGCATAAAGAATTCTTTCAGAATCAAACAAATTCAATATGTCTTACTGTATTTCTATCATACTCACATTTTAGTTTCCAGCTGTCCAGCAATATCCGCATCAACGATCTCTTCACCGCTTCTTTCCTTAAGCTGTGCTTTGCTCATCTCAGACAGACCATCATTTACGACACTGCACATATCACACGTAGAACACTTATCAAGCTGTTCCTTTGTAACCTTACCATCCCTGTAATCACAGCATATCTTATTCTCATACATGCTGTAAGGCTTATCGGTAAAGAGAGACTTTAGTTTATGCTTAAATACCCACCAGGCAGGCTTCCATATATACTTATGCATTGCAGGACTTACAGAGCCTATCATCCAGCACTGTCTGTCACAGTGACGTACCTTGTTTCTTACTTTCTCAGCTTCAGGACTGTTCCATAGCTCATCCCATGTCTGAGTATTAAGATTACCCATAACTTCCTTATCTTTTGTTCCGTTACAGGGCATAACATCGCCATAAGGATCTATAAAGAAGGTATCAAATGACATGTCACAGGGAAGGAGTCTTGGCTGTCCATATATGTAATTTATGAGTCCATGATTAAAGTAAGCCCTGAACCACTTCTTGGGACTCTTACTCTTCAAAAGCTTATTTATGAGCTTTTCAAAGTTCTCAGCAACCATGGGACGGTCTTTTATGATGTTCTTAGCCTCAACAAAATAGAAACTGTTATGAAGGCTTGCTGTGGCAAACTCCATCCCCATCTCATCAGAGATATCATAAAGAGGAACAAGATCAGGTGCATTCCTGTCCTGAACAGTCATACCAAAGCCAACATCCTTCATTCCCATCTCACGAAGAGTCTTAAGTGTCTGATATCCTCTCTGATAACCGTTTTCAAGGCCTCTTATCTCATTGTTGGTAGCTTCCAAGCCTTCTATTGATATCCTTATTCCAACTTGAGGGAATTCCTTTGCAAGAGCCACTATCCTGTCTGTAAAGAACCCATTGGTGCTTATGACTATCCTGTCTGATATCTTATATAACTCTCTTACTATATCCGCTATATCTGTCCTTATAAAAGGTTCTCCTCCTGTGATGTTTGTAAAGTACATCTTAGGGAGTTTTTTTATTGTATCTATACTGAGTTCCTCTTCAGGTTTTGAAGGGGCTTTATATCTGTTACACATAGTACATCTGGCATTGCACCTGTATGTTACTATGACTGTTCCATTTAATTTCTTATCGGAATTGTTCATTGATATGTACCTAAGTCTTTCTTTTATTGTAAAGATATTTTGCTGACTTATGTATTATACCATAAAGGGTGGGGATCATATATATTCATTTGTTTTAATTGGGTTTAATTGGATGATTGGATTTTTGAATGTATTTTTGAATCCTTTTAGGATGGAGTTTTTTTACGCTTACTTATTTTTTATGGGTGTTTATGGGATGTGGATATTAGAGTACGTATCAATGTGTTGAGGGAATGGGGAAGCTATAATCAGACTGTGACATATGTAGTGCATTTACGCATATCTAGTGAAAGCTTTTCTTTAACATACATAACGCTTTGATTCCTTCATATGCTAAACACAAAATTCACTCTAATTTTCAAGGCTTTCGATTCCTGTAATCTTTTGTATTCGATTTCTTATCACATAATCTTTAGTACAAATAATAAACAGCTTTTTATTCTTGCTTTTTTCAACTGTTTTCTCAAACGGAGTGATATAGTCTATGTTTATTAGTATTGCAGCCAAAGTGTTCAAAAGCATAATAGAATCTATTCTTCTATTCGAAAACATATATCCATGAGCAGATAGATGTCTCCTTACCTTTTTATTTGATTCTATAAACACTTTACTCCCAAATCTATAATCACTGAATATCAGATCTATATTATTAGATAACATTTGTAACTCAAAAAGAAAACTAAGATCATGAAACATATAATTATCTGCATAATATTTTATAATAGGTTTTAGTATTCCCTTTCTTTTGGTACATCCCTTATCTTTTAAAACAATCCCTAATATATTTTCAATAATAGCTACTGTAGCAGTATTCATTAATGCATATTGTCTGTTATAGAACGCTTTTTTTATCTGTCCAAAAATCACTGTATGGCGTCTAGGAAGTCCATTTTCGATAATATAGAACATGTTTTGAAGTCGTTCCTTAGTAAAATACGAAGCTATCAATCTATCAAATTCTATTTCATCATTCGCCTGCTCAATTAACTGCTTTAATTCTTCCGGTGAAATATCAAACGGCCATGCCCAATGAAATTCGTCGAGTGAATTCTGATAGTCATAAAAGTTTAAGTAGCTATATGGATTATCATGGGCTTCTTCGATTGCATTTGCTAATTTAGCAAATGTTTCTTTTATAGAGGTCATATAATCAGAAGAAAGCATTTTAGAAATAGTGGAACTCAAAGCTGTTACAGTTTTAATTATGCCACTAAAATCAATCTCTCTAATAATTGAATTAACAGTATTGTTAAGTGAAATCATTGTATTTACCATTTTTTCACCATTTAACGATTCCTCTTTTTTATCAGATATATTAATATCCTCTACCATTTTCACTCACCTAAAATACTATCATACAGCTATTTCATATTTTTCTTTCAAATCATTCAACATACTGTATTCTATCATCCCTTCCAGTTGCATCCTCCCAACCACAATTCCTGGAGCGATCCCCTGTGCCTTTGCAAACTGAAGAACACTTTTTTTTGTATAATCTTTTTTTCTTTTAAAAACATCAAAATCTTCAGATAGTATCAATGTATCACCAGCCCATTTATCTGCAGTTTTCTCATCATCTTCAGATGTGCCGTTAGGCTGTCCAACATGTCCGAGCACAATATGCGCCAGTTCATGGAATAAACTGAACCAAAACTTATCCGCATCCCTTCCTCTTGCTGTAAGTCCAACAACAATCTTATTTCCGTCCATAAAGGAAGCTCCCTGAAGAAATGAGCCCTTAAGATGAGGTAGAAAAACCAGGGCTATTCCACAATCTGCAAGATGTTCTTTTACCTGTGGGCAAAAGTCTTTTGGCTTAAGCACAGTCATCTTTCTTATGTCCTGCATAGTTGAGATTAGACCCTTGATATTGATTGGTGCAGTTTGTATATCACGTGCCTTGATCTTTGCTTCCTGAGTCCATGCCATTAAAGCAAGATCACTCTTTTCTGTGATTGCTAATCGTCTGCATGCAATTCTTGTTATTTGCTCACTTCCAAGCAGCGAAAGTTCAACAACCTCAAAGTATTTCCTAAGATTTATCACTTTCTCTTTTGTATCCCGAGTCACAGGAATCCATCCGAAATTTGCCATCTCACTATAAGGAAACTGTTTTGCAATTTCAACATCAGCATCCATTGCATTTTCTGCTTCAGCCTTAATAATCTTCTCTCTGTAAATCGCTTCAAGATTATTCCAAAACTTTGCCGGAATGCCTAATACCATTTCCAATCTGATTGCTGTCTCAGCTGTAAGCTGTACTTCACCGTTGATAAGCTTGCTGATATGTTTCTCAGACATATCCATCCTGGCCGCAAACTCTTTCTGGCTCATGCCCCTGTAATTTAACTGTTCTTTAATTGTTGCCCCAGGTGGCGTTGCAATGATGTTGCTACTTCTCACCATAGTGCTACCTCCTTGCTTCTCATCTTGACCTTCAATGATAATCCACTATTTCCAAAATATTAGCTATTTGGATTTCATTGCCTTTCTTCTCAAATACCAATCTATACGGATGTACTAAATCCATAGCATACTGTCCTTTCCTATTCTGCGCAAGTGGGTGACATCGTCCAATATGGAACTGTATCATCATCTCAATAGTATCCGAAGCAGCAATTTGATCTATACGCAGGTGTATTTTATCTGCCATTTCTATGCCATAGGATTTCTCTGCCGTTTTTACATCCGTACAAATTTTTTCTATTTTCTTATTTTTGTACGTTATATCCAAGCCATCACCTCGCTTAAAATTAACCTTTGAGGTTAATTAAGTATAACATGTATATTCTCTTTAGTCAAGAAGGCATTTACCTCCAAGGTAAACGTCCTCATATGTTTATATATAACTCACTAGAGGTATAAACGTAAGCGTCAAACCATACGCTCTACATTAAAATACGCCGCTGATTAGCGGCGCGGTTTTCTACAGATATCAGGGTTTTCTAGTGATCACAGCATCAGTGGATCAAGTTTTGTGATATCTTTATTTCCCTCATCATCATGAAGCTTTGGAAGCTTTGTTAATAGATATTCAAGATATTTCTATGGATGCAGGTTGTTTATCTTTGCTGTTTCAGTAGACACATATCAGGTAGCGACAATATTTTATCCCTGACAATTTATCAGTCGCATATCAGGCAGCAACAACATCTGACATGTCCTCTTTATAAACGAAAAGAATTACTTCTATTTTCAGAACAGCAGGCAACATTTGTTTTGTGTCAAATCAGCCTACCATCCATTTGAGAGATATATGTGATAGTAAACTTCGCGGTTATTTTGCATTTTTAACCGATTAAACCTTTGATTATATTATTCTCATAGATCTGCTTAAGTTGTATTCATCACATGATTGATCATACGCTTAACATTTTTGTTGGCGTTAACTGGCACAAGTTTTACTCCCGGATGTGATTTTCCGTATACTACAAACACTTCATGCATAAATCCCTGGCCTGCATCATCTACACCTTCAAAATCCAATACAACCTCCTTAAAACTCTCAAATCTTCTAACCAGTCTTTTAGCCTGAGATCTTGAGACCGGATAATCATCAAATATATTTTTTATCGGTATACTTGTTTTGTAAAATCCGTTATCAATATTCGAAAATTTATCCATGATTTTAGCCATGGATTTTGTGCTGAAATTTGATAGTTTCAAATACACTATAGTACCTTTATCCATTTCTGATACAGAACCATCTTCTTTGTTTAGATTAAAGCGAAGCGTATCTATATTGACTTCTTCATATTTGTTTCTCGTAAAAACCTTTCCATCAGAAAATGCCGCAAATCTATCTGCAGCATTTGAAGAAAAGAAAATACCTTCACCGGAATGATTAGCCTTATCTGTAGTCAGTTTTCCTTTGAACAACTCCGAAATTGCATCATCTAACGAAGACAATCTGTAATAGTCTTTAATTTTTCTAAAAATCCCCACACCATTATCCACTATAAAGAAAGAAATGCTCATATAATTCTTTTTATATATTAATGCAAACCTATCTGCGTTAGAATGATCCAATACATTATTAATCATCTCAGAAAGGCAATATCTCCAAATTCTCTGTACATTTTCAGGACATTTTTCAATCAAGGGCTCAATATCTCTTTCCATGATATCCATTTCATCAGAAACATTTCTCGTTTCGTACATAAAGCTTCCATTTTTTTCTATCAACGAATATTTATGTCCCTTTTTCGAAAGGATACCATCTATTTCCATCTCTTTTATATAACGGTACACACTCGTCGACGTTATCTCAAAAGCGTCTACCGTCTTCTTTACCATATCAATGCATCCCTGATCTATTTGTTCCAATATATAATGTTTAATAGCATCTCTTTTATTCCTGGTAAAACTCATATTACCTCCTTCAAAAACAACTATACAGCATTAGTTCTCTCATTTATAGTTGTTTATTTTATAATTATAGTTGTTTTTTAATGTCATGGCAAATACTTTCTTTTCTAGTTTTTTATAAATATAAGAATATCTCAACTCCATTATTTTACCCAAAACAAGAACTCCACATTTTAAATGGAGTTCCTACGATCTGAATCTATTTCTTGTTGTCTCATATCATGCGACGGAAAATATATAATATAATCTGTATAATACAAAACCACTCATGGTATGTACCTATCAAATTGATATAACAGTCAGTCGCAGTCTTAATTCCATAAATATCGCCTGATAATAATCACAAATCTAAAGTTTTAAATCCTTATATGTATCATAATAATCTCTAAAGCTTTCCAGCGATACCACGTTAATATAGCTGTATACAATATGTCCTTTTTTCTTAAAATTCTCCTTCTCTTCCACATTAATACACTGTGCATCTATAACAACAGTCTTATATGCATCAAGTTTATCGATGTTTTCGGTAACATTCAGAAAAACACCATATTCCGTCTGAGCAGGAATCTAATTCGAATCTGTAAATGCACATGTTCCAAATATAAAAAGAATCAGCATGCACATAACATTTAACGAACACTTTTTCTCATATTTAATCTCTATATATCACAAATGCAATACTGACCATCTCTATTTTTTCTTCTTTAATACAAAATAAACCGAAACACCGATAACAGCAGCCAGACACACTGCAAAAACAATTACTGCAACCAATGATACCGAATCAGGTTCATTCTGCATCTCACCTCCCATAGTCTCAATATCCGCTATACTCTCATCATCGCCGTTTTCTTTTTCAGCTGTGATCATTGCATCTTTCTTTTCTTCCGTAGTATCTCTATCAATTATTTTTGAAGTATCTTTATACTCCGATATATCGGAATCAGCTGTTTCTGATATATCTCCATCCGGTTCCACATAGCTTCCCTCACCTATGTCAGACTGCTTTGAAACCGAATCCTTAACAGCAGTTTTATCTTTTGGCTTAGCATCCACAGTCTTTTGACCCGTATCATCAGAAACCGAAGAACCATCATCATTATCGCTTCCAGCATCCGATTTATCCGAATGAGATGTCGCAGTATCACCTGCTGAAACACCTGTATCGGAACCATCTCCGGTTTGAGAAGCATACTCCACACTGACCCCATCTCCTGCATTTATGGTGACATCCTCGGTATGGCTCACGATCCTTTCAAGTGAAACAGCCCCTGTAAATGAATCATCAGCTACCTTCATCACGGTATCAGGTACTTCTATAGTCTTTATCGAATCACATCCGTCAAATGCTTTGCTCTCTATAACGGAAACAGGTTTGCCCGATATGCTCGATGGAATAGATATATCTGTCTCATCACCTATATATCCGCATATAGATACATATCCCGGATATGAATGATAATAGAAATGACCTGCGGAATATACAGTATCATTCTGTGAAGCATACAGATCTATAGGAAAAAAGATCATTACCGTAAGCATTAAAACAATTGATATATATAATCTCATCTTTTTCTTTAACAGCATAGCAAGCACCGGCTTTCCTTCCAGTTAATATGTTCAGAGGCGGGTAAACCCCGCCTCCAAAACTCATTATAACATTAGCAAAAATGAAAACTCTATCATGCCGTAACTCATACACCCTACCCTATACTATAATACATCTCTATAATATCATCTCCGTATACGGTATATACCTCATGCGTTGAAGTGTCTTCATATATAAGCAATGCCCTGACATACCATTGCTCATCCTGAGCATTTGCTCTGGTCCATGTGTATCTGTATGCATTACCGGGCCATGAATTGCCTCGCACAATAACACCGGGAGTATCTAAAGTGATCCATCCGCGATTTTCAGTAGGATAATGCTCAGCATCCACTGCGATGATACCCGCTTTTATTATCCTGCAGCCTTCAGGAACGGTACTCATGGATACGGCAACCAGTCCATTGTTATCGCTATTGTTGTAGCTGTTAACTATCTGCGTTACCCCCCTTTTATGAACCTCTTCATCATCATCAACAAATTCTGCTATGATCGACAGAGTCGGTCCACCTGGTTTACCCGATCCATTTCTCTCCTCGGCATAGAACTTGTATGTCGGATTATAGCTTAAAACAAGGCCTGTCCCATCTTCTACCCAGCGACTGAACTTCTCTCCTTCTCTTTTTCCTGCCTGAGCAACCATCAATTCTCCTGGGGCGGGTGAATAATCTTCTATTGTATTTCCATTGTCTATCGTTATGTAAATATTCAACCAAGGATTCGTCTCATATACAGCCTTTATGACAACAGTCCTGTCAGCAGACGCAAGTCCTCTTTCAATCGCACTGTTAAGAGTATCCGTACTAGCTTTATACTGACCGTCTCCATTCAGATCCCAGCCCGTTGTCCTGAAGCTGTTTTTTGTGGGAAGGGTCGGCAGAGACATGGTTTCATTAAGAGCAAGCTTGGCTGTCCCCATGATCTGTCCATATTCCGATTCAAATATAAGAGTTGCCTTATCTGTAGCACTGCTGTCAAATACAGCCTCTATGTTATCGTCAACAGATACTGTAAATGTATAACTCTTTGATCTTGAAAGAACCATACCGTAAGCATTCTTCCAGTACTTAAAACCGGGCGCATCGGTATATACAGTTACCAACGAACCCACACCAAGATCAAAGCTTCTACTCGAGGTATATTTAATACCGTTCACAGTGTATGCTTTTGAACCGCAGTTCACTGCAACAGTCGCCAGCTGATCTGTCGGTCTGTAAACAGCGACCAGATCCAATTTTCCTGTTACCGTAAATGTATATTCTCTGTCCCATGTATACGGATCACCTGTATAGTAATAATATGGCACATAAGGATGCGCCGGATACCAGCCCACAAATGCCACACCTTCAACTTCAGGAGCGGTAAGTGTGATACTGCTGTTCTTTTCATATGAACCTGTCCCCATCATATCAACGGGTACATCTTTATTTCCGTCAAAGAATACCTTGTCCACAGTTACTGTGCATGTCTCAGGAGCAGCATAATCTGTAGCGGATATGGCAAGCTCTGTTTCGGAGTAATTGGACAAAGTATTATAATCATAATTAAAATCTACAGCATTTACAGCTGATCCGCAGACAAACCGGTAAACATCAGAGGTTTTTGAATCTCCATCAGACGAAGTATATGTAACGCTCCCCTGTTTACTGGTATAGCCTTTTAAGAACAACCATGCCGGATTTCCTACAGAACCGGTATCACAGTTGGTAACATCAACAAGATAGTACTTCCCGTCATCCATCTTAACGATGTTCCACATATGACCGCCGGCGCCTGTTGCCCCTATCATCCGACCGGTCACAAGTATGCAGGAAATATCACCTGTAAATGTCGAACTGTCACAAAGATACTTGAACGCCTTCGCATATCCCTCACATACAACAGTTGTCTCGGGATCACCGTCAAACACATATATCAGTTGCCATGGATCACCAAACGCAACCTGATTGCTATGATCAGCCGCATAATGATTATAGTCAGTATATGCACATATCCTTTCCTTGTATGCAAGAAGCTTCTGATAGTCAGAATATGATGTACATTCATTTACGATACTCTGAGCATTGCTGACAGCAGTATTTACCACGGAGAGATCATTTCTTGTCTGATATATCCCGCTACCCTGATATGAAGCGCTGACAGGCATCCTAATAGTTACTGTTGTCGTATTGTTATAATATATGGCGTTATTTCTGTATGTGAATCCTAAGCTAAAAAAAATCTGTGTACTCGCAGTCTTATTAAACCAGTACATCTCATACGGAAAATCTGCAGTTAAGGCCTGCGTTATAGATCCAAGTTCTATATCTCCCAATGTCTGATCATAAAACGCATCCCTATTCTCGTCCGTATTTGCTCCCGGATAGCATTCATCCGCCAGCCCAAGATCTTCCAGAGAGAGCACAAATTCCGTTGTATGCAGCTCACCGCTTGCGATCTGCTGTATCTTTGGAACAAGATAATTGTATATGTTTGCCTCTAAACCTGTAAGCTTGCTTCCCTGAGTACTTCTGCTCTTACGAAGACCTCTAATAACAGGCTGAGATAATCCATCATCGATACCGAAAGCTCTGTTGACATATGCTTCAAAGAGTTCATCGTTGTTCTCTTCACCGGTACCCGGTACTTCGATCGTGTATGTAATGAGCTCATCCTGATCATCTGCATCTGCATCTTTGTTCTCTTCCCGGGGAGTATTATTATCAGATACAGGCTCACTTTCAGGCTCATCGCTAATCTCTTCCACATCAGTAACAGCATCATCTATATCCTGATCAGTATCATTAGAGTTTTCTTCTACAACCAGATTGTCTAAGCCCGTGTTGATCTCGTTGGCATATATAGGCATATTTAACAGACTGACACATAAAATGATTGAAGATATAGTGTAAGTAATCTTTTTCATCGCTATTCTCCGTTATTAAACAATTTTTCTACAGCATTACACAAAACATATATAACTATTAGTCCTGACTACCTCCTTCAGAAACTGCTTCTACCATAGTAGCAACAATTGTATCTGAAGTAATAAATACATGTCCCTGGGTATCACTTATAATACATTTAATCATTTTACCATCTGATTCAGAATCAAAAGTAACATCGATAGAAGATCCTTTTCCAATTTCTGTCAAGTGTTCATCCCCATTTTCATCAACAGTGAAACTATACCATGAGCAAACCAAACCATTTACTGCAGTCTCAATGTTCAGCATAACAGGTGTTCCCTCAACAAATATAAAATCCTGAGGTTGAGATAAAATCAGTCTTGATCCACTTATCAAAGTAACACTTTCATCGATATTTTTAGGAAGTTTGTATACTGTCTCCCCAGTGTCCATCCTAATAAATGCACCATTTAATTCAACATCAATATTCACATTGATCGGGGTCTCAATACACTCAAAACAACAATTCTGAAACATACCTTCTGCATCAGTAACCGAACCCATATCAAAACCACTAAGGTCAAGTGATGACAATCCTCTACAAGCATTGAACATATATTTCATATTAGTAACTTTGCTTGTATTAAAACTACTAATGTCCAGTTCTGTCAGATTACTACAGCAGTCAAACATGTAACTCATGTCATTAACATTTGAAGTATTAAATGAACTACAGTCTATGCTCTGTATTTTTCCATCTTCACTAAACATTGAACTCATGTTGGTTGTAGCAGATGTATCAAGCTTGCTCAAATCTACACTTTCAAGATTTAAACAATCTGCAAACAGATTACTTAAATCTTTAACTTTTTTCAAATTAATCTCAGCAGATTTGATACTTCTACAATTGACATCCATTTCGGGAATTTCACCCTCTCCGCTAATTGTGATTTTTCCGATATTTGCATCAAATTCCCAATTAACAGCAGAAACCAAAGTTGTTGTTATCTCGTTCGTTGTTACACTGTTTCCGTTCTTGTCCCTGATGAGACATCTTACTTTCAGTCCGTCATAACCGGGCTCAAAGTTCTTTCCCAGTGTCGCGTTCGTCGCATTGCTCCAGTTCGTCCAGTTCTGCTGGTTC
>JAEERY010000039.1 GCA_016286035.1 Lachnospiraceae bacterium
CCTGCAAATGTGGATTCCACATACACAGGGACGTGCTTGGAGCCATGAACATCTGCAACTCAACTGAGTATGCCGGCGATAGAGATATCAGGCATACTGCGTAGGGAACTATATGTTCTGCCCTGCGATGGGTAATGGCATCCCCATACCTTGCACTTCGACCTACCGGAAATGGACTGGTCAGCCACTATGTAGTGGCAGGTAGCAGGAATCCCACGACTTCAGTCGTGTGGAGTGTCAACGGTACAGTGTACTCGGCAGACTTCGGGTTTACTGTATGGATCACTGCATGGCTTCAGGTGAGAATTTTATAAGTACCTTCTCAACTTCAGGCAATGCCTCAATAAACACTTCCACACACTTTGGATCAAACTGTGTACCCTTGCCCTCTTCGATAATGCTTACAGCCTTTTGAAGAGGAAATGCCGGTTTATATACACGGGCAGAGGTTAATGCGTCAAAGACATCCGCAACAGCCATGATACGTGCTGACAGAGGTATGTCTTCACCGCTAAGCCCCTGTGGATATCCTTTGCCGTCCCAGCGTTCGTGATGATAGGTTGCCATATTTCGTGCTTCACGAAGATAGTTCTCACCTTCCACCGTATTTATCGCTTTGTCTATTATAGCCATACCTGCCGTGGTATGTGTCTTCATGATCTCAAATTCTTCATCTGTGAGCTTTCCTGGCTTATTAAGGATCGCATCAGAGATATTTATCTTACCGACATCATGCAAAGGAGCGGATTTAACAACATCTTCCATATATTGCGCAGTCAACAGTTCTTTGTAATAACCTTTTCGATAAAGTCCGTCCAGGATGATCTGTACATAGGCAACTGTCTTCTGTATATGTGCTCCGGTATCGGAATCACGTACCTCGACCATATCCGCCATGAGGACCATGAGACCGTTTTGCATCTTCAGGATATTCTCCGTATACTGACGTATGTCACGCAGCTGATCTGCCATGTCTGTTTCCATCCTGCTGACAGTCCTGTATAGATCTCCAACTTCATTTTCTGCTGATATATCCAGACTGCCCAGTTTTTTTGCACATTCATCCATAGCATCCTGATTGCCGAGATTCTTAATAAAATCATTGGCGGAATCAGTGATACTGGTGATCGGATAGATAAGAGAGTATTCGATCTTTGTTACATAAAAGATGATGATCAGTATGGTAAAGATCGTGACAAAGACCACTATGGAACGAAAGTACAGACGGATCTCTTCACTTATATCATTGATCTCTATCTCAACGCACAAAAGACCTACCGCATTGTCTTTGCTGTCATATACGACATGATATCCGTTTAACATATGGCCGTATTCATCTGAATGTCCGTATAAAACGCCGCTTTCCTTAAGACGGTGTTTTACGGCATTCTGAAGTGTGACCAGTGTTTCCTGTTCGAAACTGCCCTCCTCACACGGCGTGCCAAGGTATGTGTATGTTGCGCCGTTTAGGATCTCCTTTCTCGTTTTTGTATTGATAGCATATGTAAGACTGTTGATATCATTGATATCATCAAAATATATGGCATACAGATATTTGATCTCAGAGTTTTCCTTGATCTTGTTTAAGCTCTCACGCAGTTCTTCATATTCTTCGGGCATCGTGCGCGTTGCTATCATATCACCGAAAGAATGCTCCTGTGTGATACCGTAGGCATTGTTAAGCACGGTTGTCGCATACTTTTCGTAGTTTTCCTTTACGTTTTTCTCAAACAGACGATAACCGTTAAACACTATCGCTACTGTAAGGATGCATATGGCAGTAACAGCATATAGGGCTGAAATGATCTTTATGCTCAATCCTTTTTGTCTCTTCATCTTTCTTCCACCATTTTGTTTTTCAATCGACTTATATATTCCCTGATATTATCATCGTAGCTTTAATCATTATACCATCCAAGTGTAATACTTTCTGACTGTACGTCCGGTCAGCAGATAACTGTTCTTATTATTGAAAAAAAGCCCGCAAATCACTGATCTGTGGACTTTCTTAATGTCATATTTATTTCTTATCTAAAAAAGCAAACATCCTTTCCGTGCTGTTTTTTATATCCTCTCTGTAAACCTCTTCCGGTATCATGACTGAATAAAAAACATCTCCCTCAGGTCAGGACCAAAAGGAGATGTGATTATGTATTTAATGCAGTTTCTTTGGCAGTCTGAATACAGCTGTATTTGAGCTTATTATTTCAAAGTGATCTTCCTTGCTGTCTATCACATTAAGCCAGGCTGACTGTATATCCGACAATCGGCCGCCATAACTCTTTCGTTTCTGTTCTTCTTTAAGCAATTCCTTCTTAAGTGTCTCGTTGTTTTCTCTTTCTTTAAACCACGGAAGTAAGAAAGCTTCTATCGCATCCATTATATTTATAAAGCTTGCTTCAGCGATCTGCTCATCAGAATAATCCCACCAGATATCCCTGTCACTTATCAGCTCTCCCAGCCTGCCGCCCAGATCGTATGACAAAAAAGAATGGGGAACATATAAGGGGATCAATGCATAGTTTACAGTAAATGTCTTTGAGCCATACTGCTCTTTTTGCAGGTTGATATATTCCAGGACATCGATCTCATTCCTTCTTGCATAAGCATTTGTTTTATACTTTTCAAATCCCTTTTGCTTAAGGAAAAGATCAAGCTTCTTTTTCTGATCTTTAAAATAACCGTCTGCGGCTTCTTTATCGATCGATTCCATCTCTGTTTCCGATCGGATATGTACAGGGACATTTCCCTGCAGTTTGAATCCTGCGATCTTATCTGTGGTAGCGGTCATTTCAACACCTCGCATTATGGCATCAAACCTGCTTATCTGTTATCAACGGTAAAGTAGTAGTACTGATGTCCGTTTGTGATATAGAAAGGCATCTCGTCTATCCTTCTTATCCTGTGACGCAGTTCCGATTCCTTATACTCGTTAAGCATCTCGATGGTTGCATAGCCTACCTCGAAGACCGTTCCGTCATAGTCCTTGGGACAGTCAACCGTGATGATACGTGTGAGCATCATATCTTCATCCAGTTTTGTGCCCTCAGTCGATGTGATATCATACTCCTTCCCGTCATACTCAATAGTCAGTTCATAGGCATGATTCTGCTCGGGATTGAAAAATTCCGTTCCGGTATATCTGTCAAACGGACTGATATAGTATACAAGGCCTTCCTTTCCGCTTACTGAAATATCCATGTGCGTTGTGAGTATGACCTTCTTGTACCCTCTTTCACAGTCCTTTGTTGTCTCTTCTATACTAAGATCCATAGGGATCTCTACCTCTCCAAGAGTATAGCTTATTGATGGGTCTTCCTTTTCATAACGATATATGGTGCTTGTGAAGCTCTTGAATGAATTCTGATCGGTTATAGTTATTCCCTGTTTTGAAAGCCAGTCATCCTTCTGTCCGCATGCTGTCAAAACCATTATGAACACTGTTAGCAGTGTCACATACATTTTCTTTTTCATCGTAAATTGCATTTTTAATTTCCAGTTGATCAATTCTCTCTCCCCATACCTATTTGACATCTCAGTTATCTCATGCGTACTAAGTCCGGGATAATATGGATCTATCGACAGATGGTAGAAAGCTCTTCCTAATTTATTATACTGAGCCACCTCATTCTTATTGGCTGTACCATCTTCAACTCTTTTCTTCAGATCATCCCCAAAATCCTGCATTTCCGGAATGCCCATTCGAATCTTAAACGTGTTTTATTCCGCAAAGCTCGAGAGATCTATCGGCTTCGATGCTTTCCCTTTCTTCAGATTATCCATAGAAGCATCTACCATTCTCAAAGTATCCTCTGATATTTCAAATGGCTCAACAAGCACTCTGGGTTCGAGCTCTATCCTTCCGTTTGGAAACTCTATTACATGGTAATAATCGTAGGAAGAGCCTCTAAGTGTTATCCTTTTTTTTGCATCTATCTTTGCATCATATTCTTTAACTATCGCTTCCATATCATTCTCCTTCAGTGTGGGTTATCCCACTAATATAATATCCCAAAATGGTTGAGCAGTCAAATCGATGCACACTATTATCCATACTCTCTCTAGCTGACAACTAAAAAGACCCGTTGTCATAAGACAACAGGCCTTAAATATCCTTTGTATGTTATTTCTCAGTTTCTTCCTCTGCAGCTTCCTGTTCGCCATCCTGCTCAACATCTTTATTGTGCGGTGCTACAACACTTACAACTGCGGTCTCAAGATCTGTTAGAATCGTAAGATCCTTGTGTTTGGCTATATCGAGATCAGCTACCTTAAGTGTATCACCCAGTCTTAAGCTGCTGCAGTCGACATCGATCCTGTCAACCAAAGCTTCAGGCAATGCCTTGTACGATACTTCCGATAAAAGCTGTTCAAGTATGCCGTCAACAACCTTTTCCCTGTTATGAAGAACTATCTCGGCTACAGAATGAACGACCTCACCTTTAACCAGTGCCTGGAAATCCAGTTCAAGAACCTGTTTCTTGATCGGATCATAATCGATCTCTTTTAGCAGAACATCATATTTCTTGCCATCCAGTTCAACAAAAAGCTGGCTTCCCTTTAAGCATGTCTTTAAGAGCTGATCGGCCTCCTTCTTATCGATCTTAAGCGGTACAGAGCCCTTGATCTCCTTGCCAAAGAGGTTACCGGTCACAAAACCTTCTCTTCTTAATGCTTTTGCCTTTGTTTCCATGTCTCTTTTTTGTACTTTCAAAGTAGTCATTTGTCTTTTCCTCCGTTAGTTTCAAAAATTGAGAACAGGGAAGTTCGCGGAATGCCTATATTCAGTTGGCGTTTCGTTTATCTCGTTCTACCTGTGTTATAGTCCCTTTTTAAAACAAAATCAAGAGGCCTTAGCCACTTGATTTATAAAAGATTTATAAATTTTTTTGCACCTTCCATCACATATCCGGGTTCATTTTTTATTACGACATTTATTGCGCCACTCATTACGACATTTATTATGGCCTATCTTACGACATAATGGCCGGATCGGTTCGAACCTATATGAGTGATCTTGTCATCATCCATAAGCCGCTTTAAAGCTCTTTGCACTGTTCTTGGCGATGCTCCTACCATTTCAGCAAGACTAGCTGCCGATTGATTTCCATCTTCCTTCAACAGATCAAGCAATTTCTCATCCAATGTTTTTTTCTTATTTATTCTGCCGTTATAAGAAAGCTCCCTAAAAAGGTCTCTTATAAGTTCAAGCATAAACTGAACAAATATTGTTGATTCACCATCGGTATTGGACGCATTCAATGCTTTATAATAATCGTCCTGCCTCTCATGAATTATTGTTTCAATGGGTATCCATAAAAAGAATTCCTTCCACTTGGCCAGGATCAGTGTATGCCACAGCCTTCCTATCCTCCCATTTCCATCAGCAAAAGGATGTATGAATTCGAATTCATAATGAAAAATACAGCCTTTTACAAGTGGATGCAATTTCGATTTTTTCAGCCAATCAAACAGCTGACAGATTAAATCCGGAACATAGTTCGCCGGTGTACCTGTATGAATAAGCTGCTCTCCGGCATAGACACCTACACCTTTGCTTCTGAATGTACCAGCCTCTTTCACAAGACCTTCCATCATGATCTTATGAGCTTTAAGCAGATCTTTTACTGAATAGGGATTTAAACCAGTCATGATCTCATAGGCTTCATATGCGTTCTTAACCTCTCTGATATCCTGAGGCGGGCCCAGGACACGCTTACCTTCTATCACATCACTTACCTGTTCGATCGTTAGTGTATTTTGCTCGATCGCCAGGGACGAGTGAATCGATTTAATACGATTTTCACGTCTAAGCTTAGGGTTTTTTGACAATTGTTGTGATACTGTCATTGCCCCGGTGAGTTCTGCGATCTCTATAACAAGATTAGTAATCTCTTCTGTCATTGTAAACGGTGGAATATATGCTTCTGACAATAATAGCCTCCCCACAAAATGAAATCTATCAACTCATGTACTTATTCTTATTATATGCTAAACAGAAAACGCTCACAACCGTTTTGTCGTAAATCATGACGTAAAAAAAGAAGCTACCGGCTTCTTTTTTGTTATGTCTCATATTCCATTTTAATCGGGAACAGTCCGGTATGAACTGCCCCCAAATGTCTCATAATGCTCCTATTCCTTTCTATTCTCCTAAATATTGTTTGTTTATAGGAGAAAGTCAATATCCATCTATTATCTTAATTCTGCACCTTATGACAACTTTCAGATTAACACAATGCTAAGCATTATGTATCTCATATCACCTGAAAGTTGCTCTCATCAGTTCTATAACTTCATCGCGATAGCTTTGACTCCAGTAGTCAACCTTTTCTTCTTCAGCTTCTTTTGGTTCTGCTTTATCTTTGATAATAACATTATCTTCCTCAGGTTCAATTGGCTCTGCCCAGCAGGAAACGACCTGTGTCTGCACGACGATTATCATGTTTCCGGTCAGATATTCATACTCCTCGACTTCTGCATCGCAAACATCTGCAACCCATCCTTTACGATAATCATCGCCCTCTTCTTCGATTTCTCCAAACCAGTAGTCAGTTTTATTAAATGCCCTTTTTGCAGCTGATCTTGAATCAAAGATATAAAAATCCATCTGATCAAAATGATCATCGATCGAAGATTTTGTCGGCATGACATTAACTGATTCAACACCTGCCATGGTAAAATCTCTGGTTCTTTCTTTTCCGAATCCGCATATCTCAACCACATCTTCAGGTGTATATACCTGTCCCTGCTGTGTACCGCAGCCTGAAAGCATGATAGCGCATATTATTATAATAAGATTTGTTTTGATCATTATTCTTTCCTCACATTTAATGTATGAATGACTCGTTCTGTATAAGGTACGAAAAAGCCCTGGGCTTTTTATGGTATTTCCGATTCTGTTTCTAGAATATCATAGGATTCATAGACTATCCATGCCATTATTGTTCCCGGAAAGCTGATGAGATCCGGTTATACCGGGACGGTTAAGGAATAGTTAAGACCTAAACAGGAACGGTTTAAAGACTTTTTTTGTAAAGTCATATATAATATTCATAGAGAATATGATCACTTAAGGGAAAGGGAATACTTACAATGAACAGACTAAAAAAGGCTTTCGCAGTTATTGCTGTCATTATAATAAATATATTTGTGTTTGGCATACTCCCGCTTAATATACTGCTGATATGGAAGGATTTTCCTCAGTGGATCATGATTATCGCAGCAGTAACGGATACAGCTCTTGTTTTACTTATAGCTAAAAAGGCATTTAGCGGGAAAGCCGCAAAAAGGATTACAGTGATCATCACCGGTATTTTTGCAGCCATGTGTATACTTCTTGCATATGCCTGCCCGTACTGGAACAGTGACGGCCACAAGTCCGGCAGGCCGAAAAATTATTATGAGAATTCCAACCTCACGCAAAAAGATGCTCTCAATATGCTTGAAGATGTTATGGAGTACCTTAGAAAGTATCATGTATCTTTCGCTGACGGACTGTCGCCTGAGGTTATGGCAAAGTATGATGAGGTCAGAGTTTACCTTGAGTCAAAAGATACGGTTTCGAGGATAGAGTTTGTGCGTGGTGTGAAAAGCATCCTGCATGAGATCCACGATGCACATACAACATTTAACTCGTGGGATCCTGTGCTTTTGTCGGATGGACCCGAGATGGAGAGTAAAGGCTACAGCATATATTCTATAAACGGTATGACTAAGGAGAGGCTAAAGGAACTTATAGAGCCTTACTATTCCTACGAAACAACGCGTCATATCGATGTAGATATGGAAAGCCTGCTTAGTCTGGATCTGTGCGGTGTTGATACACCTTATGAAGTCATATGGAAGAACGAAGACGGTGACGAAATATCCCGCACTTACAGTCGTGATGATTTTATAACTTCTGATGAATACTATGATCTATATGAAAAATACCTGCCATCTAATGATAACAATGACTATGTTTATTACGAGATAAACGAAGAAAAAAGTCTGGCTGTACTTACACTTAAGCGTTGCCAGATAAGTGCTCACTACAGGGATGTGGTTCGTGAGATGTTTACTGAGATTAAGAAGAAAAACATTAAGAATCTTGCGATCGATCTGAGAGGAAATCCGGGCGGTGACACATATGTAGTAAATGAACTGTTTAAGTATCTGGAGGTGGATACATATTATCAGGGAGACAATTTCAGGAAGATAAGATGGAACTATCTTACATTTGATCAGGGTGGAAAGACCCAAAACAAGAGAATTTCTGAGCTTGAGTTTGATGGAGATCTATATGTGCTTACAGATGAGGATTCATTTTCGTCATCCATGCTTTTTACTGAAATGGTAGCAGACAATAACCTCGGCAAGGTAATAGGTCAGTCGCCAGCGGAATCATGCAACTCCTGCGGCGAGATCACTCAGTTCTATTTTAATGATGTCGGAATGTGGCTTTCAGTTTCGACAGCATACTACACACGAATAGATCCGTCAAAAGGTGACTACATCGAACCCGACTATCCCTGCGAAGGAATAGACGCGATCAAAACATTATACGATATAGTAGACAACAACTGATGTTTTCTGTGCTCTTTCACAAAAAGAAATGGACTCGGCCTTGGGCTTGGTCCATTTCAATCATTTCTGCTTTATGATATCCGCTTTAATATCTTCCTTATATCTTTTCTTTGAATGATCACCTAACTATCATGTAGTTAAAGTAGCCTTTATTTTTCCGTCATTTCTCACAGCAGCTTTTACCACATGTGGAGTATTATCACTGGGAGTATAGTACAGGATAACCACCTTATCTTTGGGAGCAGTACCTCCAACCTCAAACGCTAATCTTTATGAGTATAGTTTCCGTCGAGTCTGCCGACAGCTATAACATTTCCTGAATTACCGTTCTTATCAACATTTAAAGAAGTGTATATCTGATCGATGCTGTTTCCGCCCGCATCAAATGAAAGCTTTACTTTTCCGGACTCATCTTTGAGTGCA
>JAEERY010000040.1 GCA_016286035.1 Lachnospiraceae bacterium
CTTGGAGGATTCAAAAATATGAAGGCTTTTATCGGGGCCTGCTTTTCCGATGGTAACACAATAGAAACAAGGATGAGTAAAGCAAAAAGAAAATTCATTCGTATAGAAATGCTTGTGGTCAGACAAAAGTTTCAAGGGCAGAGATTCATGAGAAAAATGCTTGATGAAGTATATGAACTGGCAGATAAAGCCGGTGTACCCGTCATATTAGATACGGATGATAAAGATAAGAGCGCCAGATATGAACACCTTGGCATGAAACTTGACAGGGTAAGAAACTGTGGAGAAAAGTTTCATATGTATGATCTGATTAGAGAATAGGAATTAAATGGAAAAGGTATTCCAATATATTGAAAGGCAAGGACAAAACAGGTATGGACTTAAAATATGCTGTACAGGGAATAATAGGGTGCGTCCTTTTCGGAATCGGAGACTGGCTGCTGGGATTTGTTGATCCGGGAGATATAAAGGAAGATGTTTTTTATTTTATAAGCACTGGACATGGCGCAGGATATCCTGACTGGAAGATCAAGGCAACGCTTGCCTTGGCTGTCATCGGAGTTCTGTTCCTGCAACAGGGATTCGTACATATTTCTGATCTTATGAAGGAAGAAAAAGACAAGGCGGGAGCAGCCAGGGTATTTA
The DNA here is from genome assembly GCA_016286035.1 of Lachnospiraceae bacterium. Lineage (GTDB taxonomy): Bacteria > Bacillota > Clostridia > Lachnospirales > Lachnospiraceae > Colinaster. The sequence continues at coordinate 646 of JAEERY010000040.1, forward strand.
CGTTTCTGACATATGCCTGGCTTGTTATCCATTTTGCGGTAACTATAATCGTTTTCGTTTATTCGTATACAGCAAGGACTGACACAAGTGAGAAGGCAGTATCAATTTCGAATGCGTTGGATAAGGTATTTGATCCCTGCATTCTGATAGCATATCTGATCGTTGCGATTTCCTTGACAGCTCTTGTTGTTGTGATAGCGAGATGAAGGACAGTCTTAAAGAGAACCGATGCAATTTTTACACCGTTGACATGGATGGCACTTATCGGGGTAATCTCGATGATATTGCCAAGCAGCTCGTTCTCAAAGGGATTGTACACTTTCTGTATGAACGGGGGAATGATCATATGGTTTGTCACGTTGCTTTTGAACAAACATCCAAATAGCAGATAAAAAGAGATTACAAAAATGGAAAGATGCACATTAAAATATAATGGATTTGTCGGCATATACTATCCGGGATCGATCTCTATTAATAAGGCCATCATTGCAACAGGAGGTGCAAGCTGCGATGAAAAGACGAGTGTCTTGATGTCAAGATTCTTAAGAAATGCCGGATATAACGTTCTCGTACTGGGATTCTATATGTGGGAAGGACTTCCCAAGGAACTCGTTTCGATCCCTGTTGATTACGTGGAAAAGGCGGTCAGATGGCTGCAAGAAGAAAAAGGAATAAAAGGCATAGCAATGACTTCGGCATCTACCGGAGCTGGATATACACTTGTCGCCGCTTCTCTTTTAAAGGATATAAGCTGCGTTATACCGATCGTACCGTATGATCACGTGATGGAGGGAACAACAAACAACTTCAAGCGTCTTGGTAGATCTGTTTATACATGGCACGGTAAGGATGTCGCATATTCACCATGGACATTGATAGATCAGGGATTACCTCGTATCTTTTGGGGAGCTGTAAGAGATAAGAAATACGGATTAAAAAGATTTATGAGATACGGATATGATCATAATCCGGTTACTGACGAATCCAGGATACTGATCGAAAACATGCATGCGGATGTTCTTTTCCTTGCAGTTAAAGATGATGATGCATGGCCGTCAGACAAAGCAGTGGAAAGAATGATAAAAGTGCTTGAACAAAAAGATTATTCCTATAGGTTTGAAGCACATATATATGAAAAGGCAAGTCATGCTCTCACAGACGGACTTGATGAGATGACAGGATATGCCAGGTGGGCATTAAATCATATGCTTCCGGCTGAAAAGAAATACCCGAAAGAATGTGAAGAGGCAAGACAGGACAGTTTCAAGCGGATATTAAGATTCCTTGAAGACTGGCAAATAGAAGAATGAGTGATTTAGGAGGAGTAAAAGACATGTTATTAACGATTTTTTTATCAATAGTTTTCTGTGCAGCTATATCATTGATGCTTTTATCGGCCGTAGCTTTTATTCAGGACAAGAAATTTTTCTCATCAGCACCTAAAGAGGCGCAGGATGCTCTTCTTCCAAGAGATGAAGAACTGTTCTACGGAGCAAGGATAATTGGCTGGACACTGATGATCTTTAGTATGCTTATGATCCTGGGCGTGGGAATAGTATCTATCTGGGATGGCTTTAGAAGTGGTTATACTTTTATTCAGTTCTTTTTGAGATTTGTTTTAATATTCACGATCTATAAGGTTTACGATATGGTCTGCTTTGATTATTTCCTGCTCATGAAGTATCACTTCTTCCAGTTTTACTTCCCGGAAGTAGAAAGTGTTTATTCCAACAGGAAGTACGGATATAACATAAAGAGCCAGCTACTCAAGCTTCTTATCATATTTCCCGCTGCCAGTGCGCTGGCTGCATGGATATGCACATTATTTCAGTGATGGAGTTTATTCAGGTGAAGAAGTATATATTTAAGAAAAATGGTTTTGAAGGCGTTCTGTATGAAGCCCCAAATAATGACGACAGGGTTCTTATTGTGGTACAGGGACTAAAAGGTCTGGAACTGCCCCAAAAGTATGCAAAACTCTTTATGGATAAAGGATATTCTTCTCTTGCAATGTCATATTATGGAGGCGAAGGTCAGAAGAAGAGTATGCGGGCCATACCTCTTGAACAGTTTCAGTCAGCCTGTGATGAACTAAAGAGGCTCGGCTATAAGCGTATTGGTATATACGGAAATTCCAAAGGAGCGGGAATAGCTCTTCTTGCGGCAAGTGTTGTGCCTGATATCAGTCTTGTTATAGCAGCATCGGCATTCGGTCATATCATGCAGGGAACAGGCAAGGAATCCGATGATCCATGCAAAGCAATGATTTCTTTTAAAGGACAGGATTTTCCGTATGTTGAGAAAGGAAATCTCTTTGGGGATTTTGTGAGAAGATGTATCAGGGAGAGAAATATCAGACTTCTTTATTTTTTTGATGAATGGGATCGAAAAGGAACGACAGAGAATGAGATACCTGTTGAAAAAATAAACGGTGACATACTCTTTCTCACTTCGACAAATGATGAATCCGTTCCGGCAAAGAGAGATGCAGAGCTTCTTGTCAAAAGACTTGAAAGAAGCGGATTTAAGCATGATTACAGACACATCAATTCCGAAATTGGAAGCCATAATCTAGGTATTTTCCCGGTTAACAACAATATGCTGCCAAGAGAAAAGAAATATCCTAATGAATGTCAAAAGGCGCGAGAGGAAACCCTGGACATTATCCTATCTGTGTTAAATCTGTGGAAGGTTTTATGAATATATAAATATGAAACATGAAGACTTCAATGTAAAAGAACATGGCTTTGTCGGGCATTTGGCAGGACCGGATAAAAAATGTGACAGGGCGGTTATCATCATGGGTGGTGAACAGAGTCTGCTTCCGGGAATCAAGTTTGCTGAGAGGTTTGCCGATTACGGGATCATAGGACTATCCGTATCCCTCTTTGGTGCCGAAGGATTGCCTGATTCACCCAATCAGATCCCTGTAGACATGTTTGTTCATGCCTTGGATTATCTGAAAAACAGAATGAACATACAGCATATCAGCATCTACGGTCAATCCATGGGATCAATATTTGCGGTACTTGCAGCTCAATATATCGGTGGTTTTGAAAATCTCATAATGGTAAGTCCGACACACGTACCGTTTGAAGGAACCCTGAAGGATAAGAAGACGATGACTGGTCGCAGTGTAGCAACATGGAAGGGCCAAGATATCCCGTTTGTGACAGCGGATTTTTCAAAGGTTAGAGCTGCCAGATATCAAAAGCATCCTGAAGCAAAGCGTAAGGTTACTGGAATGTGGGTGGCATATCATGAAGCATATGATGATACCGACAGAGTAAATTCGGCAAGGCTTCATGTAGAAAAATCGAACGCAAGGATCCTGCTGATAGCAGGAGATGAAGATGAAGCCTGGCCGGCGGAGTATTCTGTTCGTGAGATAGAAAAAAACTTAAAAGCTCTAGGGTATAAAAAAGATGTAAAGGTTATAGTATACCCTCACGGAAGTCATCTGAATGGACTTATGCCAAACAGAGAAAGAGAAAAGAAGCTCTATAGAATGATACCTCTAATAGGATTTATGTATAAGACATTTGGCAGATACAGAAAAGAAAACATGTCATATATAAAGAAGTCTGAGAAAGAGATCATAGAATGGATAAACTCATGAATGAAAAACAACAAAGAAATGCCTAGTTGGGATTTATCGGAGCCGTTTTATTTATGATAGGCGACTGCCTTTTGTATATCTATCCGGGAAGAAATATGCAGCTTGATATAGATGCTGTATCGTTCAGCTAAAAAAATACTCCCGAAAAAATTTTTTTCGGGAGTTCACACATGATATATTCCAAAGCGGCTTTTGCCGAAGTGGACAGTAATGATCACTCAAAGAGTATGTTGTTAACTATACCTTCAAGATATTCCTGCCTGCCGGATCCGGGAAGATTCGGAGCTTTCATATCACAGGCATACTTGGCCAGTTCTTCAAGGCTTGTATTGCCTTCGCGTATCTTTTTGCCGATTCCGTCACTGTAACTTGAGTATTTTTCTTTTATAAATGAATCTATCCTGCCGTCTTCTATGATCTGCGCTGCTTTTATGAGACCGAGTGCGAATGTGTCCATTCCAAGAATAAAAGCATGGAACATGTCTTCATAAGTATAACTCGGTCGACGGTTCTTTGAATCAAAATTGAAACCGCCTGTAAGACCGCCAGCTTTCAAAACTTCGTACATTGCCATTGTAGAATCATAGACATTACACGGGAATTCATCTGTATCCCATCCAAGTAGCGGATCTCCCTGGTTTGCGTCAATAGATCCGAGCATACCGTTTATCGCGCTTATTCGCAGCTCATGCTGGAAGGTATGTGCTGCAAGAGTTGCATGATTGGCTTCAATATTCATCTTGAAATCCTTATCAAGACCATATTGTCTTAAGAAACCGATAGCTGTTGCCGCATCAAAATCATACTGGTGCTTCATCGGCTCCTTTGGCTTGGGCTCTATATAAAAATCTCCCTTAAAGCCTATGCTTCTTCCGTATTGAACGGCCATTTTCATAAGATTTGCTATGTTTTCCTGTTCGAATTTCACATCAGTATTCAAAAGAGTTTCATAACCTTCTCTGCCTCCCCAGAAAACGTATCCGCGTCCTTTGAGCTTAACCGTGATATCCAAAGCTTTTTTTATCTGAGCTGCTGCAAAGCAGTATACATC
>JAEERY010000041.1 GCA_016286035.1 Lachnospiraceae bacterium
CACAGAGACCTGCTTGGAGCCATGAACATCTGCAACTCAACTGAGTATGCCGGCGATAGAGATATCAGGCATACTGCGTAGGGAACTATATGTTCTGCCCTGCGATGGGTAACGGCATACCCATACCTTGCACTGCGACCTACCGGAAACGGACTGGTCAGCCACTATGTAGTGGCAGGTAGCAGGAATCCCACGACTTCAGTCGTGTGGAGTGTCAAAGATACTCACATGCCCAGGCTTTAAGTTCTTCAGCCGACGCCTTGGCTTTAAATCTTTGTCCCTCTTTGGTATCAGAATCCTTTGCAAGCTTTTTAATATTTCCTCCGGACTCTCCTATCCCGCTTGAACCCGAAGAGGCAAAAGGGACTATTGTCCTACCCGAAAAGTCATATGATTCCGCAAATGTATCGATTATGGAAGGCTCACGATACCACCATATCGGAAAGCCTAAAAATATGACATCATACTGCGACATGTCTTCAACTTTCGATGCTATCGCAGGACGACATGACCTGTCCTTCATCTCAACAGAGCTTCTGCTTTTTGGATTTATCCAGACAAGGTCTGCTCTTGTGTATGGTTTTTCGGGCACTATCTCAAAAAGATCGGCACCAATTGAATCTGCCAGTCTTTCCGCAAGTTTTTTTGTAACACCGCTTGCCGAAAAATATGCTACCAGTGTTTTTGACATACGTTTTCCTCCGACTTTTAATGTGTGAGCTTATCAACTAAATTCATGATACAGTTCTTCTTTTCTTCATCATCCATCCTTATAAATTCCTCACTGTGGATGGTAGCAGACAGTGCATAGAGCATCTGTCCCGCCAGGATATTCAAAGGCGTACCACTGTTTATCTCCCACTGCGACAAAGCTTTTGTTACGACCTCTCTTAAAGCCATGATCGTCCTTGCACTCATCGCATACTGGATTGTCCAGTGCATGTTTTCTTTTATCTTTTCAAACTCTGTCATGGAATTAAAATACATTGGTAAGAATGCATTTATAAACTCTTCGGGAGAGGCGCATTGTGAGACAAGCGCTCCGAATCTCTCCTCATATCCCTTAAAGAAACTGTCGACAACCTTATCAAAGAGTTCTTCCTTTGATCTGAAATAATGGTAAAACATTCCTATCTCACCGCCGACAGCATTCATTATCATCCTGACGGAAGTTGCCTCATAACCGTTTTCAAAAAACAGTTTCATCGATGTATTTATTATCTCGTCACGTTTACCGCCTGTAAGCACAGGTTTTCTAGCCATTTATCTTCTCCTCTGTCCACTCAAGAATCGTCTGTAGAAGCAATCCCATATTTCCGATCTGGCAGTGATGATCGGCACATTCCTCTTTGGTAAAGAGTCTTCCCGTAACGCTTTTGGCATTGACAAGCGCTTTTATCTGCTCATCAAAATATACGGTATAAAGATCTGACTCACCTGCCAGTACAAGGACATCCTGTGATATCATCCCTGATATGTCTCTTGTGTTAAATCTGCGTATATGATCAAAATACTCGCATGGGGTGCTTACATTTTCATATATAGCATATCCCTGCTTAAGAAGCCAGTTTGTAAAGTAATTTTGTTCAAGTTTTTTATTCATGGACTTCCAGAGTATATTTTTAGGATGACGGACAAGATAATCAAAAGACTTAGCCTTGTTTCCCATCTTTGCAAGTACCGCACCGTAAAAATCATATATCAGATCATACATCACAAGATGCTTTATCCTCTTATCGTATGCAGCCGCTCTTACTGCCAGATATCCTCCGAGCGATATGCCGATAAGAGTCACATCATCAAGCTTAAAGTGATCGAGTACTGCCCCTGTGCAATACTCCCATTTCTCTGTCATTTTAACGCCATGATGCATCAAGACCTCTCCCTGTCCGGGCCCCTCAAAAAAGTATACGTTGTATCCCATCTCGTGAAAAAAGGGTATAAGGAGTAAAAACTCCTGCACTATGCTGTCATAGCCTCCGTGAATGACTATGTCGCCTTTTGATCCTTCAACCGTCGAATAATATACAGGTATCTCATAGTCTTCAAAAGGAAAACTTGTATATTCTATCTCGGGATATTTACTGTAGTACTCATTATACAGGCTTACACACTTATCATACAAAAAAAGCTTAAGGTCACTTCCGTCACCTCCCTTTTCTCCGCTTAATGTGTAAAACTGTGCCGCCCTGTAGCATGTGGCAGCCTTTAACAGATTTTTATCCTTCTCGTTTTCTTCTCCAAGTTCCTTAAAAATGCGTATCCATGTTTCAAACCCGTCTATCTTCCTACCGATCTCTTCGAGTTCTCCTTTGGAAAAAACGCCCTGGGAATAAAAGCGGTTCATCTGAAAATTAATAGCCTCATTCTCATGGAAATCATAATAACCTACGGGAAACTTATCAAAAAATCCTTTATTCATAACATTTTTCCTCCTTTTCGATTAACAGAATATCGTTCTGTTAATTTATATATCACGTCTCAAAAGCCATGTCAAGAATAAAAAGAATATCGTTCTGTTAATTTTTATTATTCCATATATTTTTCCGGATTTCACGCATAAAAATACAGGCAGCACATCATTTAACGTGTTACCTGTATAACTCATCTGTTCATTTTGATATCATAGGTATTTTTCTATGACACTCTGATCAACAACCGTTTTTCCAAGAAGCGTTATCGCCTGTTTCGGACAGTTGTTTATGCATCTGTAGCACATGGTGCAGCGTTTATCCGCTACCGCCTTGCCATCCTTTAAAGATATGTTCTTCATCGGACATATCTTTTCACATTTACCGCATCCTATACACTTATCCTTATTGATCTTAAGCTTATCCGAATACTCCTTTGTCATATGTCCGAAGTAAAGACGCTGTCCGAAAAATCCCGCCAGAAAAGCAAATACTCCAATGCCTTCCTTTTTGGGGCTTCCCTCCTTTAAAAGATCAGCTGATTTATCGATCTTTTCTACTGCTTTGCTGATCGTTATCTTATTCTTTTCTAGCGGATACTTTAAAAGTTTCACATCCCCTATACTGTCAGGCATCTTAACATGCAGTCCGCCCGTTACGATCGCTCCGTACTTTTTAAGTTCACGTCCGAGCATACCGGCACCGTCACCGCTAAACAGTCCCATGGTAGCTATCACAAATATCTTCTTATCCTTCCAGATATCCTTGTTCTTTGCTATATATTCTCTTACTATCTTCGGAACCGTACTGTATTGAACGGGATATGCAAAAGCGATCAGTTCCTCATTTCTTAGTGCCTCTAAAGCGTTGTCATCCTCTATTGAGAATACCATTGTCCCACTGTCATATCTTTGACAGAAACGCTCTAAGACATATCTGGAATTTCCCGTACCGCTGAAATATACTCCTACCATTTCCTACTCCATGAAAAAGCCGCAGTCTTCTGTGGTATAAGACTTGACCCTGTTTCCGAACAACTCGATCATCTCATATGAGACCTCACCTTTTATTACCTTCTTCCAGGCTTCTTTTACTTTCCTTACATGATCCTTTGGTAGGACATACTCATCATGAGACGCATAGATCTGATCATATTCATCTTCAAGAGCTATCAGCTTATCAAGGGATGCCTCATACGTATCTGGCCGTCTTTTGGCACCGAACATGTATATATGTCCTTTCTGAACAGAATCCCCCGCATAAAGGATGCGCCTGTTAACATCAAGGATAGCAACACTTCCGGCCGTGTGTCCCGGGATATGTATGATCTTAAGAGGTCTGTCTCCAAGATCGATGATCTCTCCGTCGTTTATATATACGGGTGCAACGGAAGGATATCTTACATTTACCTCGCATCCTACATAGTCAGCCTGATGGATATGGATCTTTTCAAAGCCTTCCGTTCCCGATGTATGATCACCGTCCCCGTGCGTGTTTAAAAGCATGACAGGTTTATCCGTAAGTTCTTTTGCAAGGCTTGCGGCTTCTTTGCAGTTTATACCGCTGTCTATCATGACCGCTCTCTCGCTTCCCTCAAGAAGAAAGAATCTTACAAAGCCGTCCTCGAATCTCCAAGTACCGTTGTCGATCTTAATTATATCCGCCATATTTACTCCTTAATCCTATATCATTATCATCAGTCCCAGAAACATGACAGCTCCCGCTATGTTTCCTTTTGCAGGAAGCTTTGTCGGTGTAAGAAGTAGCATTATCGGCAAAGTGTTGAATATACATGCCCATACGGGAAGGTCGGTCTTTCCTGTTACTACCATCACAAACAGACATATCAGAAATACAAGCAGTCCCACATATCCTATCACCATCGTTATCATGGTCTTTTTTTGAAACTCTAAAACCGTCTGTCTTGCTTCATCACTCCTGTCTAATCTTATATAAATCCATTCCACCATTCCGCATATCACATGGTGCACCACTATCGGAACTGAAAAGAAGATCGATGAGGTTAACATAACACAAGCAATTGTCGGATTATACTTATACATCCAGCTGCTTAAGGCCAGATATCCGAATGTAAAAACAGTTATCGAAAGTGTTCCCAAAAGGATTGATGCCATGGGCTGCCACAAAGAAACACTCTCAAACATCTCACTCATTTTCCCGGGATCCTTTATCTTAGAAAAATCCAGTCTTCCCTTTTTTCCGTAGCTTAACAGACAGTCGCATAAACCGCATGCTACATGTCCAATGAAAGCGATAATAAACAATATCTTTATCATCTTACATGTCCCCTTTTTGCTGATCAACGCTGTTTTGAATAATAGACAAATTCATCATCCTGCTTGATCTTTTTATATCCGAGTTTTTCATAAAAAGCATTTGTTCTTATGTTCCAGACGGGTGTATCCAGAGTTATCTCCTTAACATCATGAAACATCTCTTCTATCTTTTCCATCATAATGATCCCGTATCCCTTACGATGGTTCTCCGGACTTACAAATATCCTGCCGATGTTTAGCGTATCGTCTTTTCTAAAGAGGATCGCTCCTCCTACTATCAGTCCGTTATCCGTAAGCTTATACAGACAGTTAGTCCTTGCCATTTTCGTATGAAAGGGAACGGACATATATCCCGGAGGTCCGCATGGGGATACAGCCCCGACCTTGACATCACTGTCAAAAGCCCTTTTAGATATACCGTTAAGTGTCAGAGCATCCGCAGTGCCTGCTTTAACAAACTCTAAACCCATATTTTTTCTCCATTCAGATCCACTGTATAAATGCTGTCTTGTCGCTGCTGTTGTATCCCGCATTCTCATAAAACCTTAGAGTTTCGGGTTTCTTGGATCCCGTTAACAGCATCATCTTATAACAGTTTTCTTTTATGGCTATGCTTTTTGCATGATCAAGACACTCCTTCGCATAACCTTTCTTTCTGTAGTCCGCATGTGTCACAACGTTTTCAACAAATGCATAGGGTCTCACATTACGAGTCAGATTCGGGATGATCACACATACACATGAAGATACTATCTTGCCGTCTATCTCATTAACGATCAGATGATGGTTCTTATCATTGATTATCTGATCCCATGTATCCTTTAAATGCTCATCATGCTCAGGAATACTGTCCTCATGCAGATTAAGATATAATTCCAAAAGATCGTTAAGTTCTTCTTTTCTCGCTTCTCTGACCATAAACACCTCACTTAATGCATCTCTTTTATATACTTTATGCTCTCAAACGATACACTTCCGTCAAGCTTTGAATATACTGAATTTTTCCAGTAAGTCATACCGAGTTTTTCCATAACTCTTTTACTCTTTAAATTATCCTTTGCAAATTCACCTATTATCGCACGTATGCCTTTTTCTCTGTCAACACATTCGATAATGGCTTTCATTGCTTCCGGGACCAGTCCCTGTCCCCAGTGATCTTTTCTTAAATTGTAACCTATGTTCCAGGCATCGATATCATCATGATAGAACAATCCGCCCATGCCGACGAGTTCACCGGTCTCCTTTAATTCAAAACCGAGATCAAACTCATCATCACCGTCTGTATCTCTTGACATAAGCCACTGTCTTGTGACCTCAATATCCTTATGCAGAGGATATATCATATATCTGTTCACATCGGGATCGGATGTCCATTTAAAGATGGCATCTGCATCATCAATCGTAACGGTTCTTAAGATAAGTCTTTCGGTCTCTATTCTTCGTCCCATTATTATCCCCTGATCAGTTTTCTTTATTCTTTCTTAAAACCATATTGCATCTTCCCCAGGATTCGTCCTTAAAGATAAATGCGTTTTCGGTTGTGTTCCTTTCAGTGAATCCTGCTTTAAGATAACACTTCTTTGCTCTTTCATTCTCAGGGAATACATTTAACTGCAATGCATCTGCTTTTGTATCTTCAAATGCATAAACGGCAGCCGCTTCTAACATCTCTTTAGCAATACCCTTTCCCCTGTAAGCGGGATTCACGACAACAAACTTAAGCATACCCTCGTTTGTTTCACTGTTTTTTGAATAGCAAAAGAAACCTGCCGCCTCTTTGTCATCCGTCAAGGCTAAAAACGGCACGTCTCCAAACTTGGATGCCGCTGTTTTTAAAGTTTCTTCAAGCCCTTCTTTACTCAAAGGATAAGGAGTAAGATTTGCACACCACATCGCATGCATCCTCTCATCCGTTATCCAGTTTTGTATTTTCTCAAAATCCTTCTCGTTTGAGTATTCCCTAATTATCATACTTATCCCCCTGTGTTTTGTTTAAGATCCATGCAAACGCCTTAGCTGTTCTTAGATCTGCGTCTTTAAAATGTCCTCCGCTGTTCCATTCCAAAACTGTGTCTGTACCTTTTCCTTTAAGGATCTCATGAGCTTTATTTATGCGCTCGTTAACGGTTGACATAACTTTATTCTTTGTATGGCCCTCTTTATCCCCCAGGCTCAGATAAACGGCTCTACACCTTATCTCATTTGTGCTCATGTATTCAGTGAATCCAGGAAACCACAAAGAAGGTGATGCTGCCGCGACTCCTTTAAACAGAGCCGTATTATATGCCGCCCATATAGAAAACAGCCCCGCCAGAGAATACCCGCCTATATGATATGTCCTACTCCTGTCATCGCATATCTTAAGTATATTCTCAAGTGTTGAGAGCGCGTTTTCACCGAAATTCTCATTTCCAAAAACGGCAGGAGCTTTCCATGGTGAAAGATCACTGTTCCATGAATCCACCTTCACACAGATAAGGTAAAAATCTGTTTCTGTGTTTTCCTTTATAAGCCTTACTTCATTTTCGATCGCCGAAAGATCATGATCATCCACCGGCTGAATAAGGATAACGGATGCTGATGTATTTCCAAACCTGTAAATATCCATCTGATCTTACCTTTTAAAACTTTTTTAGTCAGTCCTTAAACATTTTAACATTTTGTCTTATTCTTTGTCACTGTCACCATCCCTCTTAAGAAAAAATCCCTTGGTGATTGACAACCTAAGAAAAATTGACGATATTATTATAGTGAAAAGGAGGCAAAGATATGGTAGAAAAGAATCTTAAAAAGCAAAAAGCCAAAAAATACCGTGTCATGAACGGATTTAATACCGGAACCCGTGACATGAGATCGAAAACTGCATACCAGCGGAAAAAAAGATGGTCGGCAGAAGATGCCGACCATTATTCTTTTACGTCTTTGGTTTTCTTTTCCCGATAAACCCGGTTGAAACTATCTTAAACACACATACCGAATCCGCCTGTTCATCAGTAAAATCATAATATCTTTTCATCTGATGAGAAGTAAGTATCTTAAGTGCATGTTTCTTTTCACTCATATCCTCAATAAAACAGGCTTCTCCCTCTCCGAAAACACTTGAATAAAAGAATCCTGAACTGCATGGAGTTTCAGCATGTACAGGTTCTCCCTCACTAAAGATCGTAAAGCACACCTTGTTATTGCGCTTTAGAATGTCTATCTTTCTTCCTTCTTTTGCACTGTGCAGATATAGTATAAGACACCTGTCTTTTATCTCGTATCCATAGTTTAACGGAACCGAATATGGTCTGTCATTATCGATCATCGAAACACAGACAGTCATGCATGAATCCAGTATTTCTTTGATCTCACCGATATCAGTCACTTCTCTGTCTTTTCTTCTCATCTCATGCTCCTAATCTGCCACAAAAACAAATGTGACAGTACCCTTGCTGTTAACAAGCGTAAGCGTATTTCCTTCTATCTTTCCGCTCATTTTCTGGTCAGTATCATCAAAGCTTATCACATACTGTCCGTCTGACTGTGTGATCTTTCCCGGATGATCCTTTCCGTTATTTGAAACAACACAGTTTTCACCGTCTGTACAAGAAAATGCAGGTGCTGCCTTTCGTGTTTCTTCATCCAGTGATTTTGCCTGAACTGTCTTACCATTGACGGTAAACTCCTTAAGTGTCCAGTTCGATGTGATATCCGCATTTTTGACTTCAGACTTTGTACATCCGCCAAACATACACGCAACCGCTAAGAGACATACTATAAAACCCAATAAAAACTTTTTCATACCGATCTCCTTTGTTTTATGATCTGATTTCATTGTATATGTTAATCCAAGACCGACTTGGGTTAAATGAACAAAAACATAAAATAGGCATATGATTTTTGTCTTTTTTAACAGGATAGTACCTAAAACCTGCCGTTAGGGGTGGGATTTCCATGTCCGTAGTAAACGGTTCTCTCTCCGAGTTTTCTTATCTTATCAGCGCTTTTCTTTATCGCATCGATATCATAATAAAGATGTCCCACTCCCGGTCTTATCCAGTTATCAAGTTCATCTCCGACTAAAAGATGTTTTCCTTCAACATCCACTCCGATCGAGCCCAGAGTATGACCGGGCAGACCTATGATCTTTGCATCAAATCCGAATGATCCAAGATCATCACCATCATCTATATATATGATGTTTTGCGGACGCTCAATCTTAGTGTTTCTCAATACCTTCAGTGACAGTCCCAGTACAACACGCCCTACAAGTCCGATAGGCTTTAAAGGCTGTTTATCAAAGCTTTCAAACAGTTCCTCATCAAGTTTGTTTATCGCTACCGGTATATCATATCTCTTTGAAAGTTCGAAAGCATTCTCGGCATGATCAAAATGAACATGTGTAAGAACGATAAGCTTCATCTCATACTTATCGCATTCCTTTATCACCATATCAAGATTTGCGCCGCTTGCGGTATCGACAAGTATTGCCTTATTATCGTCAGTCACAAGATAACAGTTATCTGTTCCGCCTTTTATTCTTATTATCTTTACCATCTCATATACCTTTTAATATCACTTTTTTCTTAAGACTGCCATTGCCGCATAATGCAGTACATCAAAGTTCTCATCAGCAATCTCATCGAGCATATTTCTGTGCTCAATATCCCATCTTTTAAGTTCATCCTCATTTAAAGAGGCTCCTATACCGCGGCATGCTCTCATACGTCCGTGCCATGATTCTTTTGTAAATGGAATCTTAAGATCATATTCCTCATGATCTTCAAGTTCAAAATACTCATATGCAGCATCGGGTATATTTACCGGGCGTTTTGTCTCACCGCCGCCTGTCCAGTCGGGATTGTATTTTTTAACCAGCTGTTCGCTTTTATTTGCTATCTCATCTTCATACGGAAGCCACGCCATATAGAGTATCAGAAGCTTTCCGTCCTTCTTTAACATATCATGGAGTTTTGGCATTATCTTCTTATGATCAAAATAAAAGAAACACTGACATGCCGTGATAATATCAAAGCTCTCATCATCAAAAGCTATATCTTCCGTAGCGACCGCTCTAAAATCTATATCCATGTTTTGGGATTTGGCAAGTATTTTGGCCTGCTCTATCTGCTCTTTGGATATATCCGTTGCGATCCATTCTGCTCCGTATTGATACATATTTCTTGGCAGTACTCCCGTACCGGTTCCAAGATCAAGGACTTTCTGCCCTTTAACACAAAGGTTCCTTTTTACTATCCTGTCATAAAACTCTTTTGGATAGATGTCTCTGTACTTTGCATATTCCTTTGATGTCCTGCCCCAGTCAAATGCTTTCCCCGAATCTATTCTCTTATCCGATATCATCTTATCTCCTGTTTTCAGATATTTATCACTTCAAAGCTACAAGCACGGCATCCTTCGGATCAAAGTAGTCATCCATGTTGCTGCTCAGTCCCGCCGCTTTCCAGGCCTGTTCAAACGATATATCCTCAATATTGCTTAGATAGACATATGTGCTGTCCTTGGCAGCCCCGTTCAAATGGCCCGATATCTCAAGCCTGTATTTATATGAATTTGAATCGGTCTTGAATGTACCGTCACCCATCTCATAATACTTTACCATTGTGACGAGCTTGCCCTGTTCAAAGTATTCTTCAACGACTGCCTCATCCGTCACCTCATAAGTATTAACAATGCTGTCAGCGTTAACATTAATCTTACAGCCTGCAAGTGAAAGCAAGACCAGCGTAATCATAACATATATATTTATCTTTTTACTCATGGATGTCCCCCCTTATTCCATATCTCTATTTTATGTTAACCAAATCTTTAAATGAATACTCCATAAATACATCCGCATACATGTTTTCATTATATCTTTCGATATGCTTAAATCCGTATTTCTCATACAGTCTTAATGCATCTGTATATTTCTCCATTGAATCAAGAACAATGCGCCTGTATCCCTTATCTTTTGAAAAGCTTACTGCCGTATCAAGCAAAAGTCTGCCATAACCCTTTCCCCTTAATCTATCCGACAGATAGAGTGCCTTAAGCTCGGCTGTATCATCATCCATGTGCTTAACTCCGACAGTGCCCAGAACTTCCTTGTTTAAGACAAGACACCAGAATCTGTCAAACTCTTCTTCGATATTATTGTAAAACGAATGTCTTTTGTCAGGCTCAAAGGTTTTACCTATCTTTTGAAAACAGCTGTCCGTAAATTCAAAGACTTTTTCTTTCATCTTATCATCGTATCCGACCAGTCTCGGGAGTTTTTCATCCAGAACATTCAATACCTTTTTGATATTTTTTTCATTGGGGATAATGATATTGATATCAACCTCGGGATGTTCCTTAACATATGCTGTTAAAAATCCCATAAGGTTGTCTTTGGTCTCCATGTAATCTTTTATTATAGTCTCATCACTGTATCCGAGCTTCTTTAAAATGATGGCAGATACCACTCCCGTACGGTCCTTTCCTGCACCGCAAAAGAAAAGCACATTGCTTTTCGCATTCATGATGGTATATATGATCTCATCCATCATTTCATCAAGCATTCCCAGATATGTAACAGCGACAGCCTCTACAGATTCTGGTGTATCTCCGCCACCTGTTACAGGCATGTGATAATATAAAAAACCTTCTTCGTTTTCGAGTCTGCATGCTCTTGCTGTATACTCTTTCTCTTCACGCAGATCCACAACGGTCATTATGTTGTTTTCCTTAAGCCACCTGACTTCCTCATCGGTAAGCTTTCCCGGATAATCACTTCTTATATATCGCAGATTACCGGTCGGCAGTGCTCTTGTATTAAGTGTCGATCTTAAAAGTGAGCTCATCTTTTATCCTTTCAACGTTTGGATCTATTCACCCTCTCTAAGGTCCTTTATGATATATTCCTTTGAAAGAGGTGTCCAGTGTCCCGGAAGACATATATCGGCATCTATCTTCTGGATCGTATCCGCAAGGCGGTCTGCGAGTGTCTGATCAACTTCCCAGGTTGGGAACTGACCTCCCGTACAGTCTCCCATTATAAGGACTCTGTCATCAGGTACAAAAACAAGTGTTGAATCATCCGTATGCGGAGACTGAGCCTGAAAGATCTTTACCGGGCAGTTACCTGCATCTATCATCATCTCACCGCTAAAAGTCATATCGGAAAGTGTTACGATCACGGGTTTAGAGTCGGCATATTCACGGCGTATAGTTTCATCCAGTGAAAGAAAGGCTTCCTCACCCTCATCCTTTATCTTTTGTGCAGCTTCTTTAAGATGTTTGTTTGTAAGCTCATTGGCAAGACTTAAGCCGCTTATCGCATGCATGCCGAAAGTATGATCCCAGTGCCAGTGTGTGATCACGGTAAGTTTGGGAAGCTCAAGTCCCGCTTTTGTAAGTTCTTCATAAAACTCTTTTGTATGGTCTTTTGAATGTCCCGCATCCACAACCAAGCTGAATCTGTCTCCTTTTATATAGCTTAAATTCGGGCGATCCCTTTCCTCTTCAAAAGGGTATACCCATATCCTTTCACTAATCCTGTCAAGTCTCATTTTAACCTCCTTTTACTCCCTTTAAGATGCCCATTTTTTTAAGATATCATATAGTTCATCAAACGATGATGCCTTATAGCTGATATCATATTCCTCCATTGCCTTATCAATATCCCCTTCAGGCATGAACCAGCATGAGTCAAGTCCTGCATTCTTAGCCCCCAGCATATCCGATGTAAGTGAATCTCCTATCACCATATATTTCGAATCAGGCTCATTTATAGTATCAAGCACGATATCAAAATATTCTTTGGAAGGCTTGTTTGCACCTATCGTCTCACTTACAAACAGATCATCTATCAGCTTGTCAAGTCCTATGGATTTTATCCTTCCTTCAGCATTGACCTGTACACCGTTAGTAATGATATATATTCTTGAATCCTTTATGTTTTCTCTTATCCTTTTTAAAAAGTCTTCTGCACCATCCATGGCAACACCGTTTTTTGCCATGGTGCTTATAAAGTCGCCGTTTTTCTTTAAAAGATCGATTCTGCTTACATCAGCACCGCATCGTTCAAACAGGAGTCTGAACCTTGTTTCAAAAAGCTCTGTTCTTGAAATGGTACCCTTTTCCAGTTCAAGCCACAGTTCCTTATTCCTTGCCTTAAAGTACTTATACAGTTCATCATCAAACTTAAAACCTTCAGCTTCAACGACTGTTTTTAATCCTATGTACTCGGAAGCATGAAAATCAAGAAGTGTCATATCAAGATCAAACAGAAAAATATGATGCATCTTATTTTCCCTCACGTATATAGTGTCTCAACCATTTAATTGTACCATGTAGCAGGCCCGTATGGTATAAAAAAAGAGATCCATTTAAGTCATGGATCCCTTTATCATAAAGTATTTAAATTTATCCCAGTGCCACGTCAAGCGCCATCATAAGAGTAAATCCAAGAGCAAACATTATAACTCCTATATTGGAATGCTCTCCCGATGACATCTCGGGGATGAGTTCCTCCACAACAACATACATCATCGCTCCCGCAGCAAAGCTTAAAAGATAAGGCATCGCAGGGATTACAAGTCCTGCAGCCAGTATTGTAAGAAGTGCTCCTACAGGTTCAACCGCTCCCGATAAGACACCGCTTCCGAAAGCCCCGAGTCTGCTCTTTCCTTGTGCATGGAGAGGCATGGATATGATCGCTCCTTCGGGAAAGTTCTGTATTGCGATACCAAGGGATAATGCAAGAGCTCCTCCTGCAGTTATTGTTGTATTCCCGGATAAGAATCCCGCATATACCACACCTACGGCCATTCCTTCGGGTATATTGTGAAGGGTCACCGCAAGTACCATCATTGTAGTCTTTTTAAGCTTGGATTTCGGGCCTTCAGCTTCATCCGTATTCAAGTGAAGATGCGGTATTACAGTATCAAGTAAGAGCAAAAACAGAATACCTAACCAGAAACCGATAAATGACGGAACAAATGAAAGCTTTCCCATGCCTTCACATTGGTCCATTGCAGGAATTATAAGGCTCCAGATGGAAGCAGCTACCATTACACCGCTCGCAAAGCCTGTCAATGCTTTCTGTACCTTTGCTCCAAGTTCTCTCTTCATGCAAAACACACAGGCGGCTCCGGCTGAGGTTCCGATAAACGGTATCATTAATCCGCTAATTATCTGCTGATACATTATGATCCCTCCTTTCTTTGTTAGTCTAGACTAACTGAATGTTAGCACCATTATCCTAATATGTCAACTCTTATCTTGATGCAGCTATGCATGAAAGAAGACCTCCGTACTTGATTTCCGGAGGTCTTCCCTTAAGTGTGTGTGTATATTGTATTGGTATTCTGTTGACGTATTAAATCTTCCAAATATCTCCCGGAAAACGTGGCTGTTTATCCGGGAGTTTGCACATGATTATGGTTAGGCTTCGCTAACTGTATGTAAGTATACTCTACCCCGGATCAAAATGCAAGTCTTTTTTTAAAAAACCGATATGCTACTCAGGTTCATGTATCTTATAGAAAAAAATCCCTTTAAGGTGTAAAATATCAGTATCGGAGGAACTGATGACACAGAAGAATAACACACTCTACAAAAGCATAGCTCTGATATGTATCGCATTTATCATCGTTATAATGATAATCCTTTCCGTTGTAACCTACAGGACATTTTCCGACACGATGTATAAGAAATATGAACGTCAGATGGAAAGCATTGTCTCCTATGCTGAAAGCTGCATAGATAATGATGACATGGCTAAATGCGCCGAAACATATATAGAATCCAAAAAATACAAGGAAACAGGTGTCCTTTTTGAACGGTTTGTAGACAACTATAAAGAGATCGGACATCTTTATATAGTAAAACCCGTTTTCCCCGAGGATCCTCAGAAGGTCAAATATGTACTCTATGCTGATCCTGCTGATGAAAACCTTAAATCTCTCGGAGACGGTGATGCGGACAACTTTACGGATGATGATGCTCAGAACTTAAAAAGGATCCTTTCGGGTGAAAGCGATTCCTTTTATACAAAAAAGACAGGCACGGGTTCGTATTACACGCTTGCAAGGCCTCTGATAAACTCCAAAGGCGAGCATTATGCGCTTTTATGTGTTGACATGCCTGTAAGCGATATACAAGGCAGTGTAAGCCAGGATGTACTTGTCCTTGCAGTCATCACGATGATCACAGCTCCTTTGCTGATATTCTCGCTTATCATATGGCTGCGTTTCAACATAACAGCTCCCGTCAATCAGCTCGAAGGCAGCGTTTTAAGACTGGCTAATTCGGCAAAAGCAAAGAGCAAGCCTGAAGATCTCATCTTCATAGCTCCGAAGCTAAGAGCAAACAATGAGATAAAGTCACTGAGTAATTCTGTCGAAAAGCTCTATTCCGAAATGAAGGATTATGTAAAAGCGGTCGCAAACGTTGAAAACGAGGCTAAAGGCCTTCAGCAGCATATGACCGAGATAAACACGATCGCATATCAGGATTCGCTTACAAAACTAAAGAATAAAGCCGCATATGCAAAGAAGTCGGATGAGCTCATGTGGGGTATCATCGACAAGAGGGTAAGTTTCGCGATAGTCATGATAGACGTTAACTTCTTAAAGAAGGTAAACGATACATACGGACATGATAAGGGTGATATGTATATAAAGGGTGCATGCGAGATAATGAGCGACGTATATGCCCACTCTCCCATCTTCAGGATCGGCGGTGATGAGTTTGTTGTCATCCTTGAAGGCAGGGATTACGAAAACAAGGAAGAGCTTCTTAAGACAATACGTCAAAGATACAAAGAATCAGCCTCAAGCGATCGTGATCCGTGGTTAAAGTATTCGGCAGCCGTAGGCATGGCGATCTACCATCCCGGAAGCGATCTGGATGTGGACACCGTCTTTAAACGTGCCGACAATGATATGTATCATGAAAAGATAAAGATGAAAGGATTGAGACAGATCTAAATATTGCTGTGGACAAACCGATACTATTAGAGTAGTATATACATCTAGGGGCCAGTCAAGGTCTCGACGGGGTTTTTGAAGCCGGAGAAGCAAGCCGTTGCAACACGTTAATTGCAAACCTAAAATTAAACGCTAACGAAAATTTAGCTTACGCTGCCTAGTTTGCAGCTGTCTTTACCGGTGCACTCACACATCGGATAAAGGCATCGACTATGTGAGAAACGACATATACAAAGCTTTGAGTATGTGGGCGTATCATGAAGCTACCAAAGTACGGAGGCTGTTAGTCGCCGCCGCATAGAGGGAATGTCAAATGACTGACTAAGCTTGTAGAAGTACGGGGGATGGGGCTTCGGACACGGGTTCGACTCCCGTCTGGTCCATAACAAAAAGACAGCGATCGCTGTCTTTTTTTTGTATGCTTAAAAGCTGATCTTAGGCATAAAAAGGCGGGTGCGATAACACCCGCCGATAATGTTTATTATTCTTTTACACCACCGATCGTAAGACCTGTTACGAAATATCTCTGTAAGAAAGGATACAGACATACGATAGGAACGATAGTGATGATCGTAGCTGCGCTTCGTACTGACTGAGGCGATACTGCCTGTCCCTGAGTGGCAGCTGCATCCGCTGCAGATCCGCTCTGCTGCATAACTGAGTTAAGCAGTTTCATCAACTCGTACTGAAGTGTTGTATACTTATCATTCAGACGGTTGTAGATCATTGCATCGAACCATGCGTTCCACTGATAAACCGCTACGAAAAGAGCTACTGTAGCATACACAGGCTTACACAGAGGAGATATGATCTTAATGAATACTGTCATATATCCTGCTCCGTCAAGCTGTGCACTCTCTTCAAGTGAATCCGGGATACCCTGCATGTATGTACGCATAACCAGCACGTTAAATGCCGATACCATACCGGGGATAACATATACCCAGAATGAACCTGTCAGGTGCAGATACTTGAACAGTATGAATGTCGGGATAAGACCGCCGTTAACATACATAGTGATTACCCAGAAAGCAGATAACTGTGATTTGAACAGGAATCTCTTACGGCTTACTATGAATGCAAGCAGTGCATTGGCTACAAGGGATGTAAGTGTACCTATAACTGTTCTTAATACAGTGATTATGGCACCTGTTCTGAATCCCTGAATACCAAGAACTGTCTGGTAGTTCTTTATTGAGAATACTCTGGGCCAAAGATGGATACCGCCTCTTACGGCATCGATACCGTCATTGAACGAAATAGCCAGAGTGTTCAATATAGGATAAAGCGTTATAACTACGAAAGCCAGCATGAATATAAAGTTGCCGGTATAGAAGGCTTTATCCCACCCAGAAAGATGTTTCTTTTTGGGTCTGTAATACTCTTCCTCTTTTTTCTTCTTACTCATTATAACCTCTCTCCTAGAATAATCTTTCTTCACCAAATGCCTTGGCCAGCGAGTTACCTGTAAATATCAGAACAATTGATATCAGACTCTTGAATATACCGGCCGCCGTACCGAGTGAGTAGTCCATCTGACTGATACCCCATCGCAAAACGTAGATATCGATTGTCTCTGAAACTTCAACGATCAATGAGTTACCTAACAGATACTGAATTTCAAATCCGGCATTGATAACATTACCGATATTGATAAGGAGCAGTATCATTATCGTAGGTCTGATACTCGGAAGGGTTATATATTTGATCTTCGCCCATCTTCCGCCACCGTCGATGGAAGCAGCTTCATAGAGTGAAGGATCAATCGAAGTTATAGCTGCGAGATATACAATCGCATTCCAACCTGTCTCCTTCCAGCAGTTAGCAAATGCAACTATAGGCCAGAAGTATTTCTCGATTGAGAAGAACGGAATGTATGTATCTATAAAGCCCAGACTGATCAGCAATTCATTAACACTACCTGATGATGACAGAGCATCGTGCAAAATACCGGTAACGATGATCCATGACAGGAAGTGCGGCAGATATGAGATCGTCTGCACGGTTTTTTTCATTAGATTTCCACGGATTTCATTTAACAGTATGGCAAAAAGGATCGCCATGATAAATGTTGTAATAAGATTGAGTGTTCCCATCGCCAAAGTATTTCTGAATACTCTGAAGAACTGAGGATCCGAGAACAGTGTCCTGAACTTGTCAAGACCTACAAATTTACTGTGAAGTATACCTGTTTTGGGTTTATACTTCTGGAATGCCATTAACCATCCACCAAGAGGTAAATAGCAGAAAACTACACCGTATACAAAAAATACGGCTGACCAGATCAGCAGCGTCTTCTGACGCTTGATCTCTTTCATAGTGATCTTTGGAGTGATCGAAGCTTCTTTTTCCCTCTTTTTCTTCTTCTTTTCGTCAGCCATTTCATCCTCCACGCGCATAACGATTTTAATATAGATTCTTTTCAGTAATACAGCCGTGGTTGCAATACGGCAACCACGGCCGGCTACTTATAAATTCATATTATACAACTGTTATCCCAAAGGATTACTTAGCTGTAGCTGCTCTTCTCTCGAGCTCTTCCTGCATCTCTGCAAGGAAGTCTTCAGGCTTACATGCATTGTAAGCATCCATGTAGCTGTTCCACTCTGATTCGAAGTTAGAAGACATAACTACCTTAGGAAGCCATTTATGCTTTGTCTCGCCCATCTTTGTCCAAGCTACACCACCAGGTGTGTCTGTTGTCATAGCATTTGAGTAAGAGTACATAGGATACCAGATACCAAGTTCGCAAACCTTAGAACCGATCATATCCGGATAGTTCTCTGCGCCGTATG
>JAEERY010000042.1 GCA_016286035.1 Lachnospiraceae bacterium
AGCAGCAAGTACATCATCAAGCCTTGCAGCCAGTGAGGCAGCAAGTACATCGGCAAGCTTGGAAGCAAGTGAGGCAGCAAGTACGTCATCAAGCCTTGCCGCACGTGAGGCAGCAAGTACATCGGCAAGCTTGGAAGCAAGCGAAGCAGCAAGTACATCGGCAAGCTTGGAAGCAAGTGAAGCAGCAAGTACATCATCAAGCTTGGCAGCAAGTGAAGCAGCAAGTACATCATCAAGCTTGGCAGCAAGTGAAGCAGCAAGTACTGCAGCAAGTGAGGCGGCTAGTACCGCAGCGAGTGAAGCGGCAAGGACATCACCGAGATCCGCAGCCAGTGCCGCAGCGAGTACATCCCCAAGCTTGGCAGCAAGTGAGGCGGCAAGTACGTCATCAAGCCTTGCAGCAAGTGAGGCAGCAAGTACATCATCAAGCTTGGCAGCAAGTGAGGCGGCAAGTACGTCATCAAGCCTTGCAGCGAGTGAAGCAGCAAGTACATCATCAAGCCTTGCAGCAAGTGAGGCAGAAAGTACATCATCAAGCTTGGCAGCAAGTGAGGCGGCAAGTACATCAGCAAGTACTGCAGCGAGTGAAGCAGCAAGTACATCAGCAAGTACCGCAGCAAGTGAGGCGGCAAGTACTGTAGCAAGTACCGAGGCCAGCACGATCGCAAGTACATCAGCAAGTACTGCAGCGAGTGAAGCAGCAAGTACATCAGCAAGTACCGCAGCAAGTGAGGCGGCAAGTACTGTAGCAAGTACCGAGGCCAGCACGATCGCAAGTACATCAGCAAGTACCGCAGCGAGTGAAGCAGCAAGTACATCAGCAAGCCTTGCAGCAAGTGAGGCGGCAAGTACATCAGCAAGTACTGCAGCAAGTACGTCAGCAAGTACCGCAGCGAGTGAAGCAGCAAGTACTGCAGCTAACACTGGAAGTGAGACGACTACAGGTGGAGATTCAACTGATGTTGGTGGAGATGACACAATACCTGCAGCAGATTCTGCACCGGTGGCAGATAACGTAACAGGAAATACTGTGACAATATCTAATGCAAATATTGCAAATGCTGGTATGGTTGATAATGCCAATAATGGTGCGGTAAATAATGTTAATGAGCAACAGAATCAGATTCAGGATCAGAATATAGATAATGCTCAGGATCAGAATAATGATCAGAATATTGTTGATCAGCCTGATCAGGTAACTATGGAAGATGGAATGGTTCCTCTTGCATTAGGAGTTGATGAAGAACCTGAAATCAAGAAACTTGATGAAAGTGAAGTTCCAATGGCTCCCAAGGCAGAGAATAAATCGGTCAATAAGGGCGTGATCGGAGGAATATTCGCAGCAGGCGCTCTTGTGGCAGGAAAACTTGGATTCGGTTCAAAGAACAGAAGATTTGCAGCAGCAAAAGATAGAAAAGATGATTCGGACGATGATAACAATATGTAATTACTACATATGCATATGTAATGCACCGAATCTAGCTTAGTGATATAATAAAGGTGATCATCCTGTTACAGGTGGTCACCTTTATTAATGCAAAAAAAGCAATGATGTGTATGAAACTATGAATAGATCAGGAAGAGCATATCTGTTTTTATCAAAATTATTATTTACGATTCTAATAATATCCGTTTATTGTATTGGGCGTAGTATACCTCTTTACGGCATCGATACATCAATGTATGAAAATGCGTTGGACGCAGGGATGCTTCTTGAACAGTCAGTTGGTGGTGATATTTATAAGTGCTCGGTTATGGCATTGGGAATCTCACCTTACATGATCTCAAGCATTCTTGTACAGTTAATTGTTGCCTGCAGATCAAAGGAAGCCAAGGCAAGGACATCGGCCAAAAAGATGAATAGACTGACTGTGATCATAATGTTGCTGCTCAGTGTCACTCTGGCAATTTTGAGACTGGATGAATTGAGTTTTGTGGCAGAACAGTATCCTATGATGAAACTTGTGGCTGTTTTGGAAATGATAACAGGTGCATGTATCATAATGTGGTTAAGCGGAAGAAATAAACGTTATGGGATAGGTGGGCAGACTGCACTGATTTTCGTCAATATAGTTGATGGAATAATAATCAGTTTACGGTCAGTTGACAGATCAGAAGTGGTTATGCCGATCATGCTTTCTGTATTGGCTGCGCTTGTAATGGTTTTTATGGAGAATTCCGAAAAACGTATACCAGTTCAAAGAATATCAATACACAATATATATGCGGATAAGAATTATCAGGCGATAAAGTTCAATCCGGTTGGAGTAATGCCTGTAATGTTTACTTCGGCAGCCTATATGATACCAACGATGTTAGCGGGAACTCTTTTGAGGAATATGCCTGACAATTATACCGTCATTTGGGTAAATGATAATCTTGAATTAAGCAAACCCCTGGGTATAGCGGTCTATATATGTATATTTTTCTTGTTGAATATTACTTTGTCATACCTGATAATCAATCCTTCGGATATGACTGAACAGTTCTTAAAGAGCGGTGACAGTCTTGCAGGGATTCATCCGGGAAAGGACACAAAAAGATACCTTATGAAACATATCTTTCAGATAAGTATATTTAGCTCGATTATATTGGGTGGGTGCATATTTGCTTCTTTATACCTACAGATGAAAGGAGTTTTGGTTGGAACCGTAGCCATGCTGCCTACATCGGCTATGATCCTTATGGGATTGTGGAGCAATCTGTACAAGGAAGCGGAGGCAGTTATTCATACTGATTCATATAAGACATTTATTTAATAAACTTCTTGATAGGACGAGATATGTTATATATTATTCCGGCTTGGTATAAACAGAATACATGGAGTGAGAACGAGCAGTGTTGGTATGTTCGAAGAGAAAAATCCGAATATGACGATACTGTTAAGCAGATTCAGCTGTTTCACAGAAATAATGTGTGGCCGTACAGAATCATAGTGTTAAGCCATGTTCCTAACTTCAGACATTTTTTGCACAGACAGAGTATATTCAGAGCTAGATACTGGTCATGCTTTGATGCTATGTGCGAGATTACACGAAGAAGGATGGGTGTGTTTTCGTTTAGAGATGTTAAGTGGCCTGAAGGAATTGAATTTGAATATACACCTTTTGCAGTAATCGCTTATCTCGATAACAAGAAATGGGCTCAGGTTGAGTTTGGTGAAGACGGCAATATGATCCGTATTGATATGTTTTCTGACGATAAGAAGATCAGGAGCAATATCTATGATGACAGGGGATTTGTATCAAGTTCTATAGTATATAAAGACGGCAAAGAAGAGTATCAGGATTACCTTATGGAAAACGGGATCTGGAAACTGCGACGATTTGTTTCGGACGGACATGTTGAGATAAATCCAAAGTCTCCGAATTTTGTGATTCTTTATAAAGGTGTGGAATATAGACTCGCATATGAAAAACTCTACTACGATGATATAGAAGAAGTTATTTCGGAAGTGCTATCTGAGTATATTGATCTGACAAATGAAGAGGATATATTCTGCGTTGCCATGCATGAAAGGCATCTTAATGTCGTAGATGATTGTCTGGTTGGAAAAAAAATGGTCCTTTCGCTGATGGAGGAAAGAATGCAGCTTGAAAGTGATCTGCATGAGAATATCCTTCACAGAGCTGATTATATCATAGCGGATTCTCCCATGCTTGCAAGAAGCATAAAGGTCTTTTTGAAAAGCGATATGTCGAACATCACATATATAAGTCCGTATGACTCGAGAACGGATTTTGGAATCAGTCAGCAGATGAATGTCCAAAAGATACTGGTACCGGTGGATAGATTGGAAGATATCGAGTTTGATCGTGTGGTACAACTGATGGGATTATACCTTGAAGAAAATCAAAAGGCTCAGATTCACCTCTTTACAAGAGAGGCAGCATATAATATAAAATCTAATATTTTACAGCGCACAAGAGATGCACTGAAAAAAGCGGGGATCGATGAAAGGTATGCATTGGAGGAACAGGAAGACGATCATGCTGAGAATATGATCGATCATATGGATGATGTGCCCATAAGATTTATTGTTGATCAGTGCGTAGATGAGCTTTCGGTTTCAAGGTGTATCAGAGAGCAGAGACTGCTCGTGGATGTCAGTGAGAAGCCAGAGAATTATGTTCAGATAGCAGCTATAAGTACCGGTATACCTCAGATTGTTAGAGCAAGAAATCAGTATGTTGAAGACGGAGAAAACGGCAGAGTTATAGACGGACTTGAGGAGATAACCGTAGCTATGCGATTTTATCTTGACAGTCTGGCAAACTGGAATGATGCAATGATATGTTCTTATGAGATGGGTAAAAGGTTCTCTACAGACGTTTTGCTAGAGAAGTGGAAAGAGGTCATAGATAGCATTGGATAATATTGAAGTACTTGTATTATCAACTGAAGACTGGAATGAACTGTATCGGATACCTGACTATGTAAAGATCAGTGAACAGATAGAATCTGAAGATGTGCTCTATGATGTTGTATTTATTGATCGGGCGCCAACTTACAGAGAGGCTGAACTTTTAGGAAAGGTTTCTAAGGCATATTCACTGTTCATAGTTGACAGAGTTGGGTTATCGTTTACTATAAAGAACCTACTGACTTCAAGAAAAGGTATATTCATCCCTGAGTTTGGTATTCAGAGTTTCTTTGATAATGAGATAAGGAATTTCTATCCTAAGCCTTACGGAGAGAAGTTCAGACCAAACAACATTATGATATATCCCGGATTTGAAGGAAATGTTTCATGGAAGGGTTATAGCGGAGTAGAACTTGAAGGGGATTTCGGGGAACAGTACAGGCAGATACTGTATTGGAAGAACAGCATACCGATAAAAGAAGGACAGTGTCTGGATATGTATCTTGAATTCACACACTCTCCTGATATATCACTTATTCTTTCTGTGAGTCAGTATAAGTCCGGAAGCATTTCGAACCTTCAGCAGCACTGGGAATTCGACAGAGCCAGACTAAAGGATGTTTTTTGCATAGATAATCAATACGGTAATGGCAATCTATTTGTATCGCTCAAAGCTAAGGGAAAAGGAAAACTAACGATTAACGGGCTTCATGACCGTTATTCAAGGAGAGGATACGGTGCTTTTATCCCGGGAGGTCAGATATTCAGATCTTCATCGGGAGAGGAAGTGTTCTGTTATTTTGATCCCGGAGATATGAAACCTCCGTTAAATGTCTATTTTTCCGGTTATAAGACAAGAGAAGGATTTGAAGGTTACAATCTTATGAAAAAGTTCGGAGCCCCTTTTTTGCTTATCGCAGAAGGAAGACTTGAAGGCGGAAGCTTCTATATGGGCGATGATGAATACGAAAAACTTCTGTCAGGTATCATACACAAACATATGGATGAACTGGGATTTGACGGAAACAGCGTGATCTTATCTGGTTTATCCATGGGAACTACAGGCGCACTGTATTACAGTCCGGATATATCACCGGGAGCTGTTATAATAGGAAAGCCTCTTGCAAGTATAGGTGATGTTGCAAGAGCAGAGCTATATGGAAGACCCGGAGGTTTTCCGACTTCACTGGATGTTTTATATCACATAACGGGAGCCACGGATGAGGATGCTATAAACAGGCTTAACAGCAAACTGTGGGATAAATTTGAAAAAGCAGACTTTGCGGATACATTGTTTGTCATATCCTATATGATAGAAGATGACTATGACATAATGGCTCATGACAGGCTTATAGAGCATTTGAACAGTGCCGGAGCGAAAGTCTACAGTAAAGGACTCCACGGAAGGCATAATGACAATACGGGGGGTATTGTTTACTGGTTCAGTGAAAGATACAGACAGATATTAAAAGATGTGTATAAGAGAATAATAGATGAATGAGTTATTGTACGGAAGAAAATGGATAATATACTGGTCCGATTATATGAGCGATGCATATATTTACGGGTCTGAGGTTAAGTTTCACGCAAAAGATGATGTGGAATTTAAAAACGACCTTATGCCTGCAGGTTCTGTTATCAAATCATGGTTTTCCAAAACCAATTATCAGGCACAGCGCATAGAACCTACATTGCCCATTATTGACGGCGAGGGTGAATATGAACTGTCTGTGGATATGGAGACCGATGTAGAAGAAGGCATACTTATGAGACTGGTATACTATGACAGATACAATGAACAGATCGGACAATACATAGTAAGAGACCGGACCACTGTTTTTAAATGTCCCATGGCTACTTACAGCTACTGTCTGCAGCTTATTGCGGGCGGAGCAAAAAAACTGAGATTCAGATCAGTCACGATACAGGAAGTAAAACATGAGTCAGAGCGGTAATATCAGAAAACTGAACAGCATACTGAAAAAAGTGAATTCGCTTTCTCAAAAGATGTCATCACTTACCGACAGTGAACTTCAGGCCATGACTGGAAGCTTCAGGAAACGGCTTGAAGAAGGCAAGACCACCGATGATATACTGCCTGAAGCTTTTGCGGCCATTCGTGAAGCGGATAAAAGGGTGTTGGGACTGTATCCCTATGATACACAGGTTCTTGGAGCGATCGGTCTTCATAAAGGCATGTTATGTGAAATGAATACCGGAGAAGGAAAGACCCTGGCAGCTACAATGCCTCTTTATCTTAATGCTCTTTCGGGAGAAGGTGCGATACTGGTCACAACAAACACCTATCTGGCGATCAGAGACTGCGAGGAGATGGGACCCGTATACAGATTCATGGGCCTTACTGTTTCCTGTGCGGTAAATGAGCGTGAAGAAGAAAAGATAGAGAATGAAGAAAAGAAGAAAATCTATGACTGCGATATCGTATATACAACGAATGGCGGCCTGGGATTTGATTACCTATTTAATAATCTGGTCAAATCCGCAGATGAAAGATTCTTAAACCGTTTTCATTATGTGATCGTTGATGAAGCGGATGCTGTCTTACTGGATGCAGCCCAGATGCCGCTTGTAATCGCGGGTGCACCAAGGGTGCAGTCAAATCTTTATGAAATAGCGGATTTCTTTGTTAAGACACTGAAAGAAGAGGAGGATTATCTTCGCGAAGAGAATAAGGTCTGGCTCACTGACAAAGGAATAATGCGAGCTGAGAGATTCTTCAGGATAAAGAGTTTTTATGCCGAAGAATGGTTTGAGATAAACAGACATGTCAATCTCGCCTTAAAGGCGCATATCCTATTGAAAAAAGGCAAGGATTATGTTGTGAGCGATAAAAAGGAACTTGTGCTTTTGGATGCGGGTTCGGGAAGGATGATGCCGGGTGTTAAACTCAAAGGAGGAATGCATCAGGCTATCGAAGTAAAGGAAGGATTAAAGATCTCCCAGGAGACACGTTCGGTTGCATCTGTAACATATCCTAATCTTTTCAGCATATTTGAAAAAGTTGCGGGTATGAGCGGAACAATTTCCGACACGAAGGATGAGATAAAGAGCATATACGGGCTGGATACCGTTGTGATCCCGACAAACAAGCCTGTTATCAGAAAAGATATGAAAGACGAGTATTACCGCAACTCGACGGATCAGTTTACAGATGCGATAAAAGAGGCGTTGATAGCACATGAACTCGGACAGCCTGTCTTGATCGTTGTGGGAACAATGAAAGAGACCGAATATGTTTCGGATCTTCTTATAAGAGCAAGGGTGCCTCATAATGTCTTGAATGCCAGCAATGCATTCTGGGAAGCCGCGATCATTAAGGAAGCCGGAGTCAAAGGAGCGGTAACAGTGGCAACCTCAATGGCAGGAAGAGGAACGGATATAAAGCTCGGCGAGGGAGTAAGAGAACTTGGTGGTCTGTATGTCATTGGGATCGGACGCATGTCGAATGTAAGACTCGAGAGACAGGCCAGGGGAAGAGCGGGCAGACAGGGAGATCCCGGACGCAGCAGGTTCTTTGTTTCACTTGAGGATGAGGTGGTTAAGAATATTAACCCTGAAAGCGTGGAAAGATATTCTGAAGGTAAACACCGCGTAGGCAGGTTCAGACTTAAAAAAATAATAAATGAAGCTCAGAAACTTAATGAGGAGTTTGCGGAAACAGCAAGACGAATGAACTCCGACTATGATAAGGTGCTAAAAAAGCAGAGACTGCTTATATATAAGACAAGAAATAACCTGCTTGATAAGGCGGATGTTGATGATAAGCTGTTTTCGAGCATAGCTGATGAAGTGATTGACGGCTTTATGAAACAGAACGAACATGCAGACAGACGAATGATCAACAGATATATACTTGATAACATATCATACAGGCTCGATGACGATATGGATGAGTATACTCTGAAGCACAGGAAAGTTTTGAAGAATTATCTGATGGATAAGGTAAAGCAATCGCTTGATCAGAAGAAAAAGATGTTCAGCGATGAAGAAGGCTTTAACGATTTTATAAGAAATGCGACCCTTACATCAATTGACAATGAATGGGTTGAAGAGGTCGATTATCTTCAGCAGCTGCAGACAGCTGTTTTTGGAAGAAGCACGGCACAGCGTAATCCGATATATGAATATCAGAATGATGCATTGGAATCGTACAGACAGATGGAAGAGAAAGTTTACAAAAACATTATGAGAAATGTCCTCCTGAGTACGGTAAGCTTTGATGAAGACGGAAAAATATCTATTGTATTTCCTTGATTATGTGACTGTGGTAATATACTGCATTTATGAAAGGGGTTCGTGCAGGTGATATATAATTTTAATATAGGCATAGGATGGGCCAGCAGCGGAGTTGAATACGCTCAGGCATATCGTGCGAATATATTCAGAAGATTGGGTCTGAAAGCAAAATTTGTTTTTACTGATATGTTCCCGACAGAGAACATTGAGCATATGACTGAAGCTATAGGTTTTTCTGATGATGAGATCATATGGCTCTATACATGGTTTACCGATACAGGTATTTCGCCAGTTACCTTTAAACTGGATGATCTTATGAAGACGGTGACAAGAAGTGTCAGAAGTATTGTAAGAGACAATAAAAGAGTCAGGATTGATTTTGGTGATGGTGATTTTTATACTGCTTATCTTGTTAATGAAGACAGTGACAGAGTGCACAGGGTAGAGATCGTATCAGATAATAAACTCATAAGAAAAGACTACTATACATACTGTCGGGTTTATTCTGAATACTATGCTCCGCTTGATAAAAAGGCACATATGTATCAGAGACGTTTCTTTAATAAAGACGGTTCGGTTGCATATGAGGAGCTGAACGATGATGAGAATGTCATGTATAAGTTCCCTGATAAGGTGCTGTATTCAAAAGAGGAACTCATAGGGTATCTTGTAAAGGGTCTTGACCTTAGTTCTGATGATCTTGTGATCATTGACAGGGCTACAGGGATAGGGCAGGCAGTTCTTAGAAATCATGGCGATTCAAAGGTCGCTGTTGTCATACACGCGGATCACTTCAGTGAAGGTGCTACTGATGATACATACATAAGATGGAACAATTTTTATGAATATGAGTTTTCACAGAACAGACATATAGATTTTTATGTTACGGCAACAAATGTTCAGAAAGACCTATTGGCTGACCAGTTTAAAAAATATAAGGATGTTTCACCCAAAATAGTAACCATTCCTGTGGGAAGTGTGGATGAACTCAAATATCCTTTGGGAGAGCGAAGAAGGCACAGCCTTATAACAGCATCCAGACTGGCAAGCGAGAAACATGTCGACTGGGTAGTACAGGCGGTCATTAAAGCACACAAGGTCATACCCGATATAACCCTGGATATTTACGGGAAGGGGAAGGAAGAGGAGAGGCTGCTTAAGATAATATCAGAACATGAAGCGCAGGATTATATAAAACTGAAAGGACATTGTGATCTGAAAGAGATATACCAGACATATGACGCCTATATTTCGGGGTCCACCAGTGAGGGGTTTGGATTATCGGTACTTGAAGCTATAGCGGGTGGCCTTCCCGTGATAGGATTTGATGTCAGATACGGTAATCAGACTTTTATTTCAAATGGGAATAACGGATATCTTATACCGTGGAAGGAAAGCATAGAATCGGGAGAGGCGGTAGACGGACTTTCAGACAGACTGATAGAGCTCTTTTCAAGAGAAAGTATTGATACATTTCATGAAGCTTCATATGAAATAGCAAAGAAGTATCTTACAACAGAGGTTGAGAAAAAATGGAAAGAAGTGATAGAGCAGACAATTTGATACTTCTTATTGAAGACTACGGTCGTGAGAGCAGACTGCTGCATGAATCCCTGATCGCTGCGGGCCATAGTGTTCAGGCAATAGTTACGGAAGATGACGGTTTTTTGCCTGATGGAGTTTGTTCCATATATGATATCGCGACCGGAAAGGAAAAAGATGATGCCTCAGGAAGACCTTTGTATTTTAATGAGGTGACAGTTCCGGATTACTGGGAGATAAGCTCTGATAACAGAGTCGGTAAGGTGCATGAATATAATGTTCAACGGGCAGCCATATATTATGCGAATCCAAAGCATAAGAGACAGGTAAAGCTGGTGGAGTGGATGGATGCTTCGGGGTATGTCAGACTGAGTGAGCATTATGATAAGCATGGCAGACTGTTTGCAAAGACTGTATTCAATTATAAAGGACAGAAGGTAAACAGGACATGGTTTTCAAAAGAAGGCATAGAAACGGTAAATGAAAACTTTGTTACCAGAAGCGTTATATATACACGTGACGGCAGGGACTATATTTTCAGAGATAAGACAGGATTTATAACATTTGTCCTCAAGGAAGCAGGTCTCGGAGAGAGTATCTTCTATATTAATTCTCTGTCATATCCATTATTTGTTTCCCTTCGTCTAAACAGGGGAAAGAAGAAAGATATATTATTCTGGCAGGAAGGTATAAGAGAAGAGATCCCCGGCAATATGAATCTTATCCTTAACAGGGAAGCTTCGGATATAACAAAGATAATAGTGCAGGACAAAGATGCCTATGACAGGTTTATAAGCCTTGGCGCGGATAGCAGCATAATGTCATGCTTAGGATATATATATCCTTTTGCAAGGGAAAACAGGCTTGAGAAAAAAGCACTTATATGTACCAATTCGGATCAGATACTTCATA
Organism: Lachnospiraceae bacterium; assembly: GCA_016286035.1. GTDB lineage: Bacteria > Bacillota > Clostridia > Lachnospirales > Lachnospiraceae > Colinaster. Next base: position 11,075 of record JAEERY010000042.1, read on the forward strand.
TTGAAGATATAGTAAAGGAACTTCCCGAGGTGCATTTCTATATAGCTGCCGTAACTGAAATGTCATCAAAGCTGCTTTCTCTTGAGGAGTATGACAATGTTTCGCTTTATCCGGGAATAAAGGATCGTACGCTTGATAAGCTGCTGGATGAATGTGATATATATCTTGATATAAACAGATACGATGAGATATCGGACATAGTTTTCAGGGCTTTCATACAGAATATGGTGATATTTGCATTCAAAGAGACGGTGCATAACGCTTCTTTCGTGGCAGATTCCAATATGTATGCTGCAGATGAATGGGGATCAGTCGCTGAACAGATAAAACTATGTCTTAGTGACAGAATGCATATGAATTCACTGATAGCAAAACAGCATGAGAGGGCGCTATCGGAAACCAAAGACAGATATACAGACCTTTAAACGTTAAAGGTACATTTTTTGATAAATCCATTGACAAAATCGTGCATGCGGATATATACTATTTGAGCATGCGCGATTTTTGCGTTTATTTTGTTGCGCATAAGTATTTAAAATTTGAAAACAGGAGGTGAAATCAGAATGCCAACATTTAACCAGTTAGTAAGAAAAGGACGTAAGGCGCAGGTTAAGAAGTCTACAGCACCTGCATTGCTCAGAACTTACAACTCTCTGCATAAGAAGGCGGTTGAGTCTAACTCTCCCCAGAAGAGAGGCGTTTGTACAGCAGTTAAAACAGCTACGCCCAAGAAGCCTAACTCAGCTCTTAGAAAGATTGCCAGAGTTCGTCTTTCAAACGGTATGGAAGTTACAAGCTACATCCCCGGCGAAGGTCACAATCTGCAGGAGCATAGTGTTGTACTCATCCGTGGTGGTAGAGTAAAGGACCTTCCGGGTACCCGTTATCATATCATCCGTGGAACACTTGATACTGCAGGCGTTGCAAATCGTAAGCAGGCTCGTTCAAAGTACGGCGCAAAGAGACCTAAGGCTGGTAAGTAATTACCGAATTGTTTGTTAAGTACCACAATAAAGAACTAATTAAGTGTTGCATTTTGCTTTTACCG
>JAEERY010000043.1 GCA_016286035.1 Lachnospiraceae bacterium
AAGAGTATAAGCAATAGTCCATTTACAATACCCTTCGATCGAATCCTTAAACCGTTTAAAAGAATGGACAGTCTGACCGAATGTCTTTACTACCGGAATACCTCTTACATATTCGGTAGCTTCACTGCTCATAGTATCAAGCGCATTCTGGTATTCCTTCATCTTCTGCTGCATGCCTTTTCCCATCATGGACATCATGCAGATAAATCCGATTACGGCAGGAATCATGCAGATAAGACCAAGCTTCCAGTCAAACGCAAGAATAAGAATGATAAGTCCGACAGGAGTTACGGCTGCAACGGTCTTATCGGCAAGGTTATGCGCGATATAAGTCTCAGTTGCCGCAGTGGAATCACTTACGATCCTTCTGATCTTACCTGTTCCGTCTTCATCAAAAATTCCGAGAGGGAGCTTTATTATCTTTCTCATGAGTTCGCTTCTCATGTTAGCCTGAACCCTGAATGCTGCAATATGCGTGCAGAGAAGAGCGACAATATAGACCAGAAGCGCTGATACGATAAGGATTACAGCTCCCCATGCATATCCGTTGATTCTCTCCAGATCTGTTCCTTCAACTGCAACAGCGATAATCTTCCAAAGAAGATAAAAAGGTATAAGTGTAATGACCGCACTTAATCCTGCGAGGATCCTTCCTAAAGTGATAAGGTGCTTATGCCCGCCGGCAAACTGCCTTATCAGCTTCATGTGATCGTATTTCGGTGTCTTTCCCAAGTTTATTTCCTCCTTGTTATACATTTCATATTTTGTTAGCTATCATCAACCGATAACTGATAGCTTAAGCAATAAAAAAGAGCCTTACGGCTCCTATTTCATTCCCATCAGATTTCTCCACCCGGGTAAGAAAAATTCCCGGACAGTACTTAGATGCGTTTCTATCTGTTCATCACTGAATCCGTGTACGACAGGTTCAAAACATGCCGTCAGATAAGCTGATAACAATATGTGAAGTTCCTCTTCACTTATCTCCTTAACAGGAAAACCTTTACTCTTAAGATATCCGAACATCTTCATCATCTCAGTCTGGTTCTCAAGGACAAAGTCATTTACAAAATTCTCGTACTTAGTACCGCGTGAACTTGTCAGAAGAAGCCTGAACTCAACCTTATAAGGAAGGATGATATCCCTGATAAGATCCAGGAATGTTTCTGCAAAAAGATCGCTGTCAGGATCGCGCTCCTCAACCATTTTATAAGCGTTCTTCTTATGGTCGTTTGTCCAATTCTCTATAGCCGTAACAACAGGCTCTACAATTGAATCGAACATAGCCGCCTTATCAGGATAATGACGGTAAAGGCCCGCAGAAGTCATACCGGCTCTGTCGCCGATGCTTCTTACAGATGCTGCTTCGAATCCCTTCTCAAGGAATTCTTCACGGATAGCTCTGTTGACTTTCTCATGGCTTAATGTCTTATCTCTGGGCATATTACAGTTGTCACCTTTTGTTAGTTAACGCTGATAGCTAACGTAGATTACTGCTTGTTCTGAATACTGTCAATAGTTTTTACTAACAAAAGTTAGAATATGCTAATACAGTGCTGTATAATATCCGAAATCATTTATTTTTATTCGGAGTAACCTAATATGGCATCAATGGCAAAAAGCTTTAAGAAAGCATTTATCAGATATACAAAAAAGCACTATCCCACCGAAGCCTCAACGATCATCAGCAAAGCAGATGAGTTGTTTCCGGTACTCTTTGCCAAAGCACCTGACATTGGTGGCAAGGAAAACCTCATGGCTCATAATCTCGATCTCATGATACTTGCAATATCCTTCTACGAAGCTTCAGATCACAGGATAGACGGCAATGCTGTAACCGAACTGGCTAACGAGATCTATGAGAAATACAAGTTTATAGGAAAACTCATCAACGTCAACCGCAAAGGTCAGATGAAGTTCCTTAGAAAATCCATGTATAAACGCTACGTTCCATATGCAAAACTCGTTGAAGAGAAGCTCTCTCAGGGACAGTGGGGCAACACATGGAGGGTACGCATCAATCCGAGAAACACCGAAGAAGGCGTCTGCTTTGACCTGGTAGGCTGCCCTCTTGCAGATTATACAAGAGCTAACGGCTATATGGATCTTCTGCCATACTTATGCGCAACAGATCACATCATTCCCAAACTCATTCATGCTAAGCTTATCCGTACGCACACATGCGCATTGGGAAGTGACAGCTGCGATTACTGGTATGTAGCAGATGAGAGTGATACGGCCAAGAACTTCAAAGGCACTCTTGTCTGAAATATCACATGTCTGCTTTCTTCATGTTTATCAGAAGGCCTGAAAAAGCGATCAGACTTCCTATGCTTATCCAGCCCGTGGATATTGCATAAACAACAGGGTAATTCCCGATAAGCTTGATCAGCAAGACAAAAGGAAGTCCTGAAAGGATCGAGAAGATACAGCACCACTTCGGATAAGGTGTCTCATTCTTTAGAAAGGCTTTAAACTGAATGACGGCTGCCGTTATAAAAAACGGAAAGAATACCACCGTAACAGGAAGCAGAAAACACAAGATAAACTTCACGGTGCCATCAGCTGCACATGCCGGATCGATCCTGTTCAACGCATTCAGATGGTAAATCGATGCACAGCACATTACGTGTGTAAACGGGCCGAAGGCCAGCATGCCTATAAGACCTGCCCTATATGCATGAGCAAGTTTTTCAGATCTTGAAGCGATAAGTCTGTACACTCCGAAATAGCAGAGTGTCTCAACAGTTATACCGATCATACCCAGAACGGCCGACCAAACGATCCTTGCATCTGACACTGTAAGATATCTTGAAAAGTATTGATCAAGACCTGTAAGAGACTCATCCGCTACGCCCCACCCGAGTATCATATCTGCAGATAAAGCCAGAAGACTTGCGACTATACCGAGTTTGAAAAGATGAGCTATCCGTTCTCTATCAAGATTACCGTCTATTCCGATATCATTGTAACTCTTCATTTCCTGTATCTCCTTTAATGGTCTTCCCTGGCGTTTATCAAACATAGAAACCTCATAACAACGTGCAAATAAATGCTACTATCAGGCTCAAAACAACTATGGCCACACACTGTCTTGTCTGCTGTTTGCGGTTATATCCAAATTCCTTCCATCCTGCACAGCCTTCTGTTTCAGGGAAAAAGTGCTGGAAGAATCTTGTTCTGGTCAATATGAAATAATCGAAAAATACTATGTCAAAGACTTTCATCGACGCGCCGATTATCAGGAAGCGCAAAAGGAACTGCCAGAACGAATACCCGTTCTTTATTCCGTCTGCAGCGCCATAGACGAATAATCCTATATACAGAATGCAAAACGCCGCAAGGATCACCCAGCCCATGAACCTCTTAAAAGTCATCGGCTTGTTCTCGACACGCGGGCGCAGTCTCTCCTGCACGTCTTCAGGGAAAAAGCTGATAAGTCCCGGCGACGGCAAAGTTACCGTAACACCTAATATCAGCAGGAAGAAAGCAATGCAGCCTATCAATGAAAGAACAACAGTTACGATCATT